>JBGOYZ010000001.1:0-79405 GCA_041479945.1 Thermoproteota archaeon
CTACTGGCCAGACTTGGTGATCAAATTCCATACTGGCTCTGAGTCCGAGGCTGAGTTTGAGGCCAACGAGAACACGAAGCTCCCTGGTTTGTCCGCGAAGATCATAACGCTAGGTGGGTGAGTCGAGCATCAGACAAACGGTGTGAAACAATGGAACCTCTGTCGCTCGCCACATTGGTCGGCTCGACCCTGCGCGTTTATGTGATGATGTTACCTGCTATGTTGGCGAACTCAAGCGCCGTCATCTTCAGCGGAGGACCGGCGATCGATATGGGCACCAAGTTCATTGACTCTGAGCCCATCTTCGGGAAAAACAAGACGACCAGAGGTCTCGTAGGAGGAATGCTTTCAGGAGGATTGGTGGGTTTGATACTCTCTCAAGGATTACAGGGCTTCGTCATGGCTGCGGGCGCGTTGGTGGGAGATCTGCTTGGTGCCTTCATAAAGAGGCGGTTCAAACTCGAACCCGGTCAGCCGTTTCCTCTTCTGGATCAGTATGACTTCGTCGTGGGTGCAATAGCTACGGCCCTGCTATTCGGCTATCCTCTAGACCCGAGCGGATGTTCAGTGTTTCTGATAACTATACCCGTTGTTCACTTCGGAGCCAACTACCTCGCCTACAAATCGGGTCTCAAGAGGGTTCCTTGGTGACGCTCTGTCACTTCCAGGATCCTATGAGGTACAGCAAGAACGTGGCGACCGCGACTATCGTGATTGCGATCATCGATGTGATGGTAGAAGGTCTTCCTCCTCTTGATGCCGTGTACAACCAGTAGATGCCTCCTATGCCAAGCAAGTACATGACGCCAACAATGAACCCTTCTAAGGTGCCTTCGTCCAGCGGATCCTGTCTCACGAATGTAGCTGAAAACGAGTTGCTGGCTTGAAACAACATGTTCGGCCTGTAGACAAGGACGAAGGGTCCTCCTGCAAGCAGGAAAGACATGAGGAAGACCAGCCCAAACAGTATCAGTAGACCGCTCGACCTTTCCATGCGCCCTATACTTCCACCTTCCTCGCTCAGACTGTCGAACACACGATTCAGTAGGTCATCAATGACGTAGAACAGGTCCTTCAGCCCCATCGGTTAAGGAAGTTCATCTTGCCGTATTTAAGTCTGCCCGGCACACATGAGAGCAGACATCACAAGTTTGCTAAGATATGTTTAAAACGCTGGAAAAGACGGACGATGAGCGCCAGCATGTCAGGCTCTCTCGCATCAGCATCAGGCTTTGTTCGAGCGATATATGGGAAGAGACCCAAGGTCGATGCGAGCGACTTCCTGAACTTTGCGCTTCTCATCACCGCAGTGTCCTTGGCGTTGACCATTAGACTACTCAGCTTCCGCTACGGCTTCTATCTCTCGGAGTTCGACCCCTATTGGCACTATAGAAGTGCCCAGTACATCGCTGACAACGGTATCGTTCCATTTCTCCTCTGGCGGGATACTATGAGCTGGGTTCCGGGGGGGAGGGCCGTGGCCGCTTCCACTCCCATTGGGTTGCCGCTCTTCGCGGCCTCTTTCGAGTTCTTCCTGAAGCTGATCGGGATAAGCATAGATCTGATGAGCTTGACCATACTGATACCACCGATCTCGGGCATATTCGCCGCGCTTTCAGTTTACTACTTTGCCAAGGAACTAGCCTCCAGAGAGGCCGGGATCGTCTCGGCGATACTGATCGCGTTCAACGGGAGTAACATCGAGAGGACCGACCTTGGCTTCTTCAAACACGAAACACTAGGTATACCGCTTATCGTGCTTACGCTTCTCTTCTTCATCAAGGCCGTGAAGGCGGACGACGAGAAGCGCATTTGGCTGTTCTCGATATTGTCAGGGCTTTCGTTAGGGTACTTGGCCATAACTTGGACTGGATACGTGTACATGGTGGGACTGATTGCGCTGGTTACGGTTGCCTTAACGTTGTTCTCGTTGGTTGATCCCTCCAAGATGCTTGTCGTCTTCTCGATTGTGCAAGGTATTTTCTTGACCATGGGGTCGGTATTCCCTAGGAGCCAGAGTGAAATGCTCTCCATCAACTTGGCGATATCCCTTGCTGCGTTCGGTTCGATACTTCTGAAACGAGAAATGGACAAGACGCGTTCGATCAAGGCCAAGATCTCACTCATAGCTGGTGCGTTTGCCATAGCTGGGTTGCTTGTGCTGGTCGGTGTCCAAGTCGGGTTCCTCTCGGCACTCTACGGCAAACTGGCAGCGATCCTGAACCCTGCCCTTAGAGCTGAGCAGGCGATAGTAGAGTCGGTGTCAGAGCACAAGATGTCAACATGGTTCACCCTATTCAACGATCACGGACCTCTGCTGTTGCTTTTTGGTTTCTGTCTGGTATCGAGCGTGATGTCCTTGACCGTTGACAATATCTTCATACTGCTCGCTGGAGGTACGTCTTTGTATTTCTCGACCATGATGGTCAGGCTGGGGCTGATCTTCTCTCCGTTCAGTTGCTCCCTCAGCGCTGTCGGAGGGCAGAGGCTCATAGCTGGAGTCTTCCCTGAGAGTGTTGAGGCAGCGTCGGCAGACATGCGCCGTGCGAAGAAAAGGACGGGGGCTCTGGGCTTCTCTTGGGTCGCGCTCTCTGTGCTCCTTGTCGCCGGACTGCTAGCTCCTTCTGTGGTTTCAGGACTGGCACATGCAGGCGCGCCGGTCACCCTTGCTGGGGCAACTCTTCCCTTCTCGGGTTCGTGGCCTGATTGGCCTGAGGCTCTCGCATGGATGCGCGAGAATACGCCGCCCGGGAGTGTGGTTATGTCTTGGTGGGACTACGGGTACTGGATCACGACGCTGGGTGATAGACCCACGATAATTGACAACGCCACGATAAACTCGACACAAGTTGCCATGGTCGGAAGGGCCTTCATCTCCAATGACTCAGTGTCTCTACCCATCATGAAGAGGCTCAATGTCTCCTATGTGGTGGTGTTCTCTGATCTCGGGTTGGAATACGGTTACAGAAACTACTACAACAGCTCGATAGGGTACTGGGGAGACGAAGTGAAATGGATATGGATGGCCGAAATAGGCTACTCCTTGAGGACGGAACCGTCACACAACGCAACGTACTTTGCGTTTGGAGACATAATTCCAACAGGTGACGGCCATTTCAAAGCCGGCAACTTCACAAGCCAGTTGGTCACCAAGAGCTTGATCGCTTCGTCCAGTGGTTATCCCAACATAGTCCTGCCGAAGCCAGATTTCGTGCTGACCAAACTGCTGATTCTGGGATCATATGGTGCAATTTCGGGGCTGATAAGCGATGACCCGCACTTCACACTTGCGTTCAGATCGTCAGATCGCTTGGTCATGATCTTCAAAGTGAACTACGATATCGAAAAGCAGATGTACTCCACCCTGACTGCCTCCTCCACCGACAACGATACGAGCAAGTGGACATTGACCGACAGCGACGGTTTCTGGGCTGGCTCACGAGTGACGTTCACGATAGCAGACGCGAAGAATACAACCGGCTCTTACAGCGTCAATGACACCTCCTTCAGTCTGGGGTCCGCGTACTACATCGAGATCTTGGATAGCAAAGGACAAGTGGTGTCAAGCATAGTACCTACGGTCGGCACCACCACCCTGGACATCAGCGCCAACAAGATACTCTTATCGGGTGAGGGTGGGCGAGAAACCGAGATCCCCGTGAACTTCACCGGGACGCTCAGGCTCTCGTTCAGAGTGCAGGCCGACAAGCCACCGACAGGCGTCTCAGCCACGATTGTAAGGGCTGCCACTGCTCGGTTGGTGATAACCTCAATAAAGATCGGCTTAACTCCACCGCCAAGCTAGCGGAGATAGTCTCTATCCTAAGTAGTCTGGCCCTTCTGTTCCTCTGCCCTGCAGGAGGGAAGAGAAACGTTGATCCTCCTCAAGCCTGCGTAGCCCCTTCTGGTACTGTTCCTGCAATTCTCTCCACCTGTCAGTCTCGGCCTCGAACTTGGAGAAGTTCAAGCCCAACTTCAGCAGCGTGTCAACGTTCACGAGGACGTGTTTGGCCGCTTCTAGGTCGGGACCCTCGCTGTTCGTCAGCCCGAGTACGCCTACGCCTTGCAGTCCAAGCAATCTGCTCAAACCGAGTGCTATTCCGGCTGCACCTACTATGGGAGTTCCAGCGGGGGCCATCGTGAATCCGTCGGTCTTGAGTTGTGCTGCCATTCGGGCGTCCGATGTGAAGACGTAGGTCCTCAGGTTTTCACGCGGTGGTTCCATGTGGCCGCCGACCGTGATGACCTTGGTTCCGCCAACTTTCTTGAAGAAAGACAACAACACTCGACACGTTTCATACTCTCCTCCCATCATCTCTTGATGTTGTTCGCCTAGGGCCAAGACCAGATCCCCGTCTGGCCTGGGCTTCAGATACAAACGCACTGCTGTTAGCCGTGCGATCCCATCCTTTCCAACGACTGCTTGAGAGCTGAAATACGGTGATGTCACGATGCCGATCTGCTTTGCGGACAATTCCCTGACCAAGAACCGCAAGACAACCTCGCCGATCCTTCCCAACCCCGGATACCCAGATATCAAAGTGGGTCTGGATACAACCCAGTTCTTCCTAATCCATATCCTTGGGTGTGTGAAATAGTACACGTTGGGATCTATCCCGCCTGAGAACATGAAACTCGCAAATCGATTTAAGGAGACATAATTAAGGTTGTCCGCCATGAAACGCTGCACTGTTTGTCTGAGTTACACCCTCAACGAGGACAAGTGCCCAAAATGCGGGGGGGTGTTAGGGGACCCTTCGCCGCCGAAATTCGCACTACAGGATCCTCACTACTCGATCAAGTTGGAGGCCTATCTCAGGAGTCCAAGGCTGCACAGCTAGACTTTCACGTTGCCACCCATCGCCTTTACGTCGGACGCTATCTTCTCTAGCACTTCTTCCGCGACGGCTTTGGCTTCTTTCGGTCGCTTGCTCTCTACTATGATTTCGTACCTAGGGGACGATATGGTTCTGATGGTGATGCTCGATCGAGTCTTCTTGTCGTCCACGTACTTCTTCCCCAAGATCCTCAGTTTCTCGGCCCCGTCCGGACCCGTGAAGTAGATCTCGATGTGACGCTTCTCTCTGTACCTCTTCTTCAACAGTTCGGACTCAAGCTGTCGCTTGAGAGCCGCGCTGACTTGGGACGACACCCGGAGCTTGGTCAGCGCCTTGTCACCGGATTCCAGTATCGCTCTGAAGGCCAGACTCAGGGACCCGAATTTCTCGACGGCTCGGCTTTCGATCTCCTCCTCCGCTGACGGCGGGAGGCCCGTCTCTCCGATTATTCCTCTGAGTATTGCCCTAGCACTTCTCTCATCTTTGCCCGCGCGCAACCTGCTCCTTGCTTCGGATCCTGAGATGCCCTTCAGAGAGACGAACAACCTCTTGGCGGCCTTGTCCTCTTTCAATGGTTTGACCACAACGACTTGGTTCTTCCTGATCACGTCGGTCAGCTTCTGCTCCCTTTTCAGCCGAACCTCCGAGACATGTAGGAAGAGTTCACCCTCGTAGTCTTCGGAGCGCAGAATTGCCCCGAATTCACCTAGCTCGGTGACTTCAGCCACAAGGAGTTCCCCGTCGAGACGTCCGCTCATTCAAGCTTACGGACTAGTTCCCCGTCTATTAACTTTCCCTTTCCTCCCGTGGGTTTCTGCAGTACGGCGTTGCACGAGTTGCATCTGACCTCGATTGCCGGGTTGCTGAACACGGACTGCTCATTTCCGCACATCTTGCACTTGATGATCCCAAAGGAGCTCTTGGACGTCCTCACTGTTCGGCGCGTGTTTTCACTCACGCAGCCTTCACCTCTAGTTTCTTCAACCTGATGCCTTCCCTGATCACGAAAGTACCGCACGTCTTACACTTCAATCTGAGGCTCTGTTTCTTGGTGGTCTTGGCGATGTTTCTTATCAGTGGCGCCTTGGATCCTCCGTACCCGTGCCTATCCACTCTCTCGTGATGTCTTTCTCCCTTAGCCATCGCTCTTCTCTTTCCTGCTTTGTATAACGAAACGGAATGGATGGTATACTTGTCGCATTTGGGACAATAGGTCCTTATCTCAGGCGGTATTCTCACTTCAGTTCACCAGGCTAATGTGGCGAGACTCTCGAGGCTAGGCCCTGACTTATAAGAATTTCCGCGTATTTTTTCGGCAACACGACGATTTCTCGTTGATGGTAGGGTCCGTGCTTCCTTCCCCATTCGTCCACAAACTGATCCACTTTGGCAGCTTTCGTCACTATGATTTCCTCGGCTGCCCACGCTCTGAACGGAGTCTGAACGGTCGCGGTATGTCCCCTCTCCAACCCCTCTAGGGTGTCCTGCACTATCTTTTTGGTCTCTGTTACCGGAACAAGAATATGCCGATCTGGCGCGCTGTATACCCTCCCATCCTCTGGTTCCCTGAGAAGTGTCTTGAGTATTCTGCAGTATACTATGTCGGTGGATATGAATTTGACGAGTTCCATCTCCGTCGTCCGCAGTTTCCCCGTCGATCCGGAACGGTCTCTTCCATAGTTTGATTCCCTTGCCTTCCTCAATGCCGACCTGATCTTGTCCATCGAATCGGAAGGCAGATCGGTCAGATCCTCGCTCTCCCTCTCCTTTCTCCAAGCTTTCACTAGCTCCTCGGCCGCTTCAGCCAACAGAAGCCACCCCCTTCAGGATGAGATACGCCGCTATGTATCTCGGAACGCTCGCGGTTTCGTTTGAAAACGGTCCAACTTTGCGGTCTCCGATCTCCACCTCGGGGGCAAATGACACAGAAACCTGAACCTCCGACCGTCCGTACTCGGGTATCAGAGACAAGACATTTGCATCGATCTTGTCCAATGGCACTCGTTGCTTTGGAAGCCCGCTCTTGCTATTAAGAGTTCCAGGCATTCTGAATACCCTGTGGATGTCCATCGTCACCGAGGGATCCACAACAATGGCTGCTCTCTGCCAAGCCCGTCTCAACAGTTTTCTTGCCCTCTTGATGCCCAGCAAGACAACGATGTCTTCGATTTTCCCCTTGTTGAGGGCTAGGAGAATCCTCTGCTTATTGTCTTTCAAGAGGGACACGCCGTCATCCTCTAAGATGTCGCCATGTTGGCTTGCGTTGTTTGCGACGTCTAGGATCTCCTCCTGCAGCCTCCTGCCAATCCCCCCCGCTCTTATGGTTCTCAAGTTGGCAGACTTGCCAGGCGAGTAACTGTCCATAGCTCCTTCAAGGGACAAGTAGCTCGTAATCTCCCTTCTTGCATCCGGCCCAAGTTCACCGATTGCCTTTGAAGTCACATATACATGGAATCCCATGTGACCGCTGAAGTAGACAGCGATGTCCTTTTCCTCTATTCCTAACTCCTCGATTAGAGCCGAATGTAATCTCTTCGCCTGGTGGGCGGTGGACGCAATGCACCTGAAGCTCATGAACTCGACCGTACGACTCTCTTCCGAGCAGTTCGGACACTTCTTCTTGTTTCCCCTTCTGTGTGACCCACACTTCGGGCATACCGAGTAGGTCATCTCTTCAACGCAGTCTGGCTGCACATCCTTGGCATCAACATCGAAGGCAAGATCGGCCCACAGCGCACTCTTGTGTTCCATAGGCTTCTCTGGAAACTCATACACAGCACAGGAGTGATACGCATCCGCAGGAGTGTTGTTGAGAACGTACTCTCTCACATCAGTCAGGGATCTAAAGCTCATATGTCTGACCATTGCTCTGTCCGGCCAGACGGCGAACCCTATCTCCCTACTGTTCACTGGGGGCGGAACGTACACCGCCTCGGAATGGTTTGAGTAGTACTCCGCGAAGACCGAACGTAAGAAGCGGATGTCCTGCTCTTTCATGTTGTTCGCCTGTACTTGAGCGGATGTCTTATGTGATCACACCATTTGTCGGGGAAACACAGGCCATACATCTTCATCGTCGCACATGACGGAGGTGAGTACTTCTTTCCCTTCCCCCTTCTTCCGGTGATGTGTTCCAGCTGGTATTTCGCTATTCGCTCGTTGAAATCTGGACTATGCCTAAGTAGAGACATCATCTCTTCCTCCGTCCATCCAATTGCCGCCAGATAGGATACAAGTGTCCTTCTCTCGACGTGAGAGAGGTTCTCGCCTTTCGTCATCCTTTGCGTAAGCCTGTTCATGCACGGAGGTATGTCACGCGGTTCGAGGCGGACTTCCGGCTGGATTGCGGCCTTGTATTCCCTCCAAACGTCAGCTAGCTCGGTCCTTTTCTCGACTAGTAGAGTCGGAAGTTTGATGCCGCTAACGTCCGCTCTCGTTCTCTCCAGGATGGTTCTCTTGATCTTCTCTTCGAGGATCCTGGCAAACTCGTGATCCGTCACGAGAACTTCTCCTCTGTCGACTGTCCTGTTTGCCAGCCTCCATTTCTCTCCCCACAATTGTGGGGAGAAGGCTAGGTAATCTACCAACCGAATGGTCAGCAAGTTCTGCTCATCCTCCCTCGTCGCGACCCTGAAATGGAATTCGAGCTCATCTGCAATGCGGTGAATGTCTGCACTGTCCTGTGCCATCAGCTCCGAACAGCGCTTAGCCTCAGCGGTTGCGTACATGTTCCTAAGCATGTCGTCATTTATGAGAGCAACCAACATGACAGCCACAGGGAACGACACAACCTCGGTGTCGTAGCGGATCATGTTCTGCGTGTCAAACGGTACCTTCTTGCGCCTGATGGCTTGATAGACTCTCTGGAACCCCCTCTCTATCGCTTCGCGGTTCTCTGACTCCGGCAATTCGGCAAGGTTCAGGTCAAAATGCTGACCTACAAACTCCCTTGCCTCACGGACAAAGGGGTACTTCGCCATGAAGAAGGGGTTCAATTGCTTCGCTGCTGGTTTTCGGTTGGTTGGAGCTTAAATTAATATGTGACACCACCATATGGCGCTCGAATGTCAGAAGAGACCGTATCTTACGCGAAAATAACCGTGAAGGATGCTTCCCTTCTCTATGACTCAATAAAAGCGGCTTCAGCCGTTACAGACGAGGTTCCTATCAAGGTGACTCCGGATGGCATATCACTCAGGGCGCTTGATCTCTCCGAGGTTTCCATGGTAGACATAACCATTCCACCTGCGGCTACGGCAGAATTCAAGGTCGATAAGCCAGATACCTACGTTGTAAAGGCCGCGGAGATGATGAAATTCCTCAGGCTAGTCGGCAACGACGCAGTTAGCCTCGACTTCAGGCGGGGTACCTTGGTGATGGCGTCTGAGGCCGAAGTCATGAGAAAAGCAGACCTCGCGGTGTTCAAGCCAGAAGGGAGGGAACTCCCCCTGCCCAAGATAAGCTACACCTCCAATTTCAAGGCCGATATCAAGTACCTGAGACAGATAGTCGATCTTGGCAAAGGGGTGACCGACAGAATAGAGCTGTCAGTTGTTGGCAAGGATCTGAAGCTCATCGCTCGATCGGAGGAGAAAAGATCCCTAGAGGTCACGCTGATGCACGAGAAAGGGTCTCTCGGGGACTCAACCCTAGAAGATGGAGTATCGTCTAGGTATGATATCGGAAGGCTCTCCTTGCTGATAGCCTCGTTCCAGCCCAAGGCGGAAGTTACTTTCTACTTTGGCAAGGACCTCCCACTGAAAATCGTGGCGGAGGTACGCGAGGGCGTGATTCTGAACTACTACCTGGCTTCACTGATGGAGAGCTAGCACATCTGACCTAGCTGTATATTCTCCACGTGTGACCGCACTTCGTACAACGAAAGAACTGCGTAGGGGATTCATCCGCACCTCTGGTCTGTATGAGCCACCAATACGCCTTGGTGTTTCCACAGGCAGGGCACACCGCGTCGCTGGTCGGCATGGGTTTCAGGCTCTCACTGGCCTCTCCTACAATCCGTACTGCCACTTTTCTCTTGCCCTTGACCACAGGGATCTTTACGTCCTTTGTTGCTTCCTTGTACTTACATTTCGGACATATGAACTGAGGGCGCTTGGCCGAACGATCTTGAGTCATCTTAGTGCCGCATTTTGGGCAGAACTTGATGACCCCCATCGTCCAGAAACCGAGTGTGGGCAGGACGGACGCTAATAAAGCTTAGTCATCATTTTTTGGGCAACGCAGACGCAATCATCCTAGCCGCCCTGAGGGCCTCTGGGACGGTCCCGGCCTTCCTCGACGATTCGAGCACATGCGTCAATTCGTCCCGATCGATGCCTCTACTCTGAACATACAGCGGTTTGTCCGTTCCTTTGAGTCTGACCCTGATCGGTTGATCCGCTTTTGATACCACCTCAAGTCTCTTCTCGAAGTTCGGGAGTGATCGCATGCTCCTTTTGATGCGATCTATGTTCGGCATTCTCTCCACAATACTGACCACTGGAACGCCTGTCTTTCGGTGCAACTCATCCACGTCCACGAGGTTGAACCCACCGAAAGTTATGCCGTCTAGGAACACAACTCTGATCTGCGATGAGAACTTTGGATTGACGATCATTCTTCTGATAGCATCGGTCGCATCCATTCCATCGACCTCTATCGTGTCAACCATGACACCCTCCATCCAGAGGTTGCCTCGATAGACCGTGCCGACCAGCCAGGTTGTCTTACTCTCCCTGAACTCGAAGGGCGAATCGTCCACTCCCAGGATTCTGACTTGCTTCTTCAAGATACAGCGTCTCCCTTGACAAGCTGAATCTGTTTTACTAGGGCCTCTTCCAGCTCAGCTCCGTTCTTCAGCTCCTCAAGAACGCGGGGCCAAGACAGATCGCCTCGAACGAACCAGTATGCTACCAATGCCTCGACTGCATTTCCTAGGTCTCGTTTACCCATCCTCTTGCGGAGCTCTACCCTGAGCCCCGTGCGCGTTGAAACTCTCCTGAGCATCTCGTTTGTGACCCTTGATCCGTCCCGCAAGTAACCGGCCTCTATCCCAACCACATTCAACAAGCCCAGTAATGCATCACCCAACTTCGCGAGGCCTCTGCTCTCGGTTATCTCTTTCAGACTGCTGTATGATAAAGCGTTCTGCAGTATCCTTCCCGGGACGGAGAGTTCAATAGACCCAGTCGGTTTCCTACTTGCCCTTCTCAAGGTCGAGCCTGACCCTGTCGATGTCCGAAGTCAGTTGATTCACGGCTTTTCCGATCAGCTCTCCTGGATCGCCCTTGGAACTCCTGACCGTCATCCTGAGGGGTCCTTTCAGGTAGTGGTCCACAACATAAGACGCGGCAGCTGTGGTGTCCTCCTGCAGTATATAGTCGACAAGTGGATCAACGAAAGTTGTTGACACATCTTCGAATACTATCTCGACTTCGTCTTCTCCTTTCCTATCTATCTTCGATATCATCTACATTCACCACTTGAAGGTTCCATAGTCAGACGACGTAAGTCTTGTATCCTTCCAGCCGCAATCTACACAGTACAGGAGGTTCCTGGCCTCCCTCTTCTCAAGCTTGCCTCCACACTGCGAGCAGTAGGCCTGTACTGCGCCAAACCTCTGCCCCACCATGCTCACGTGGATCAGGCTCTTGTCGTAGACGACTTTGACTCGCACGATGTCTCCGGGCTTGAGGTACTTCTTGAGTCTAGATCCCACGATCCTGCCTGCTCGTGAGTGGTGAAGTAACCCGGTGAAGGTTCTCCCCAGTACCCTGTCGCTTACCTTCACTATTTCTAGGGTTGCCAATGAGTTATGAACAGTCATTACCCTCGCAATGACCTCCTCCCCTTCCCGAGGAAACGGTGGACTTGAGGTCAACGGATCTACTTGGAAAATCTTGTTCTTCGGGTCGAATCGTATCCGCCCGGTGAACATTGAATTGATTCTGCCTTGATTTTCATAAGTCCCTTGTCCTGGATCCCCTTCTTCTATCGCACCTACGGTGTCTCCAGGCACCGTGATTTCTCTATTTCTTGTCTCCTTCACGCGTGATAACCTCCAAGGAGCATTTGATGGGAAGCTTGTACAAACCAGCTGTCAGGGCTGCCTTCACCACGCTCTCGTTCTCATGGTTGGCGAAGGCTTCCATTATGGTCTGTCCTTTGGCAAGCTTGGCCTTCCTGCCTGTTGGCTTGCCGAACGCCCTGACCATCCCTTGGCTAATCCTGTCTGCACCAGCCTGTCCGAGCATCCTGTGTTCACGCGTTATTATGTGCGGGTATACCCTCACGTGCAAGATGTAGGTGTTCTCCCCCAATTTCTTCTCCAGCAGACTGTTCGCAACAACCCTAGCTGCCTCGAGAGCTTCCTGCTTGAGGTAGCAGCTGCCTTGAGGGATCACTTTCATTCCAAAATCATACTCGCCGGCGCCTGCCTTGAACCTACTGATCTTCACTTGCGGCGCCCCAGCTATATACTCAAGCCGCGAGTAGGACATGACCTTCCTTGGCATGGTTCAAAATACCATGCCTCGGTCGCCCTATTTAGTCTTTTGGCCCCCAATTGAAGGCGGAACTACCACTTAGGAGTCGTCGGCCATGAAAGCTGACGCACCTCCTTCATTCTTGGGCAGGTTGACCTCGGAGTTCATCTTCGTCTGGAGATGCTGATGACGGCGTCTGTCACCACAAGCAAATCGTCGACCGATAGCTCGAAGACCCGCATGGTCAGGAACTTGGCCATGGCGGGGTTCTCAAGCAGAGGCTTCGGGAGATTCGACATCTTGATCGCTTTGACCACCTTTCTCCTCCGATATCTGAACAACTCCCTCGTGACGTCCTGTAGCGCCCGTAACTCTTCTTGGCCGACCCTGTTGGGTTTTTGGACCATCTTGAGGAGCGAAATCTCCGTTGAGGGAGGAGGAAAGAAGGAAGAAGGAGGATAAGTAACCAGCTCTTGGACGGCGTAGTTCAGCTGGAGCAGGACCGAAAGTCTTCCATACTCCCTCTGTCCCTCGATCGCCGTCAGTCGCCTTGCGTAGTCTTTCTCAAGGGTCGTGACGATGAGCCGTGGTGCCTCCTCTATGAGCTTCAAGATCATTTTTGATGAGATGCCGAAAGGCGGGTTGGAGATGCACTTATCATACTTGACCAATTCAACATGAAGGTAGTCTCCCTCTATGACGTTTATCGAGGGCTGTCCAGAGAACCTGCTTTTGAGGAGGTCAGCCAGACGCCTATCTTTCTCTACGACCGTTAGGGTCTTCGGTCCTTGACTAGCCAGGCGCGCCGTGAGCGTCCCTATCCCCCCTCCAATCTCAAGCACTTCATCAGTTGGCCCTAGGTTGGCCTCTTGGACAATACGTTCCAGAAGCGATGAGCTGACTACGAAGTTCTGACCAAGGCGTTTGATCGGCCTGAACCCCCACGAACGGATGGCACTTTTTGTCTCCCCGAGAAGGTCCAGTTCACCCGTCATCTCACGAATAGCCTGTATCTCTGCTGGGTTGAAATCTCTTCGATGATCCGCGCAACTATCACTTTGACTGGGTTGGCTACCTTGGTGCGTTGCGTAAAGTCCTCGAAAGAGGAGAACGCCCCCCTTTCCCTTTCCTCTATGATCCTGCGCGTCGTACTCCTGCCTATGCCAGACAGCAGTTCAAAGGCATGTAATCTGGGGGTGAGGAGCCCCATTGAGTTCAGGATCCCAATGTACTTCTCTTGGTTGCTTATGACCATGTCTTCCAGTACAGATGGAAGGCTGTCTTTGGCGGTCTGGCTGAGGCTTTCATAGTCGATTCTACCGAGTACGGATACAGCCTCCTTCTTCGGGCCATTCCCGACATAGATCTTGGCCCCAACGCTGAGGCCCACTCCCTTCACTATGGCCACCTCCAAGATTGCGAAGAAGTCCTCTCCGATGCACTGCACATATGGCATGGACTCTCTTCGCCAGGCCTTTTTTGGAACCCCTGACCTTATGTAGTCAAGTACTCGTGCGAATTCCTCACGGTGCCTAAACTCCTGCCTCCGGGTGATCATGATTGAGCCTCCTATCAGAGCATCACCCTACGAAGTGGGCACTTCGAGTCAATCGAACCCCACTGACCGAAGGCAGAAGGTGTCATGGCCTGTGTTAGTTGGTACGCCCGCGAGATAGGATTTTAAGATTTTAGCGCTTTTGGGACTACACGCGGCACCATTCGGCCTTGGCTGGCCGACCCGTTTTAGTCTCCAAACTCTTCTCTCCGACAAACATATCAACTGCACGAGGTTTCCTGATTCAGGCGACGATGAGGAGTCAAAGTTACTTTGACAATATGAAAGAAAGGCATTTGTCCGAGTCGCCTTCTATTGTCCCTTTGAGGATCAACACAGGCGCCCCGGCCGGGATTTGAACTCCCGGGTCATAAGACCTCCCGGGTCTGGCGGGTGATTCGGCTCTATGAACAGCCGCCAATGTTAGCCGGTCTGCACTACCGGGGCACCTTAGGTCGACTTCTCCAAATGTTATTTAAACTTGAGAACTGGCGCCGCAGCCTTTTCCGTGAAAAACTTATCAAGGGTCGAGGTCGGTTGTTCTCGTCCCGCTGTAGCTCAGCCTGGTAGAGCTTCCGAGCCTGTGAGGGCGAAGATGCTGTAGGTGTCGACCTTGTGTCGATCCGTTCAGCTTACCGGGCTAAAAGCAGAAACCGGATTGTCGCTGGAGGTCGATGACCGGCGAATTCAAAAGCCGATGGCTGAAACTCCAGCCGGCGGGACCACTTCAACCGAGCGATAACCTTTTTACATAAACCGCAAAATGACCTCGGGCCCGTAGCTCAGCATGGTAGAGCGCCGGAGATGATGTCGGCGAGGCTTTTAACCCGGGTGTCTCGGGTTCGAAGGAATAATGCTTTCCGGAAGTCCCGACGGGCCCGCATGACGATTTGTGTTACTTGCCTTTTGAGTAACGTTAAAATAAGAGGATTTCGGGACCCATGAAGGGCTGGGGGTTGTTTTGTCATCTCGAGTTACGGATTTTAGTCCTTTAGAGCACGTTCTTTCACCGAAGTATGAGATACTTGGAGAGGAAGAGAAGAAGGAACTGCTGAAGAAGTACAAAATCAAGCCCTACAACCTGCCCAGAATCTTGTCCAGCGATCCGGCCGTCAAGGTTCTCGGAGCCAATGTTGGTGACGTGCTGAAGACAACCAAGAAGAGCGAGACGGCAGGAGAGTCAACCTACTACAGGCTGGTGGTAATCGAATGACAACGCCAGATTCCACCCCTACGATATCTACAGACGATTTGGAGTACGTGTACAAACTCGCGATCTCTAGGTTAGGGCTGGCTCAACATCACATAGATTCTTACAACGAACTCATCGAAAAAGACCTCAGCAAGATAGTCCAAGAAGTGGGAGAACTCAGTATCCTGCTACCAGACCTCCGCCATCGCCTTTCGTTCACTGGAGTGAGTGTGGAGTTCCCAACGATAGAGGAAGCTTCAGGAGCGCAGGGTCCACTGTATCCGCTTGAGGCACGGTTAAGGGGCGTGAGTTACGCCGCCCCGATATTCTTGGAATTCAGAGAGTTCAAGAACGAACGACTAATGCAGGAAAGCAAGGTCAAGATCGGGGAGTTCCCGATCATGGTCAAGTCCAGACTCTGTCGACTGTACAATCTTGCCCCAGAAGAATTGGTGAAATTGGGTGAGGATCCTAGGGATCCTGGTGGCTATTTCATAATCAACGGGTCAGAGAAAGTGATAGTGGGGCTTGAGGACTTTGCGAGCAACCGGATATTCACGGAAAGGAAGAAGATAGGCAGCTCGGTCTTCTTCACCTCGAGGGTTTTCTCGTCCACGGTAGGCTACAGGACTCGTGTGGAGATCAGGTTCAACCAACAGAATCAACTGCTGAAGGTCTACTTCCCGGGGGTGGGAGAGGACGTTCCCTTTGTTGTCCTGATGCGCGCTTTGGGGCGCGAAGTTGACAAGGACATAGCGTACGCGGTCTCTCAGCATGCTGACATCCAAGACCATCTGATGAAGTCATTCGAGGACGCTGTAGAGATATCCACGGTAGAGGAGGCGTTGGACTACATAGGAGGGAGGACGGCATACGGGCAACCTAAGGAGATCAGAATAAGGAGAGCTGAATACCTACTGGACAAGGTGTTGCTCCCCCATTTGGGGACCACTCCGGAGGATCGGCTGAAGAAGACCGATTTCCTCGGGAAGATGGCTGAGCGGTGCATCGCAGCAAGATTAGGCTGGAGGAGGACCGATGACAAGGATCATTACAAGAACAAGAGGCTAAGGTTTGCTGGGCCACTGATTGCCGAGATGTTCAGACAGGCCTTCAGAAGGATGGTTAGAGACCTCCGGTATCAGATCGAAAGATCCGACCTGAGGAGGACCGCTCCTTCTAGGAGCGTGAGCCACTTGGTATCAACTAGGTTGATCACCGACATACTGGGCCATGCCATCGCAACGGGGAACTGGGGGAGAAGACTGGTCGGGGTGTCCCAGTTGCTTGAGAGGACCAACTACCTGTCGACCATCAGCCATCTTAGGCGCATCCAGTCCACACTGAGCAGAAGTCAGGCCAACTTCGAGGCCAGAGACCTCCACCCAACACAATGGGGCAGAATAGACCCGTCCGAGTCTCCAGAGGGCAGCAACTGCGGACTGGTCAAGAACATGACTCTGCTTACACAAGTCTCCGTCACAGCAGACGTAGAAGAAATCAGGAAAACACTGGAATCTCTTGGTGTTCTACCTGCTGACCAAGCTGACGAGAACGTGAAGATATCATGGGCGGAAGTATACGTCAGCGGGATATTTCTGGGCTACCACAACGAGGGTAGGTCGTTGGCAAAGGAGCTCATCAGGCTCAGAAGACGAGGACGACTGTCCAGTCAGGTGAACATCGGTGTTTACACACACGACTACGGAGGCGTGCAAAACACAGAGGTAGTCCTGAATGCCGACCCAGGAAGGTCGAGGCGCCCCCTGATCGTCGTTGAGGAGGGCGTTCCAAGGCTTCGAATGGAACACGTCCACAAGTTGAAGGCTGGTGAACTCACCGTTGACGATTTGGTCGACATCGGTGTCGTGGAGTACCTAGACGCCGAAGAGGAGGAGATGTCACTGATAGCCCCAGACTTGAAGTCGATTTCGGCCGAGACGACTCACCTTGAGGTCTCGCCTTTGGCGATCTTCGGTGCAGTGACTTCCGTAATTCCATTCGCCGAGCACAACCAATCTCCAAGAAATACATATGAAGGAGCGATGGCAAAGCAGGCTCTCGGATATCCAACCGCCGCACTACCGTTCAACTTCTCGACCACATCTCACTATTTGATTTATCCTCAAACGCCACTCGTTACGACCGACACCAGCGAGGTTGTAGGGTTGGAGAAGAACCCTATAGGACAGAACTTCATTGTCGCGATCCTTTCGGATCCGTACGACATGGAAGACGCTTTGGTCTTGAACAAGGCATCAGTTCAGCGGGGGCTAGGCAGATCCGCATCCTACTTCGTGTACGAGGGTGAAGCGCGGCTGTACGCCATGGGCGAGAGGGACAGGATACAGAGGCCAGAGGAAGGGGTCCGGGGGTACAGAGGGATCGAGTCATACTCGTTGCTCGATGATGATGGTGTAGTGGGAGTTGAAACCAAAGTCAGTGGAAGCGATGTGATTATCGGGAGAACAAGTCCTCCGAGGTTCTTGGAGGAAAGGGTCGAGATCTGGGGACAATCCTCCTACAGAAGGGATACCTCGGTCGTTGTGAAGCCTTCGCACTCAGGGTACGTGGACACGATCATAATGACCGAAGATACGGAACAGAATCGACTGATCAAGGTCCGCCTGAGGGATATGCGAACCCCGGAGACCGGGGACAAGTTTGCGAGCAGGGCGGGCCAAAAGGGAGTAGTGGGTGCTATCATTCCGCAGGAGGACATGCCCTTCACAGAATCGGGCATGGTTCCGGACGCTTTGATTAACCCGCACGCCATTCCCTCGAGGATGACCATAGGACATTTCTTGGAGGCGATATTCGGGAAGGCTGCTGCCATATCCGGAAGGCAAAGAAAAGGGGATGCATTTGTCCACGAGGATCAGGAGAACATATTCGAGATTCTGAGGTCTTACGGCTTGCACCCCTATGGAGAGGAAATGATGGTCAACGGAATGACTGGGATGCCCATGAAAGCGAAGGTGTTCATCGGACCGTCTTACTATCAACGCCTCCACCACATGGTCAAGGACAAGATGCACGCGAGGGCGAGGGGGCAGATAACTCTGTTAACCCACCAGCCAACCGAGGGAAGGGCTAGGGGCGGAGGCCTGAGATTCGGAGAGATGGAGAGGGACTGTCTAGTAGGACATGGTGCCTCTCGGCTTCTCCAAGATAGGCTACTGGAGGAATCGGACAAGACGACAATCTACGTCTGCGAGAATTGCGGGACGGTTGGGTACTACGATTCCAAACAGAGAAAGTACGTGTGCAAGATGTGTGGCAAAGACGTCAACATAAGCGCCGTCTCAATATCCTATGCGTTCAAACTCCTTCTGCAGGAGATTATGAGCTTGGGGATCTATCCTAGGATCAACCTAACTAGGAGGGTATGACGACAACATGAGTAGAGAACTAGAAGTAAAGTCGATCGATTCCATAACCTTTGGACTGCTGAGTCCGGCTACCATAAGGAAGATGTCCGTTGTTGAGATAACCTCAGAGGAGGTCTACAATGAGGATGGTACTGCTGTGCCTGGAGGCGTGATGGATCTTCGACTTGGAACCATCGAACCCAGCCAACGGTGTCATACCTGTGGCAACCCCCCGACTCGGTGCCCGGGACACTATGGGCACATTGAGCTTCCAACTCCGATTGTCAATTATCTTTTCGCCAAGGAAATCCACCTCCTTCTGACGATCACATGCAGGTCTTGTGGTAGGATACTCCTCCCTGATGAAAAGATCACGGATTATGGACAAGAGATGGCCAGATATCAGAAAGAATTCGGAGCCATTCCCAACAAGATCTACTCCCAGATCATCCGGGAGGCAAAACGCATGGCCAGCTGTCCTCATTGTGGCTCCGCTCAATATGTGGTCAAGCCGGTCAAGCCCGCGGGCTTCTTTGAAGTCACCCCAGAGAAGATCACAACCAAGCTTACCCCAGCTATGGTGAGAGAACGGCTTGATAGGATCCCAGATGATGACCTTGTCTTGGTGAGGCTCGATCCCGAACTGGGTAGGCCAGAATGGATGGTGTTAGAGGTACTTCCAGTGCCACCAGTGCAGGTTAGGCCCTCGATCATACTTGAAACCGGGGAAAGGTCGGAGGATGACCTCACGCACAAGTTGGTTGACATAGTTCGAGCCTCACAGCGCATGAAAGATGCCTTAGAGAGTGGTTCGTCACCCATGATCGTCCAAGATTTCGATGAGCTCCTTCAGTATCACGTGACCACGTATCTGGACAACGAGGCCACGGGCGTTCCTCCATCCAGACATAGAACGAACAAGATACTGAGGACCCTGTCTCAGAGGTTGAAAGGGAAGGAAGGTAGGTTCAGGAAGAACCTATCGGGGAAGAGGGTGGATTTCTCGGCTAGAACCGTGATATCTCCCGACCCGTCGATCGCTGTGGATGAAGTTGGGGTTCCGATAGATGTTGCCATGGAGCTGACTGTCCCAGAGAAGGTCAACCCATTCAACAGAGAGGCACTTCTCGCTCTTGTGAAGAACGGGGCATCGAAGTATCCAGGGGTCCGATATGTGATAAGGCCGGACGGCGCTAGGATAAAACTTGAGTTCGTGAAGGATCTGGAGGCGTTCGCTGAAAGCGTCGCCGAGGGATTTATCGTCGAAAGACACCTACTTGACGGAGACTACGTTGTTTTCAACCGCCAGCCATCTCTTCACAGGATCTCGATGATGGGGCACAAGGTACGCGTGCTTCCTGGCAGAACCTTCAGGCTCCACCCCGCTGTCTGTACCCCGTATAACGCTGACTTCGATGGGGACGAGATGAACTTACACGTTCCGCAAAGCGTCGAGGCGGTAGCTGAAACCAAGGAACTGCTTCAGGTCATGAAAAACTACATCACGCCCAGATACGGAGCGCCAATCGTGGGTGCCATAAGAGACTTCGTCACCGGTGCCTATCTGCTGACGCGCTCTGACACGGTTCTCACTAGAAAGGAGTTCTTCATGCTCCTTGAAGCCGCTGGAGTGGACCGAAACCGCATAGAGTCAGCTATCAAGAAACCGAAAGCGACATGGTCAGGCAAAGAGGCGTTCAGCGCGCTCCTGCCTGCGGATCTGCACTACAAAACTAGGGCGTCGGTTTGTGCGAACGATCCGAAATGTGACGAGGACAGCTGTCCTCATGAAGGCTTTGTGGTCATAGAAGATGGTGTGTTACTGAAGGGAGTAATGGACAAGGCTTCCCTGGGTGCTGAGAAGCCTGCAACCATCATTCACGAAATCCTGTTGAACTACGGTGAAGTAGAGGCCCACAAGTTCCTGACATCACTCACTCGAATGATATCCACGTTCCTGAAGCTCAGAGGATTCAGTATGACTTACGCTGAACTCATCCTATCTGATCAGGCAAAAGATTGGATAGAGAGGGATCTCTCATCCGCGGACGACCGCGTGGCCGAGGTCATCTCTCAGTTCAAATCGGGAAAGTTGCAGAAGATACCCGGCCAGTCACAGGAGGATTCAGTGGAGGCCTACATCATGGACGTGCTCTCTGACATAAGGACCAGAACCGGCGAGTTGGCCAGCAAATCCTTGGGGCTCGACAACAGCGCGGTTGTGATGACGAGGACCGGTGCTCGGGGTTCCGATCTCAACTTGGGCCAAATGTGTGCGGCACTGGGGCCACAGCAGGTCCGTGGCAAGAGGATCTCAAGGGGGTATCTCGGGAGACCTCTTCCACACTTCAGGAGAGGAGACATTGGACCTGCTGCTAGGGGATTCATCAAGTCAAGTTACATGACAGGGCTTTCACCGGTTGAATTCTTCTATCACAGCATGGGAGGGAGAGAGTCATTGGTCGACACAGCTGTAAGGACGCAGCAGAGCGGATACCTCCAAAGGCGTCTGATTCACGCCCTTGAAACCCTGAAGGTGGAATATGATGGCACCGTGCGGGATCCATACGAGAACATCGTGGAGTTCATCTACGGTGACGATGGTCTGGATCCCGCGAAGAGCTACCACGGCAAGTTCCCAGTGGAGACGATAATCCGCAAACTCGCCTCATCAATGGACGTCAAGCTCGGTGTCAAGGCTGACAAGGTCGCAATCAGATCGGCGGTTGCCGCAAGAGTCAAGGACATTCCTCCCCTCATAGCGAAGGAGCTGGAGGGTGCGCTCCTATCACTTGGTGCGGATCCAGCGAGGGCACCGGAGGTAATCGACGCTACCTTGCGCAGGTATCTTGAGCTCACCGTGGACCCAGGCGAGTCCGTCGGGGTAATAGCGGCCCAGTCAATTGGTGAACCCGGGACGCAAATGACACTCCGAACCTTCCACTACGCCGGCATAAAGGAGGCCAACGTAACGCTGGGCCTTCCTAGGCTAATAGAGCTCTTGGACGCGAGAAGGATTCCCAAGACGCCATTGATGGAAGTTCATCTCTCCCCGGAGTATCGCGAGGATCAAAAGGAGGTTCTCAAAATCGCTAGGAGGATGCCATACACCTCTGTTGAAGACATCGCCTCTGAAATCAAGATTCAGCAGTTCAAATCCGTGATAACCATAGGACTCTCAAAAGAAATGATGGTGGAGAGAGGGGTAACTCCGAAGAAGCTCCAGAGGAGTCTGATCGAAGCCGGCTTTAGACCCAGAAGGGAAAAGAAATTCGAGATCTCAATCACTGTCAAGGATTCTGAGGGAGACCTTACTCCGGTCGTCGACAAACTGAGAAAGGTTCCAGTCTCCGGCTTGTCGTCTGTTTCTAGGGTCACAGTCCGGGAAAAGGACGGCGAGTGGGTCATATTCACGGAGGGATCCAATCTGATGGAAGCCTTGAAGATGCCAGAGGTTGACAAGACCCGGGTATTCACAAACAACATTCACGAGATCGGCGAAGTCCTAGGAATAGAGTCGGCCAGGACTGCCTTGGTCAAGGAGCTGAAAGACACTCTGGAGGAGCAAGGGCTTGATGTTGATATCAGGCACATAATGTTAGTGGCGTCCGCGATGACTACCTCCGGAAGGGTCAAACAGATAGGTAGGCACGGTCTCTCAGGAGAAAAAGTGAGTGTGCTGGCTAAGGCCGCGTTCGAGAGGACCATTCCCACACTAGTGGAGGGTGCCATCACCGGTTCAACAGATCACATGAGAGGAATGACTGAACGTGTCCTTGCAGGCGAGGAGATCAAAGCTGGGACAGGCATGATCGACGTGTATGTCGATCTTAGGAAAGGTTTAACTCAACAATAACACGAGGAGTCGCAAGACTATTGGAATCTGCGATAAGGACCACGTGCAGGACAGGAGAGGTTCTGTCGGGATACTTCTCGGTCAAGAAGTCGATAATGACGGGCAAGGTCAGTGCAGTCATCTACTCTGCGTCGTTGCCTGCTGAGAAGGCAGAGGAACTGGAGAAACTATGCTCGCTCGCTGAAATACCGGTCAGGAAAATGGCCATCTCGCCAGCAGACTTTGGCTCACTGTGCAACAAGCCATTCCCAACGTCCGTTCTGGGCGTACGTTCCTTCGGCCAATCATCGCTGAAGGAGCTGATGACGAAGTGACATCTCCTAAGGTAAGGCTCTCGACAGAAACCTTCAGGTATCTTGCGCTCTTTGAGCGTATAGCAAGAGTAAGGCCCATTGACTGTGTGGTCTCGCCAGAGGGAGAGATAATCTTCCTAGTGAACCCAGACGAATACCCGCTCGTCACGATGAACCCGACCAAACCTCTGATACATCTCTCAAGGATGCTGAACACGAGAGTTCTGGCCTATCCTCTTTGCGAGAACACCGAGGAGTTTGTTGCTGGGCTCTTCAGACAGGTCAGGGTTGATTCGGTCTCACTGGTCAACGTGAAAGATGGCAGGCGAATCGCCAACGTGAAGGTAGCTGAAGTAGACAAGGGCAAAGCGATCGGCCAAGGGGGAGCCAATGTGAAAAGAGCCTCTCTGCTGATCAAGAGATACTTCGAAGTTGATCAAGTGAAAATCGTATAAGGTTAATAAGCAGCCGTCGCAATTCGTAGCGTCTAATGTCAAAAGGCGCAAGAGGGGAATTCGCAGCAAGGACGTTGAAGAAGAGAAGGAATAAATTCAAATGGAGCGACAAATACTACACCCGTAGAATCCTCTCTCTGAAGGCCAGATACGATCCCCTCGGAAATGCGCCGATGGCGAGGGGCATAGTGCTCGAAAAGGTTGGGATAGAGAGCAAGCAGCCAAATAGCGCTGTCAGGAAATGTGTTCGCGTTCAGCTGATCAAGAACAACAAGGAGATAACCGCCTTTGTGCCAGAGGACGGTGGTCTGAACTTCATAGATGAGAGAGACGAGGTTCTACTAGCTGGCATAGGTGGCTCAGGGGGAAGATCCATGGGAGATCTACCTGGGGTCAGGTACAAGGTCGTGGCCGTGAACGACATCTCATTGGAAGCGATGCTCAAGGGCAAGAAGCAAAAGATCAGGAAGTAGAGGGCTCAATCAGCCAGCAGAACTAGGGAACAATCCGAACAGCAAATCCGAACTCAAGCATAGTCCGTCTGGTTCCGAAGAACGGAAACGATAGGTATTATAACCCCCTATGTCCATCGCCTTCCATGAATGAGCGCTGTGCGCTCTCGCGAAGGAGATGAGAAGCAATGTCAGTCGAACCTGAACCCATAAAGCTGTTTGGGAAGTACGCCTTCGATGATCTAAAGGTAACCGACAGAACCCTCGAGACCGCTATCTCTTTCAAACCGATATTCCTGCCTCATTCGGCCGGCAGGCACGAGCACAAGAGATTCGCTAAGAATTCGATCAACGTGGTTGAACGACTCGCGAACCTGATATCTCTGACGCAGAAGGCGGGAGGAAAGAAGGCCCAAGCGATCAAGATAATGGAGGCCGCTTTGGACTCTGTCAGTTCCAAGAAGAAAGAGAATCCTCTCAGAGTCCTGTTGACGGCAATAGAGAACAGCGCTCCCAGAGAGGACACAACTAGGGTCAGCTACGGAGGCATCCTGTACTATCA
Organism: Thermoproteota archaeon; assembly: GCA_041479945.1. Classification (GTDB taxonomy): domain Archaea; phylum Thermoproteota; class EX4484-205; order EX4484-205; family JAAOZO01; genus JBGOYZ01. Next base: position 24,059 of record JBGOYZ010000001.1, read on the forward strand.
AGCGGTGGACATCTCTCCGACCAGAAGAGTGGATCTAGCCCTTAGGAATCTCGTCAAGGGCGCTAGGAGGGATTCCTTCAAATCAACAACTCCTTTCCACGAGGCTATGGCGAATCAGATAGCACGGGCGGCCGATAAGGATCCAAAATGTTTCGCCATCGCACGGAAAGATGAACTAGAGAAGCATGCCTTGGCTTCTAGGTAAGCCCTTCAGATAACCTTTATAATGGCACGGCCCAAACTGAAGGTCGTCTAAAGGTGAATTCGTAATGAGTAGTGCTAGTTCGAAACCGCACCTGAATCTAGTCGTGGCTGGGCACGTGGATCACGGAAAGAGTACAACGACTGGTCACCTGCTATATCTCAAGGGATACGTCGACGCAAGGAAACTGGATGAACTTGCGAAGGAGTCTGCGAGGACTGGTCTTGGTGAGAGCTTCAAGTACGCTTGGGTTCTCGACACTGTCAAGGAAGAGCGAGAAAGAGGTGTCACAATAGACGCTGCCTACGTGAAGTTCATCACAGACAAGTACTACTTCACTGTCATTGATGCTCCGGGACACAGAGACTTTGTCAAGAACATGATAACTGGGGCAAGTCAAGCGGACGGCGCCCTTCTGGTCGTCTCTGCAAAGAAAGGGGAATTCGAGACCGGGATTAGTCCAGAGGGCCAGACGAGAGAACACGCCTTCCTGCTCTTCACGTTGGGCGTCCGCCAAATTGTTGTGGCTGTCAACAAGATGGATGATCAGACTGTCAACTGGAGCAAGGATAGGTTTGAGGAGGTAAAGAAGGCCATACTTGACCTGATGGTTCCGATGGGCTTTGACCTGAAGAAACACAAGATCTTCGTCGTTCCAATCAGCGGGTGGCTCGGCGACAACCTAGTGACAAAATCAGAGCACATGCCATGGTACGACGGCCCGACTCTGGTCGGGGTACTAGACCAATTCGAACCCCCTGCGAAGCCAACTGACAAGCCATTGAGGCTTCCGATCCAACAGGTGTTCAACATTCCAGGTGTGGGAACGGTGCCGGTCGGTCGTGTGGAGACAGGAGTGCTGAAGGTCAACGACAAGATTGTTGTGAATCCGTCTGGTAAACACGGCGAAGTTCGAAGCATTGAGATGCATCACGAGAGGATGGAGAAAGCCGAGCCTGGAGACAATGTGGGTCTGAACATCAAGGGCATATCACAGAAAGAAATGAAGAGAGGAGATGTCGTCGGAACCGAGGCCAACCCTCCGTCCATTGCAAAGGAATTCATCGGCCGGATCATAGTCATTCGCCATCCGACAGCGATCGCTGTTGGCTACACCCCAGTCCTTCACATTCATACGGAGCAGGTTGCATGTGAGTTCGCAGAGTTGGTCAAGAAGATCGACGCTAGAACCGGTGCGGCTGTAGAAGATAAGCCCGCCTTCCTAAAGACTGGAGATGCAGCTATCGTCAGGTTCAGGCCACTCAGGCCAATATCGCTTGAGACTTTCTCCGACTTCCCACCCTTGGGAAGATTCGCCATAAGAGACATGGGTCTAACCGTAGCGGCTGGCGTGACGATGGAGATCACTCAGAAGGGATAGGCGGATCTTTTCAGAGCGACGGAACAAAAATAGGTCGGTGCTTACAGTTAGGCAGTTCTTCGTCGGAGCTACGCTGGGGTTGGCCACCTACACGGGGAAGAACTCTTCCCAGGCCTTCTCTTTCGATATGAACAACATGTCTATTCCATTTCCCGATGCCGAGTCTCTCTCAAGGGCCGATCTGACCGTCTTCAAGACTTGTCCTTTGGCCTCGTCGTAGCTCATGTCGTCCTTGTACGTGGCTTCAAGGATGCCGAGAGCAAGCTCACTTCCGCTACCCACAGCAGCGTACTTGTCCTCGATGATCGATCCCAATGCGTCCATGACTATGACGCTCTTCTCCCCTCTGTCAAATCCGCCGATTATCAGCTGGGTGAAGAGTGGGGCTAGCCTGTTGGAGAAGAGTATATTGGATATGAGCTTAGCCAGCGCTCTGGCATTCATCTCCCTGTTGGTCTGCAGTCTGAACATGTTCGCGCCGTATTTCGCCTCCCTCAAAATCGTCTGGATGTCTGATATCACCCCGGCCGACGACAATCCGATGGTATTCGTGATCTTGAACACTTTCCTTGCGTTCTTGCTCAGTATGAAGGTTCCATATGAAGCCCTTCTGTCCGCGGCGAGGACGACGCCATCGCCGTAGATCATCCCTAGGGCGGTGGCTCCGGGAATGAAAGAGGAAGACATGATCGTTTTATCGCGAACTGCGGATTTAAATGATTCTATGTCTTTGGAGCCACCACTAGCTCTGGCGGGAACCCAGAGTTGTTGACTTGGATGTCAGCAGCGCCGAACATCCTTGCCACATGAACCTCCGTAAGGAGATGCTCGGATACGCTCGGCATAGTTATCTTGGACTGTCCCTCTGCCTTCAGCATATAGGGGAGTATCATGTCGGCGAAATGTTCGTCAACGGCGCCCCCGGCATTGACGCAACTGCTGAAGGCGGTTGCTGCTTCAGAGCCAACGATCTCCGCTGCCTTTCCTCTTTCTCCTATGGAGTCTGCTCCAATGAAACTGAGTGACTTGGAACTAGCCCACAAGGTTACGCTACTTCCGGGGGAGATGGAATTGTCCAGACATACAGTGTCCAACTCTGCTATTGAGATGCCGGCGCTGCTCAATAGAGCCCTGGCGCTCATCGCTTGTCTTTCTGCCACAGACACAGGAAGGTGTGCACATCTGCTTATGCCATGGCATTTCAGGTCATTCTTTGGGGAGGCATCCGCTATGAGCGGCACTAGTCGAGCACGAGGCTTGACCTCGAACCTGACGATTCCCCCTCCCTTGGGGTAGTAACCGCTTCTGATCAGTTTGACGGAAACGTCCACGCCCATAGCACGCAGACCATTGAGGAAGACTTGATCGAAGTAGTCTACGGTAGGGCTCCATTTGACTTCGGTTCCACCAACTATTCTTCCGCTAACTGGTCGCTCGGCCATCAAAGCGACTGGGAGGATGGCTTGAAGGACAAGCGTCACACTACCTGCTGTCCCAACGTTGAACTCGAACTCCCCTCCTGTCACCTTTCCCGGTCTGAAGGAGATCGATGAAGACCCGATCTCGTTTCCGGTCAACTTAGCGTTCGCCAATATGCCTACCGCTTTAATGGCCGCGAGGTGCTGTGGCCTTATTCCTGGGGGGGTTCTGTTGGCCCTTATGTTGACTATGGTCACTTCCTCACCCAGCAAAGTGGACAGGCCCATCGAGAACCTCAGAAGTTGTCCTCCTCCCTCCCCATAGGACCCGTCTATCTCCATCGGGTCGCGAGCCTTGTCAGCATTTTTAAACAAACGAGTTGTCCCAAAGGCGATGAGTAAGGATAGCTGGGCGCTCTTCGTGGGCAGGTTTCAGCCCTTCCATAAGGGCCACTTGCACGCGATCCATCTAATACTGGAGAGAGAACCGAAAGTCGTCATAGCAGTAGGAAGTTCGTTGTCCAGCCATGAAGAACGGAACCCGTTCACCATGGGAGAACGAGTTCAGATGATATTGGCTGCTCTTGCCGAGAATAACGTCGAAAGAGGCAGATACCTGATAACAGGAGTTCCAGACACCGAGTTCCACCCTTCTTGGGTTACATATGTCCTCAAGAGCGTACCTCCCATCAATCGGGTGTACACAAACGATCCGCTGACGACTACATTATTCGAAGAGGAGGGGTATGAAGTAGTCGCCATCCCCCTTCAAGATAGGAGTGCATACTCTGGCACGGAGATAAGGCGCAGGATAGTGAACCGTGAGGATTGGTCGGACCTGGTCCCAAGAGCAGTCCATGACGTCATCAGGGGCTTCCACGGAGATGTCAGGATCAGGAGAATCTCTGGCAGCGATTCCGACAAGACCCAACAGTAGACTTCAAGTCCGCCGTCGTAGAGTCGGGGAGCAGATACTGCTTGGGTTCTGCATCCTAGCAGTCACCCGTCGTGCTCATGGACGAGAATTACGCTTATAACGAGCGCTCTAGCGGTCGTATTTACATGAACGAAGAAGGTTCTTTCCTCCTTGTGGACCTTACAGCCAAAGTTCAGGAGACAGGCGAGATAATAGATACCACAAATGAGAGTGTCGCCAAAGAAGCCAAGATCTTCAATGAAAGCGAAGCTTACGTTCCGAGGCTACTGATAGTAGGCTCTGACGACGCTCCAAAACCCCTGATGGAGACGCTGAAGAAGGCTGAAGTAGGTGCTGAGCAGCAGGTCGTAGTTTCGCCAGAACAGGGATACGGGTTGAGAGATCCCTCCAAGGTGCGGGTTCTGCCACTCAGGAAGTTTGCGAACGTCAAGGATCTGGACGTGGACTCTAGGGTGGAGGTCGATGGGAGAATCGGTACAGTCAAGTCAATAACCTCCGGGCGCGTCTCCGTGGACTTCAACCCACCGTTGGCTGGAAGGACCATCATGTATGATGCGAAGGTGGTGTCCGTCGTTGAAGAGGAGCCGGATCAGATCCGCGAACTGATAAGTCGAAGGTTCCCGAAGGTCGACAAGAAGGGGTTTGATATCAAGACTGAGGGGTCAACGGTCGAGATCAAGTTACCTGAGGAGGTATTCTATGTGGAAGGCCTTCAAGTCATCAAGAGGGCTCTCTTCGCGGAGATAACAAAGCATCTGAAGAACGTCATGACCGTCTTGTTCTCGGAAGTGTATTCAAAGAAGCAGGAGGAGAAAAGAGAGGAGGAGAAGAAAGAAGAACGCAAAGAAGAGAAAGCAGAGGTCGAGCCCCCCGCTAAGAAGCCTGCTCGCAAGGAGAAGTCAAAGAAGAAGGCAGGAACTAAGGGGGAGTAATCCTAGCAACAGAGAGTGTCTTAGTCGAATCCATCGCGCACGGAAACGTTCTCTCGACATGCACTATCTTGATTCTGTCTCCATCGGCCAGTGAGAACGGATCGCAGAGCTCTCTGTAGAGACATGTCCAAGTTCCACAGGAGACCCTCTTGAACTTGAATGCTGCCCCCTCCTTGGCCAATCGCGCATCCAAGGCGATGGATGTGTCTGGTTTCCTTATCTGGACGCTCTCTACGTTTCCTTCCCTCAACTTGCAGTAGCTCCTCGTTCCCTTTCTCCCAACTATTTGGAAGGAAGCGCCCACACACATGGAACCATGGCACACCGTACGTCGTTCACAGTCGGCGCATTCCTCGGATCCACCGAAATACGTCCACACAGACCCCTCTTTGATCGCGTCAGGATCGAGTAGGGTGAGTGCCTCTATCCTACTGCTTTTTGCCGGCGTCTCAGATCACCCGGGTTGCTCTTGCCAGATCGACCGCCGCTTTTTCACTCAGTCCTTTCTCGCCCAGTATGGTATATCTGTCTGGTCTAATGCTTGCCGCTCTTACTAGGGCCTCTACAATAACCTCATCGCTCACGCCAAGTTCCTTGGCCGACGTAGGGGCTTTGGCCTCTGCAAGGCTGTTCCTCACCTTCTCCCAGTCCGCGTCATGTAGGTAAGACATCATAATGGTCCCGATCCCCACCTGTTGACCGTGGAAAGAGGAGGTATGTCTTATCTGATCCAACGCATGTGAGAAGAGATGTTCAGACCCACTGCAAGGCCTACTGGTTCCGGCGATACTGATGAGTATACCACAATTGATAAGCGCCTCCACTAGCGCACGTACCCCCTCCGCACTTCCCTCCCCCACCTCTTCGGCCCTCTTCATCATTATCTCCGCACACTCCAAGGCTAGGTCCGCCGTGTATTCGCCATAGTACTCTCCCAGCAAGAGATGAGCCAACCTCCAATCCTTCACCGCGGTGTACTTGCCTATCACGTCACCAAAGCCACTGGCGATGTATTGATGCGGGGCGGTCACCAGTACAGATATGTCGGCGAATACTGCCTGGGGCGTCTTGGCGAACCTAGAAGACCTGATGTCACCACTGAGTATTGACACGAGTGGACTCGCTATGCCGTCATGAGATGGGATCGTAGGCACGGAGAAGAACTCCGTACCCGATTTCTCTGCGATCAGCTTGGAGATGTCCAAAACCCTCCCACCGCCGACTCCAACCAATCCATCTATTCCCGTCCCGATGGTTTCGAGGAACTCGTCCCTGACGCTTTCGTGAGGTTTACCATCATCTAGGAAGAACCTGTATTCTATGCCCGAGGTCTCCAGCGAGCGTTCCAACTTGCCACCAAGAAGTCTGAAGGGAGTCTTGCTGGTGAGCACTCCAACTCTCTCTACTCCCAGTGCCGATAGCTCCTTCCCAATACCTTCGATAATACCCCCTCCAGCCATTATCAGCCTGGGAAGCTCAATCTTGTGCGGACTCCCATTGGGCATTGTTCCCCCTTGGGCACAAGAAAAGAAAAACTTATCTTGATGGGCTCAGCCCTCTGTCACACTTCATCAGGTGCTTATGCCAAATTGAACAGCTACTTTGGGCCAATTGGGTCACCTCTGGGATCAGGTCTCTTGAAGGTGCCTGAGGTGAAGTGGGGAACCACTACAATTGGTGTAGCCTGCAAGGATGGGATCGTGTTCGCCACCGATACCCGTGTAGTGCAGGGGGAAACGTTCATCGCGCACAAGACTGGAAAGAAAGTGCACAAAGTCGAAGATCACGCAGCAATGACTATGGCCGGAGGTGTAGCCGATGCCCAAGCCCTGCTGGACGTTCTTAGGTACCAAGCTAGGATCTTCTGGCTCGAAAGGGGTACTAAGATTCCCATCAAGTCGCTTTCGAACATCGCGTCCTTGGTACTCTTCGGAAATAGGTTGGCCCCAATGGCGGTTCAGGCACTGATAGGTGGCCTAGACCATGACGGCCCGAGTCTGTATCAGATCGACCCGTTTGGCGGAGTCACGAGAGAGACCCTCATTTCGACCGGCTCCGGGTCGCCCGTTGCCCTTGGTTTCCTAGAGGCAAACATACATAAGGACATGTCTTCCAAAGATGTCGTACCGCTGGCGGTCAAGGCGGTCCTGACAGCCATGAACAGGGACACAGCGACCGGCAATGATTTCGATGTGGTCGTGATCGATTCTGCGGGCTACAGAGAACTCTCGCCGGACGAAAAAGGGATCATTGCCAAGAGGATAGTGGCGGTATAGTGCTCAGGTCAGAGCACGGCAAACATTACGATGATTGAACTAGTGAGGAAGGAGGTTCTTGAAAGGGCACCAGCAGAGGCCTCTCTGACAGGCATAGAGATAGAAGGCCCTCAGATTGTGTTGCTGACCAAGAACCCGGAGTTCATGTTGTCAGGGCAGCAATACGCCTCCGAGCTGGCCAAAGTACTGAGAAAGAGAGTTGTGATAAGGACCGCACCTCAATACTTGCTCGATGAGGAGACGGCATCCGGAGCCATCTCTTCCATACTACCAAAGGAGGCAGGCCTCCAGAGGGTCATCTTCAACCACAGCACTGGCGAGGCCATCTCGATAGCGAACAACATTGCGTTGCTGGAGGCTGACATCAACAATCTCACTCAGAAAGTAGCCAAGGAAACCGGCTGGAGGCTGGTTGTTGAGAAGAAATTCCTGTCGGACTCCAAAACCTTCTCGCAGGTACTGCATGTCCTAACGTCCAGGTCCGAATCCAAGAGTTCATTCCTTAGGGAAACTGGGGACAGGATCTTCAGGACTCCATTGGGTTCTACCAGCAGTTGCACGCTGTCGTTCCTGGGAGGGGTCGAACAGGTGGGGCGTTCGGCCTTGCTTGTGTCCACAGACGAGAGCAAAGTGTTAGTGGACGCAGGGGTGAACCCTGGAACCTCGCAGAGAGGGTCATTGTTCCCTAGATTTGACTATGAGTTCGATGGTTTCGAATCGCTGGATGCGGTAGTCGTGTCACATGCACACCTAGACCACATAGGAGCACTGCCGTTGCTGACGAAGTATGGTTATCAGGGTCCCTTCTACATGACGGAGCCAACTCTCTATCTGCTGACAATCTTGTTGGAAGACTTCTACAACGTAGAGACGAGGTCGGGCTCCCTTTCGTTTTTCTCGCTGAAGGACGTCAAGTCAGTCATCGAGCAGACGATTGTGGTTAAGTACAACCAAGTAACCGATGTTTCTCCCGACATAAAGATAACACCTTACAACGCCGGTCATATACTTGGCTCCTCCCTGATCGACTTGACAATAGGCGACGCAGGCTACTCTGTGCTGTACACAAGTGACTTCAAACTTGGGAGGTCATTGCTACTCAACCCTGCCGTTTCCAGATTCCTCAGGGTGGACACACTGATAATGGAATCCACCTACGGAGGAGAAGGGGACGTAATGCCGAGCCGAACAGAAGTGGAGAACAGATTGATCTCTCTGGTGAACGAGACCTTCCAAAGGGGAGGAAGGGTCTTGATCCCCACATTGGCAGTTGGCAGAGCCCAAGAGGTCCTGCTGATCTTGGATCGGGCGATGACCAACAAGAATATCGAGGAGGCCCCGGTGTTTGTGGACGGGATGATAACAGAGGTCTCCAAGGTTCACTCGGCTTTTCCGAGTTATCTCTCATCTGAGCTCTATTCGCTCATAACTGAGGAAGGGGTGAACCCACTGGAGTCGGAATACTTCGTGCCAATCAAGAGCAGTTCGGAGAGATCAGAGGCCCTGTCTGCGGGTAAGGCGATAGTACTTTCCACATCCGGCATGTTAGAAGGCGGCCCGGTGTTGGAGTACTTCAGACACGTGGCCCCAGAACCGAAGGATTCGGTTCTGTTCGTCAACTATCAAATTGAGGGGACGCTGGGCCAAAGGGTGCTGTCGGGCGCAAAACAGGTGCAACTTTACGATGGGGAAGGCAAGCTGGCAGTCATAGATATCAAGAGCCAAATCCATCGACTGGACGGCTTGTCTGGGCACTCAGACAGGTCACAGCTCCTGACGTTTGCAAGGAATGTCATCACTGGGCGAGGTTCAATCTTCTTGGTTCATGGCGAGAGGAGTAAGCTGCGCAGTCTACACAGGACTGTCTCCCACATGTTTCCTCACAGGGCTACGGTGCCAAAGCTAGGAGAAAGGTACCGGGTGTTTTGAGTTTCTTGCTTAAGTTTATATCCGATGTCCTTCTGCTACGGTGCGAATTCAGTTGCTGAGTGAACCTACATCACAGGCTCTGGAGAACTCCATCGGGAAGAACGTTCTTCTGAGACTCAAGGGAGGGGGCGGGATCAGGGGAATACTACTCGGTTTCGACACGCACATGAACCTGGTGCTTGACGACGCAGAGGAGATTTTCAAGGAAGACGCCAAGAAGTTGGGTATGATAATTGTGAGGGGAGACAACATAATACTCGTCTCTCCGGCGGAGTAGGTGAGTCTAGAATGGGGAAGTCAACGGCTGGAACGACCGCCTTCGGCCGAATGAACAAGAAGAGGATACACACAACCTGCCCCAGGTGTGGCAGGCGTTCTTATCACATTAGGAAGGGATACTGCGCCTCGTGTGGGTTTGGAAGGAGCCCAAAGCTCAGGCAGAACTCATGGAGGAGAAAGAACCTCTCAAGGTCTGTTAGAGTTGTCTAGGCGAGCCAGGAACGCCAAGAGTTCGCTGATCCCACGTGTGAGGCGCTCCATAAGGAGGGCACATGAATCGCTCAGATCCTCTGAACTACGTAAGAGGAGTATCATAGACTTGGGGGAGGTTATTCTTAGGGCCTGCAGGGAGACTATCTCCGGGGTTCATTCCGGGAGAATGGGAGAAGCGAGAAGGGCGCTCAGGAAATCCACTCGCAACTTCAAGAAGTTCCTGAAGATGACTGGATCTGCCCGCCACCTCCAACGTTGGGGTTACACAGTCCAGATTGTCCAAGAGTTCTTGGAGGCAAGTCTGCTGCTATCTATCTACACAGGTGAGGAGTTCTTCCCGCTCGATGAATTGGACGTGCTCCCGGAACTGGCCATACTATACGGGGTCTCGGATGTCATAGGTGAACTCAGGAGGAGGATCCTAGCATCCCTTGCAGATGAGGACGCGAGCGGGGTGACGTACCTTTTCAATACGATGACAGAGCTCTACGGCGAGCTATCGTCAATCTCCTTGGCTGACTCCGTAGCTCCAGGGTTAAGACGGAAGCTTGATGTCAACAGGTCGACCTTGGAGTCTACGCTTTCGGACGTCACGGAAGAACTGAGCAGGAGAAAGTTGGCGCGGTCGATGGATCAGTTGACACGACGTCTACACCATGGCAATTGATCCTGCAGGTTCCAGTTAGACTTGGAAATCGACGTATCCAAAGCAACGAAGGCTCAGATTGCGATTGCCTCAGAGGTGAGAGTCACGCCCTTCAAGCGAGATGGCTTGGCGACCATTGGAGGAGTTGATGTCGCATATTCCGAATCTGTCGCAGTGGCGGCCTATGCTGAGCTGAATCTCGACGACGGCAGGCTTCTCTCACTGACCAAGCCCGCTCCCATGCCCCAGATTGGCTACCAGCCAGGTTTTCTTGCCTTCAGAGAGGCTGGGCCTGTCTTGGGTCTCATGCGTGAGCTGAAGGCCTTTCCCCAACTGATGTTGGTCAACGGACATGGCTTGGCCCATCCGCGTCTTTGCGGGCTAGCAACGCACTTGGGCGTGGTTCTCGAACTGCCAACCATAGGATTAGCCAGAAGCACATTGGGGTCGCCCGTGAACACCTACAATCGTCTCTTCTGTCAAAAGGTGAGGAACCTGTACGTAAGTCCCGGGAATCTGATTTCCCTGCAGGACAGCGTAGATATCGTTAATAGCCTCCCGGCGAAATATGGCTACCCCGAACCGTTAGGAAGTGCACACCATGAGTCCAAAAGAGCGCTCACAGCAGAGTTTCGGGAAAAGGGCTAGGGCGCTGCTTTCACTGCTCTCTCTGTTCAAGATGTCCGAGAACAGGGGCGAACTGTTCACCAGCACCCGTTCATTTGCTGAGATTCTCGGCGTATCGCAGCAAACTGCATCTATTCTCCTGAGGGAATTGTCATCAGATGGGATCATTCTCAGGCAGCTCTCGAAGGGAGGAGAGAGGATCATATTCACTCCCAGAGCATACGCTAGACTCGCACAGGAACTCGCGGGCATATCAGCAGAATCATTGCGAGGTCGGATCGAGCCAGCAAGCCTGAGCATAACGGGGCGGGTGTTTACAGGAAAAGGAGAAGGGTCGTACTACATTTCCCAGAGCGGATACTTGAAACAGATGACAGTCAAACTGGGGTTCTCACCCTATCTTGGGACTCTCAACCTGAGGGTCGGTTCGCTCGATGAGCTGAACAAACTGATATTGCTTTACGGCACAACTCCCACAGTCTTACGTGGATTCTCGACGCGTGAACGGGCGTTTGGGGATGTCAGCTGCTATCACGTGCGGGTGGAGGGCGTGTCAAACGTTGTCTTGGTCAGGTCAGAAAGGACAGTGTACGACCTAGCCATAGTCGAGCTAATATCGGACAAGAACCTGAGGAAGACCATTCACCTTAGGGATGGCGATGCCCTGTCGTTTTCTTTCCCCGCTTAGAGAATCTACGGGCTATCAGGCTCTTGACTGCGGATGACCTAGACAGATCATCATACGCGAATTCCCTGATCCTGACCAGGCGGATGTCCTTTCGACCCATTTCCTTCAGCACTCTTCTGACCTTCGAGACTATGCTGCTGCGATGTTGATCGTACCCGAAGGCGATGATGTCTGGGTTCACCTTCAGTATGGTCTCCTTCATTCCTTCCTCCAGATCATAGGATGACGGCCCCAACATAGCCTCATCTACTGGTTTCAAAGCTCCTATTATTCGCAAGCGGGCTCTTTCGCTGAAGATTGGTGCGGACCCTCTCATGTTCTTCGCAGTCTTGTCTCTTGCGAGAACAACCACAAGCTTGGACCCGAGCCCCCCTGCCCTCTTGGCTTCCTCCAGGTACTTCACGTGCTCTGGATGCAAGACATCAAACACGCCCGAGGCCAGTACCTTCTTGCCTTTCAAGTGGATGCTTCCACTGTAGGGAAAACAGATAAAAACGCTTAGTCAAGCGCCAAAGTCAGGGCCCGTAGCTCAGCATGGAAGAGCAGCAGATGTCGGGCTAGCTGATGCTCTTAACCTGATGGTCACGGGAATGGAATCCCGCCAGAAATGGGTTCAAATCCCATCGGGCCCGCGTCACTTCTCGTCCAGTTGTTCGATTGCGGGCGCTTAATTCAGTGAAAGTCTGGTCGAATTCAGATGACCTCGAGAGTAGAGGAGCTTCAAGAGAAAGTGATCGACCTTCAGCTGGAACTCAGGAAGCTGGAAACCAAGCGCAAAAGACTGAGGAAGAGGGTGAACTGCGAGCTTGACAGGTTGTTAAAGGCAAAGGAAACACTGAAGAGGAACAGGAAGATCTGTGTCTGAACCACTCCTAACGCAGATATATCTGCCGCCGAAACTGTTATCGAAGGGCTAGGATCTGGAGATGCAGGACGAGGTCAGAACCGCTCTAGCGGCGAAAGTACCCCTAGAGAGAGGTGAGCACGTAAGAACGCTCCTCAAGGATCTGGGGGCTGTCGATCTGGATCTCGCGCCTGCAGTTGAGGGGAAGTACCTCTTGGTTCCAGTACTGAATCCTCAAAGACTCGAGGAAAATGCCGAACTACATCTGCTGGAACTGGTCGAACGCAAGCTGAGGGTGAACCATCGTAGGCCAAGGAGTGTAAAGGAGGCCCTTCTTGGGAATCTTCAACCTGACATAGTGGGTCAGATCACAAAATCCTTCGACATCATAGGTGATGTGGCAGTGGTCTCCACCAAGGAAAGGATGTCGAGGTACAGAGAAAACGTGGTGAATGCGTTGCTTTCGGTTCACCCAAACATACGGCTGATCTTGGCCAAAGTTGCTCCGGTTTCAGGGGTTGAACGGGTAGCTTCATACGAACGATGGTACGGGTCAGGCACGACGGAAACACTGCACAGAGAACACGGCTGCGTCTACGGTTTGGACGTGACCAAGGTGTTCTTCACCCCTCGACTGTCAACGGAGAGAAAGCGGGTGGCATGCCTCGTTGAACCGAACGAGACTGTATGTGACCTCTTCGCCGGCGTAGGCCCATTCTCGGTGCTCATAGCCAGACTGCAACCCTCCTCGCACGTCAAGTCCTGTGACATCAGTCCTGAGGCTGTCACCTATTTGAAGAGGAACGTACGACTCAACGGAGTATCCGACAGGGTCGAGATCTTCCAAGGGGATGCTGCGCAGGTATCGCACAAGTTCCTGAGAGGTTTGTGTGACAGAGTGGTGATGAACCTGCCCAAACAGGCTGAACTGTACTTGGCAGCAGCTACAGAGGCGCTCAGGGCCCGGGGGGGAACAATACACCTCTATCTGTTCCGGAAGGCCCCCCAAACCTTCGAGGAGAGGATCTCGCGCGCGACGGCTGGACTCGAATCGCTGGGTTGGAAAGATGTGGAGGTTTCATTTCACAGGAGAGTCCGCGAGATAGGTCCAAGAGAGTTCAACGAAGTCGCAGACATGAAGGTGTCATGAGAACAGCCTGGGCGAGGTTCCTACTGGTCAGTGGACTTCGGATGGGCAGACGAAATAGGGAGCACGTCAAGCCTTATGGACACAGAGTTGTTCGGCCTTGCGAGCTGGCGGGCCAGATCCCTGTTGATGTCTTTGGCCGCTTTGCTGGATAGGATTCCTATGGTGCGGCCATCAACATACGAGCTCCTTCTCACAACTATCGAGGTGCGATCGCAAAACACCATCTCCTTGGATCCAGCTGCCTCGACTACATCCCGCATTCCGGCGCATTCAACCGTGACAATCAAGCGAGCACCAACACGCAACAAGGCCTTTAGTTCCGCGCTCAGTTCAGACGCAGACGTTGAGGCCCCTACAGCAAGTATGCAGTCGCCTCTTCTGGTCATATCGTTGTCCTTTGTGATCTCAATTGTGGTGGGATGTCTCAGGGTCACAAGTTCATGACCACGAGCTGTGATGGTCGCCGTTGCTGCGGGGCGCAAGCTTAACCGATAAAACCTCAGCTGATGTATAAAAGGCGAGATTGACCCGCTATGATGAGCAACGTAGTAGGATGGTTTCTTACCTCAAGTCGCTTGGCATAATTACGTCGGAGAGAGTAGAGAGGGCCTTTCTGGTGATCCCTAGGGAAGAGTTCGTCCCCGAGGAAGTCAGAGACCAAGCCTACACAGATACGCCGCTGCCACTGATGAACACCGGTCAGACGATATCGGCTCCATCCATGCTTGCTTACATGGTTGAGGCTCTAGATCTGGAATCTCATCACAACGTCTTGGAGGTTGGGGCAGGGAGTGGCTACGGCGCAGCCGTGATGGCGGAGGTCATCAGCCCATCTTCTAGTGCCGGAATCAGCCACAAGATACACGCGATTGAGATAGACCCTCGTCTGGTCTCCTTCGCCAAGGGTAATCTCCAGAAGTGCGGGTGCTCAGATCGGGTAGACATCATACTCGGAGACGGTGCCCTGGGCTTGCCCGAGGAGTCGCCTTTCGACAGGATAATGGTATCGGCAGCAGCCACAAGCGTCCCAAGACCACTAACGGATCAACTTGCCGACGGTGGGACAATGGTGATCCCGGTTGGCGGCAGTTCTTGGTCTCAGGAACTGCATCTGGTGCGCAGAAGTGGCACCGAAATCACAGAGGAATACATGATGGACGTCATATTTGTTCCGCTGAGAGAGGGTCCATGAGTTCTATCTCTCGATGAACCTAGCTAGACCAGACCTCTTTGCTTCAATCCTCTGAATTGTTGCATCTAGGGTTTTCGTCACTCTCTCTTCGGAAAAGGAGTATTCCTTCACGAGAAGAGAGACCACTCCATCTTTGTCAATAGGCTGGAAGTCTAGGGACTTGACCTCGGCGACAGGAGGATTCATGAAGAAAGCAACTATCCGATCTAGGTTCTCGGGAACTACAGCACCTCTTTCCTTGTATGTCTCTTCGAGTTTCGCTCCTCCGGCCACCAGAGCAAGAGCCTTCTTCGCTCCTAGACCCTTAACCCCCTCACAGTAATCCGTTCCAACCAGAATGGCGATGTCAATGAGTTGGCTTCTTGAGATTCCCAAGTCTTGGGTCGTTCTGTCAATATCCACTAGCTCCGGCTTGACTTCGACATACGCCCTGCGCCCTGGAAGCTTCCTTCTGCCCGTGACACCTAAATTCCTGACCAGCTTCGGAGCTCCAAAGAGCGCGGAGTCATAGTCTTGGCTGGCCGCCGCGAACACTAGCCCCACTTTCGCCAAGTGAGCAGCCTGCGCTTCTCCCTCGGACGGGGCCTGAATGCACGGAATACCCATCAGCCCGAGCAGTTGTTTTGAACTCTCTCGGATGTAGTCATTTACCCGCGCTGTGGCTTGAGCGTACTTCCTAGCGCCTTCAAGGTCACCAGTTCTGAGGGCGTGATCGTATTTCTCTTGGGCCTGTTTCTTTCTCTCCTTGCGCTCCTCCACCTCTTGCCTCTTGAACTTCGGTGGTTCCCCGTCAAGGACGAAAGCTGGCCAGATATCGTTCGAGAGGAGGTTGCAGACTCTGTAAAACAGTCCCGATAGGTGGCTGGTAATCCTTCCACTGCTGTCAGCCAAAGGCTTACCATCGGCCCCCCTTATTATGGACAGAAACTGATACAGGATGTTGTACCCGTCAACGGCAACGACCTTTGACCTGAGTCTATCGAAGGTTATCTCTTCTCTGGTCAATATGCTCCCTATGTCTACACCCAAGGTACAATCTACGATTTCAGTTTGTGGGTATTAATCAGTTCCGGGGCCGCCCGTTCCCAGAAGTTCGATCCTGATATCTTTCTTCGACAATCTTATAGTGACTATCAAACCCATTATCTCGAACTTGATCAGCGTGCTCATCAAATCCTTCTCGGACGTGTCAGGATAAGTCTTCCTTACTTCTCTGAGCAGATCTTCGAACTGGACGGCCTTCTTGACCTTCAGTATCTCTAGGATCTCCGACTTCAGCAGAGGTGCTTCATTGCTCATTGCGGCCTACCCACATTGACGAATCTCCTCACGTTCTCCACAGATATCTCCCCAACACCTGCCAGCGACCTTATCCTATCCTCGTATTCTTGGCTTACTCCGTCCTTCTCCGGGGCCGTCAGATCAACCACCAGAGCTTCAATACCATAGCCGATGTATTCTCTGCCGCGGGAAATCACTTGCTCCTCAGGGAACGCGGACCTTAGTGCCTGTAGCAGATTGTCCAAGTTAACGTCAACGCCGGTCGGTAATACCTTCACGGTCATGATGACCTTCCTCTCCATATCTCCATCGCCTCATGGCCCAACGAAACCGCATTTGGGGCATGCATACTGCCTGACGAACTTTCTGTCTTTCTCACCTCTCCATATTGCGACCTCTCCGCAGTTGAAGCACATGAACTTCACGTACCTCTCATGCGGGTCGAGGGGCTTGTTTGAAGAAGTTCCCCTAGGCATTGCCGGGCGGTCTAAGACTTCCTATTTAAACAATCCGGTTATGAGATGATGAGCAACTCTAATCCCGATTGGCAGCAAGTTGACATTCGGTGTGATAGTCCGAAGTGCCTTCTTCAGATCCCCGTGGAAATCGAAATCAACCGTCTCTAGGTATTTCGTCAGTCTCTCACCAGTCGTGACCGTCGTCATCGCTTCCATCACAAGCTGAGGGCCTACGGAATCCAGCAGCTTCCTGATCGTCCTAATCTTTCGAAGTTGAGACACCAAAGCTTCCGAGGATTTCATCGCCTCAAGGGAGGTTCCTTTCAGTTCTTGGATAATTGTCTCGGCCGTGGCCCTTCCTGACAAGGCTCCAAACAGTATTCCCCCCCCAGTTGTGGCCTTTGACATCCCTGCCTCGTCTCCCACGGTGAAAACATTTCCCCTCCTGATTCTGGGGATGGGCCCCCCTGTCCAGATCCCCCACAGACTCGGCCTTCCGGACAACTCCGCCCCCTCTTTCTTGGCCATGAGCCGGACGGAACTCAGCACATCCGTCCTCTTGGAGGCGACACCGATCCTACAGTGCTCTTCGTCGATAGGTACAACGTATCCGAAGAACTCCGGGGAGATCTTGTCGCTCAGGTATACAGAGGCGACAGTCGGATCTGCATGCTTCTTTGCGATGCATTGGGCGGACATCAGCAAATGGGAGTTGTCCCTTGTCAAGCCCAACCGGTAACCTAGGTCATCCGCAATTCCTCCCGCCAGCACGGCGTATTCTGCGCTGTGTGTACGTGCAGACTCGTCAACCACGATCGGATGGTCAACTTCCCTTACGGACACCGCCTTCTTCGACCTGACCAACTGAACTCCCTCTGCTTCGCACAAATCCGCAAGATGTTCATCGAACCTCTCCCTCGATATCACCTTCGCGACGGGGCGGCTTGATCTCACGACGATTTCTTTGGTCCCGTCCGTGAATCTGAAACCGTACAAGTCGTTCAACTCAATGGAAGATGGCGACGGGATGCGAATCTTCTCACCGTAGTCAGCTGAGACAACGCCTCCGCAGTGACATGGGGACCCAATGGTGTCGTGTTCCTCTAAGACCGTGACAGCCACGCCTGCCTTGGCTAGCGTCATTGCTGACACCATTCCGCTTACGCCGCCACCAACGACAACGACGGTCGACGCGTCGGACATTAGGTAAGATCGACCTCGCTGAGATTCCGATGGTGTGCCTTAAATGTTGTAGGCAGACTTCGGTGTCGCAAAGGGCTCCCAAAACAGACGGACTTCGTTCGCAACTCTGGAGGCAGTCCTATGAGAATCGCGCTAAGACCATCAGGGCATCATATCGAGTCGTGGAGAATGCGTGCACTTTGGGCCTCGCCATCTTGGCCATCTGTCTTAAATTTGGATCCCCTGCAACAGAGGGCGATGTCGCAACCAAAGCCCCCGGCACCATCACACCCTCTACGTCCTTTAGACTACCTGACGCTCAACGTCTACTGGTTCGCTCTATCATTCCTCTGGAATTCCATGGGACCCATTCTGTTGCCTGCATTGGTTTCGCTCTCGGTGGTTGAATCACAGAGGGGCGGAGCCCTTGGTCTGATCTCGGCTCTCGGGCTGGTAGTCGCCATTGTGGTACAGCCCGCAGCAGGGGCGTGGAGTGACACTCATGTAACGCGTTGGGGGCGCAGGCGTCCCTACTTGGTTGGTGGTACATTGTTTGATGTGATCTTCTTGCTGGCAATGGCGTTCTCGGGCAACTACGTGTTGCTCGTCGTCGCTTACCTTCTCTTACAGACTTCATCCAACATAGCTCATGGACCCTATCAGGGCTACATACCCGATTTGGTGCCGGAAGCCAAGCGCGGTGCTGTAACTGGCGTAAAGCAGTTGTTGGAGATGATCGGAATAGTCGTCACTTCGTTGGTAATGGGCTACCTAGTCGGGCAGGGTCAGATACTGATGTCATTCCTCGCAATCATTCTCTGTCTGTTGGTCTGCATGGCGATTACCGCGTTGTTCGTGACGGAACAACCCTTTGACGGAGCGCTCAAAATCGAACCCGAGAAGTCGACGCCACAACCCCACCACGATTCGGCACGGGACATATTGACCTCGCTCTTCCACAGCCGTGATTTCTTCCTCTGGCTAGTCTCGCGCCTTCTGATCTTGGTTGGCGCCAACTTGGTACGCAACTACGCGCTCTACTTTTTCATGGATGTTCTGGGTCTGCCGAATCCAGCCGGAGCGGTCGGGGGATTGCTAGCTGTCATTGCGGTGAGCATTGCGATAGTCGTTTACCCTTCGGGGGCACTGAGCGATCGCTGGGGGAGGAAGTGGTTGGTGGTTCTCTCCGGCGTGTTGGGGGCGATTGGGGCGCTGTTGCTGATGACCGCCACGACGCAGGAGCAGGTGTTGATGTACGGCGGTATCATCGGAGTGAGCGCTGGGATATTTCTGAGCGTTAACTGGGCTTGGGGCGCGGATCTGATACCACCCGGAACTGGGGGGCGCTACCTCGGCATATCGAACCTCGCCACGGCTGGATCGGGAGTGTTAGCAGGTGCAGGCGGGTTCATGCTGGACTACTTCAACGCACAATCTCACAACATGGGTTACACGGTCCTCTATCTGTCTGCGGCGGTCTGCTACGTACTCGGAACCATCTTGGTGTTGGGGATCAGAGACGCTGGGGGAAGACAGCTGGTTGCGCCACGCCAGAGGAAAGAGAACCGTTAAGAGAGGGAGGAATGCCGGAGTAAGCAGGTAGGGGAAGACATGGAATTTGAGTACAAGCAGTGCATTGTCGTAAGATCTGACCTAGCGATGTCCATAGGGAAGACATCTGTACAGGTCGCACATGCTGCAGTGACTTCTGCGGCTGATGCAAGGACTCGGAAGCGAACATGGTATCGGGCTTGGGTCGATGAGGGACAAAAGAAAGTTGCACTGTCAGTCCAGTCGTTGGATGATCTATTGCGATTGGAGAAAAAGGCGCAATCGCTCAATCTTCCAACTGCGTTGATAGAAGACAGGGGCTTGACGGAGCTGCCGCCGGGCACGATCACTGCTCTTGGAATCGGTCCTGCGCCTTCTGGCATCGTCGACAAAGTCACCAGCAATCTCCCTCTGTTGAAATGATGGGAACGAGGCTACCAACTGATCCCGAAGGAGTAGTCGCGTGGTTAAGGGAGCGTGGCGCAGACAGACTGATAGGCATGGAGACTCAGTCTTGTGATACTTCATCCAGACTGAAGGGCAGGATACGCGAAACGCCCGAAGATTTCTTCGTCTCAGAGGTTTTGAGAAGCGGGTCTGTGGCAACATCACTGACTTACAGAATGAACGGTGAAGGAGACATCCCTGTGTATGTGTTGTCCAAGACAGATCTTGATACCATCACTGCAATCAGGGAGTTCTCCACGGCGCTCGGGTTGAAGCCATGGGAAGTGAAACACCTCGGGCTTAAGGACAGGCGAGCCGTGACCTACCAGTTCATATTCCCGACTAGCTTCCGCGGGACGCCCCCTCCAAAGCTGCACGGTGGGAAATGGGAGGCAAGCATATACTCAATGCTGGGGAGGCCATTGAGACCTCTAGACTTGTGCGGAAACCTTTTCTGGATACTGATCAGGCTTAGAGATCCCGTTCCGACGCCGGAACTCCAAGGCTTGCTGTCTGAGTTCACCCGCAGAGTATGCGAGACCGGGTTCCTGAATTTCTTCGGCCCCCAGCGTTTCGGAGGCAGGAGGCCGATCAATCACGTGGCAGGATATCTAATCGCTAGGCGCGACTATGATGCGGCGGCGGAGGTCATATTGGGTACTCCTTCCGGTTCCGATGATGAAGTGCTGCGTCGAGCAAGAACCAGCTTCCTCGAGGGTGAAAGACGCAGGGAGCTTCAAACCCTAGCTCGTTCGCCTTTCATTCTGGAGCGATCTTTGGTGAAGAACCTCGTCCGGTACGAAGGAGACAGCAGGGAATCAATACTAAAACTCCCGTCATACCTCCTGAGATTTCTGCTGGAATCTTTCTCCGCATTCCTCTTCAATCTCGCGGTCAGCCGAATGAAGGGCGGACTCCTGAGCTGGAAAGCCCAAGAGGGTATGCTGTACGTACCTCTCGACGATCGGGCAAGCCCCCTCACCATATGCGTGAGGGCTACTCCCTCCTCTCTCGGGACAATAGAGGATGATCTCAACAAGCGAAAGGCAGTTCCAGCGGTAGTGTGTCCGGGCTTCTTGGTGAAGAGGGCTCTGGCAAAGGAGTTGGGACAGATCATGGCCGAACTGGGGGTGAGTTGTAGTTCCTTTTACCTTAGGGAGCGGCCGGAGGCCGGATACCCGGGTCAGATCCGTGCCGCCGTGACAATCCCTAGGACCATCTCAGCTGCACCAACTGGCAGCCAATCGGTTTTCCTCCGTTTCTTCTTGCCTAGGTCAAGCTACGCAACCGTTCTGCTGAGAGAGCTGCTAGCCAGATAGCCGTCTCGGTGGGCGTCACGCAGGCTTAATATCACGGTGATTGCGACGAGTTCCGCTTACTGGCATGGGCGAAGAGACAAAGAAGAGCATAAGGGAAAGCTTGAGCGACCTGGCCAAGAGGAGGGGGCTTTTCTGGCAACCCTACGAACTGTACGGAGGGCTTCGCGGGACCATTGCGATCGGACCGGTCGGGTTCTTAATGAAACGCAGAATAGAAGATCTTTGGCTCGAGTCCTTTGCGGAGAGATTCGGGCTCATGACCCTAGAATCACCCATTCTGGGGCCACGCGACGTGTACGTTGCATCAGGGCATGAGGGAAGCTTCGTTGACAAAGCCGCAACATGCAGTTCATGCGGAGCCGTCTGGAGAATAGACCAACTGCTGTCCGAGGAATACGACTTGCAGAACGCGGAACTCTTGGACCTTGAACAGCTAGAAAAAGAGATGGTAAGCAAGGGTGTGACCTGCCCCAACTGCAAGGGAAAGTTGGGCAAGCCCTTCTTGGCGCCGCTCATGGTAACCGCTAGTCTTGGCTTTGCGCAGGGCGCCCAGTCATACCTGAGACCAGAGACGGCACAGGGCATTTTCACAGAGTTTAGGCGGCTGTACAAGATCGGTCGACAGACGTTGCCTTTCGGGGTTGCACAGATAGGCAAAGTATTCAGGAACGAAATATCCCCGAGGCAGGGATTGCTTCGGCTAAGAGAGTTCACCATAATGGAGCTAGAGATGTTCGTGGATCCCGAGGCGAAGCTGGAGATCGATCGAGAACTCGGTCCTATCGTTTTGCCGTTGCTCACAGAGAAGACCCAGATGTCAGGCTCCGACGAAATCTTCAAGACCACTTTGTCAAACGCCATCGGTGATGGAACGTTCTCAAACGACTGGGTGGGCGTGTTCATAGCCACTGCCTTAGAGTTCTTCTCATCACTCGGCATAGACCGGTCAAAGGTTAGGTTCAGAGAGAAGTTGCCCGAGGAGAGAGCCCACTACGCGAAACAGCTGTTCGACGCCGAAGTCTGGTTGGATGGGTATGGCTGGACGGAATTGGCTGGGTTCGCATACAGGACAGACTACGACCTGAAGGGGCACATGAAAAAGACTGGGGAAAATCTGGGGGTAACACTCGGTGATGGGCGGCAAGTGGTACCGCATGTAGTGGAGCCGAGCTTCGGTGCGGAGCGAGTTCTCTACGCTGCTCTTGAATACGGTCTGAGGGAACGGGAGGGTTCAGCCTATCTCTCTTTGCCCCCGAAGATAGCCCCCAAAGATGTCTCCGTCTTTCCTCTCATGGATAGAGCCGAGCTGTCAAGCGCCGCCAAGGAGGTTCTGCTGCTCCTGAAACGCGCCAGATTCCTCTGCAACTACGACGAATCGGGGTCGATCGGGAGAAGATACGCACGCTCTGATGAGATAGGTATCCCTCTAGCGATTACCATAGACTACAAGACGCTCGAGGACAAATCTGTGACCATAAGGGATCGAGATACCCGGGAACAACAGCGCTCGCCGGTGAACGAGTTGCCGAGCAGAATAAGCTTAAGGCTCAACGCCCAATGGGCTAACCCTCAAGTTTAATCTTATAACTCTCCTCCTCACACACAGATAGTGTATCGTAATTGCTACCATCAGAAGCATCAGCCAAGCTCAGGCGGCAGGCCCTGAACCTGTGCCAAGAGCTGACCAGAGTGAGTCTGGACACAGTGAGGGGCCTTCACAACATGGTGATTGCCTTCGCCGAGGGGAAGGGCGCTGAAGTGGAATTCCACGGAAAGAAAGTGATGGAACTCAAAGACGAAGCGGCAAACCTGAAACGGTCTCTAACGGAAGAACTGATCTCCGCCGGAGCCATCTTGTTCAGCAGGGAGGATTTCCTGAGACTCGCCGCCCCTCTGACGGAGATATCCGACAGGGCTGATGGCATAGCTTTCAGGCTTAGGGAGCTTTTCTCCAGGAAGCAACGACTCGAGAAGGGTGTGTTGGGCGCGATAAGGGAGCACTCCGCCGCAGTCCTTGAATGCGTTCTCAAGCTA
The DNA here is from genome assembly GCA_041479945.1 of Thermoproteota archaeon. Classification (GTDB taxonomy): domain Archaea; phylum Thermoproteota; class EX4484-205; order EX4484-205; family JAAOZO01; genus JBGOYZ01. Next base: position 47,045 of record JBGOYZ010000001.1, read on the forward strand.
CGGGAGGTCACTTACTCTCTGAACTTCGACATAGCCAAGGTGGAATCGCTCGCCACCGCTGTGGAGTCTGCGGAGAGGACGGCAGATGAGAGCTACAGGAGGTTCATACTGAAGCTCATTGACTCCAAAGTGGACATTCCGACATTGGTGCTTATGAAGGATGTGGCAGAGATGTTGGAGGAAATCGCTGACAAGACCGAGGACGCTGCCGATGCGTCTAGGATGTTGGCATTGAGCGTGCTATAGGAGGTGCCGAGCCTTTGTCAGAAGCAGAAATCATAGCCGAGCTTGTCAATGACCGCTTGGTTGTGTGGGACATAGGAGCCTCCCGCAAGCTGTACAAGATGGGATACTTCGGAAAGCCGATAGGTGTTCCGAAACCGAAGGATTTCGAGTTCGATGCGCCACTCACACTGGATCTTATCGAGGGACTCTACCTAGCGAGGAGAGAACTGATCAGGGTCGTCAAAGGGAACAAGCGAATAGGCCCGGCCGCTCTGGAGCGAGTGGCACGTCGGTATCACGAGCGGTTCGACCTGAAGTACAGGGTCTATGAGAACTTGAGGGGTAAGAACCTTGTGGTAGGTCCCGGGATCAAGTTCGGTTGCGATTTTGCAGTTTACGAACACGGCCCAGGAATCGATCATGCACCATTCCTGATCGAGGTCAAAGAGGCGGGTGACCAAGTGACAGCGGCTGACCTAGTGAGGGCCGGGAGACTCGCCACCACAGTCAAGAAGAGATTCGTATTCTCCGTGGTCGACAAGAGGACATCTTCCATACACTACTTGGTAAGCAAGTGGTGGAAGGCCTAGGATAACGTCACTCTTATCAAGTACGGTTCGACATTCGATCACCGACCATTGGAGATCAAGAAGGTGGGGGTGGTAACCTCGGGTGGAGACGCCTCTGGGATGAACGCAACGATAAGGTCGGTAGTCAGATGTGCGATAGACCAAGGGCTTGACCCCGTGGGAATAGAGCGAGGGTATTCCGGTCTGATCCTCAATCAGGTGATCCCCATGAACAGGCGTTCCGTTTCAGGCATCATAAACCAAGGTGGGACAATACTGAAAACTACACGGTGTGAGGAAATCAAGACGAAGGAAGGGCTTGAAGGAGTCGCGAGAACTCTGGAATCCAACGCCATCGACGCTCTCGTCGTAATAGGCGGAGACGGGTCATTCCGCGGCGCTCAGGACATAAGGAAGACATCGGGGAGGCCGGTGGTGGGAATCCCTGCTTCCATAGATAACGACGTGTGGGGCGCCGACGAGACTGTGGGATTCGACTCGGCGGTCAACGTAGCAGTCCGATCTACGGACAATCTACGGGACACTGCTTACTCACATGACCGGACGTTCCTGGTCGAAGTGATGGGAAGGGTCCGGGGATTCATCGCGCTTGAGGTGGGTCTGTGCACTGGCGCGGAGTACACCCTGATGCCCGAGGTAAGAGAGGATCTGAACAAGATAGCTCAGGATCTTCGTGAATCGGGACACAGGGGCAAGAAGTGCATAATCATCATAGTGGCCGAAGGATATGGGGACTCACGGGAAATAGCCTCCTATCTATCCCAAGAAAGCGGAATCGAGACTAGGCTGTCAGTGTTAGGCTACATCCAGCGGGGAGGCTCACCGACGGCACGTTCTAGGAGGCTGGCCGCTACCTTCGGTGCAAGCGCGATTGAGGCGCTTCTCCAAGGAGAGGAGGCCTCCATCGTGGGTCTGCAGGGAAACGAGATCAAGATTGTCCAGTTAAGCGAAACGGTCAGTCGCCGCAAAGAGATAGATCTCGAATTGTACAGGCTATCTAGGAACATATCACAGTGACCCCCCCCATCTAGCGCTGTTCTACACAACCTTCTTGGGTGTGCACACGATTGACAGCACGACGAGGAGAATAGAGAACACCGTTCCTGTAACAATCGATATCATGTCCGCAATCTGGACTTGAGTAGATGGCAGCATTATCAGGTAGTAGTTCACTGTTAGAAAGTATGAAAGCAGGGTAATCCCTATCACCAAGTTTGCTCCCTTCGCCTCTTTGACTCCTCGGTTGTACCCCAAGGCGGCGACGGGCAGAATCGCAGCCGTCACGAACAGGACGGGATGAACCACTCCCCGCCAGAAGACTAGGAACGAGAGGATGACAGAGAGGAGTATATCCATTATGATGATGACCCACGTGTAGATCCTTGACATGCCCTCAACCATTGAGGCGTCTACCCCGCTGACGATCCTTCTCATTCATGTTTATAAAATCTACACCGTTGGTTGACCGACTTGAGAGAACAACCAGACAACAGGTTTCTCCATGTCCGGCCTTCAATCTCGTTCCTGGACAGCGAAACCGGTTTCAGTGATGCGAAGTTTGTGGTAGTTGGGGCGCCGCTCGACGTGACTGGCACATTCAGGACAGGCTACCGGTACGCCCCCTTGGCAATAAGAGCTGCATCTGCCCAGATTGAGACGTACAGTCGCCGGTATTCATTTGATGCTGAAAGCGCTACGGTTCACGATCTTGGGGACATTACAGTCGGCTTCGATGTTCCCAGTGCTGTTCGGTTCATTGAAGAGACGGTGGCTCAGATTCGCTCCAGTCAGAAGATGCCAATCATCTTGGGTGGTGAACACACGGTGACGCTCGGAGGTTTCTTGGGCTCTGGTGCTGACAGGCTGGTCGTATTTGATGCGCATATGGATCTCAGAGAGGAATACCAAGGTGTGACCTTGTCGCATGCCACTTGGCTGAGGAGGCTAAGCGAGAGGATATCCCCGAGCCGAATCCTCATTGTGGGGGCTCGTGCCACTTCACACGACGAGCTTGCGTCAATACCCCCTGGGATAAACATCATACACTCAGATGATCTGCAGAGCAAGGAGAACGAATTCGTGGATTGGGTTGAGAACGCAAGAAACTGTTATATGTCGTTGGATCTTGACTACTTTGATCCCGCCTATGCCCCTGGAGTCGGAAACCCAGAGCCCGGGGGTTCCTCTCCTAATGATTTCTTCCGCCTCCTATCTCGCCTGAGGAAGCCTAGGATAGTCGGGCTGGATGTCTGTGAGGCTATCCCTAGTTTGGATCCATCGGGTATTACATCAGTTCTTGCGACGAAGGTAGTCATCGAGCTGTTGTCTCTGATATCTGTCAAAGATCTCGCTGAGTGACACTGCCCGATTAGATTGACTGGAAGTCAACGCGGCCTCCGCTAGAACTAGGTTGGCGATCGCATCCTCGCAGCCGGGTGACGGGACGCTCCTGTTCGAAATCGCCTCAAGGAAACTTCTCAACTCAAAGAGCAGCGGCTCTTTCCACAACACTGCTTTGGTGAAGGACCCCTTTTCGTCCTTCACAGTCACTTCCTGTGTTATCAAGTCCGCCTCGACATAGCCGGTCATTCCGGTCACCGCTAGCCTTCTACTCTTGGACGGCGTTATCCAGTTCGCCTCAAGAACAGCCCTATGCCGTTGGAAGTTCAGCAGAATAGTTGCGTGGTCTTCCCTTGGCCTTCCCATCAATGATCCGGCAAGGGCATAGACGGAACTTGGCATCTCCTCCGAAAGATAGCGGACTATGTCTATGTCATGTATGGCCGTATCCTTTATCACCCCGAGGTCTATTGGCCTATCCGGCCACTGTCTTATCCTAGATGTTGCCATGATGATAGGGGCTCCGATTCTGCCGTCCTGCAGGTAGCTTCTCACTTGGGTCACAGCCTGGTTGAACCTTTCAATGAACCCCGCCATCAGCTTCGCATCCTCTCGCTCCATGATCTGGGCAAGCTCAAGTGCTTCTGATACATCAGTCACAACCGGCTTCTCCACGAACAAGTATTGAACTCCCTTGACTATCAGTTGTTTGGCTATGTCGAAATGAGTTGTAGTGGGTGTGGATACGACCGCTCCATCAACTCCACCAAAGTCGAAGTCCTTGGGGGTGGAACTCCATGGGACTCTGTACAGATCGGAGAACGCCTTTGCTGCGGTCTCGTTTATATCTATAACACCAGCAAGTGCACCCAATTCACTGAGCACCCTTACATGATTCTTGCCGAACGACCCTGTTCCTACTACAACCACCCTTGGCGAGCTAGCCATTGAGCCCTCACATGAAGTCTACCAGTTTTGAACTTTTCCCTTTGCTCGATATGTCTATGCCCAGCGGTTCTAGGAATTGGTCACACGTGGTCTCGAATATCTGAAGGTACTTGTCCACGTCTATCTCTTCAGGGGATACGGTCTGAGTGGGTTTCACGCCCAATCTCCCCTTGACCTTCACGTATGAGATGACGCTCCCGGCTCCGGGCGTCGTGCCGTCCCTTGATGTCATAATTGCCGCCTTGATGTGCTGTGGAAGCGTGTCCTTGTAGTCCTCGATGTCCTTGCTCATCATGACGTTGAAGGACAGGCTGGACACTGGGACTTCGCGTCTCTTCAACTTGTCAATGCTGTCCTTCAAGATCTGGCCGACCTTCTCTTTTGCCTGTTCGAATTGGGTCTCGTCTTTGACACCACTCAATATCGCGATGGTTCCGTTGAAAACCTCCTTCACGAAGGCCGGGGTTGAGCTCTTTTTCCCCATGAGACCCTTCACGTCCACTATTCCATCCTCCGTCACCCCGAAGTAGTTCTTCTTCCGTGTGCTGAACACAACGTACCTGTATTTCTTGTCGAAGTTGAGCTGGATGCCGAAGTCCTCCGAAGCCTTCCGGGATATCGCCTCTATCTCCTCTTCTGACGGTCGCTCGAGGAATGCTGAGTCGGTGTCTCCGTATATCACGTTAGTCCCTCTTTTCTGCGCCTCCGAAATGACCTCAGTCAGTATCTTCCTTCCTAGGGCGGTCACGCTTTCGGCCACCGGAGGAGTGTAGAACTGGAAACTCTCCGCTCCCATTACACCGTAGCTGGCGTTAAGGAAGACTTTGAGAGCTCTCTGTATGACCTCATACCTTTTCGCAGTCAGTTGCGAGGTGGCCTCTTTGGAGAGAGGAATGTAGAGCTTCACCCTGAGATCTCTAAGCGTGCCGATCACTGAGCTAGTTATCCCCTTCACCTTCGTGCAGACCCAGTGGGGAAGGTCCGCCACCTTATTGTCCCTACATTCGGGATGGGGGCATCTGACGGTTTCGTACGAGAGGTTGTACCTTGCTATCACGCTCGGGTACAGTGACGCAAAGTCCATGACGACGACATTGAAATGAGCCCCAGGAGTCGGCTGCAGCACTATCGCCCCCTTGTACTTCTTGCCCTTGATGATGGCCGTGGTCACCGTCCCCCCCTTAAGCTTCAGTATGTCCGCTTGGTTTGGAATCAACATCCCCCTCTCTCTATGGAGGGCTATGAAGAGACTTCGGATCCATGAAGATACCGCTCTCCTGACTATCTCTTCCATCGGTGCTCTACTTATTCTCATCAGCATCACGATGAGGTTCATGACAATCGCCCCGTTGTACGTGGTCAGTTCCAAAGTGATCGCGGCATCGTTTCTGCAGTAGAGCCATAGTTCCTCGTATGACAACTCTCCAAATGGCTTCGTCAATGGGAGCTTGCCCTTTCCAATGAGCGCGTTGCTGATGGCATCCAGCGTCGCCTCTTTGTACGCGTTGCTGAACGCATAGATCTGGATGGATCTGTTGTAGAAGAACCTGTAGAGGTCTACATGGACTCCCACCTTCATGTCCACATTGTCCCTACCCGCCCTCAGGGGGATATCGCCGTCTGGAACCCCTAACGCTCTCGCTCTGCCTCGGAGATATGGCAGGTCAAAGTTGTCTCCGTTGAACGTTATGACCAAGGGGTATTGGTTGAGGAGTTTGAAGGTGGCCATAAGCATCTCTTTCTCGTTATCGAAGAATCTCACCTTCGGCTCCGTCAGCAATTCCTTCGGGATCTGGCGCTTTGGTGAGGCTAGCAGAAAGGTAAGGTCCATTCCTTCATCGTCCATCATGGCTATGGCCACAATAGATTCCCTAGGTTCGTTCGCATCCGGCAACCTGTTGGGTTCGCTCGGTAGAACCTCAATGTCCAAGGCGACCCTCCGAAAGTTGGATACTGGTTGCTCCAAGAGGATGGCGGTCTTCTCGAGCATCTCTCTATCGAGGGGTGCAGTCGAGTTCAAAATCCCCTGCAGTCTTGTCAAGACGTCAGGCTTGAGATCGGACACAGAGAGCTTGAGGTTCCCGTCTTCTATGTCGTAGTACTGCCCCGGTCTGAGGCCAAGGTCATAGATGTAGTTCAAGACATAGGCTATGTCTGCCTCCCACGTGTCCCTCAGCACGGATCTGACCGTCCCACTGGGTTTTCCCCCTATGCTGAGCGGGTCTGCGGCGACGATCTTCGTCATCACGACCTCCTTCTGCGAAAGGGCATTGAACTTCCTCACTTGATCGAATCCAACTATGCCAGGAAGCGAGACCAGCTCCCTGTTGGACTTGAGTTGTTCCTCGGTCAGCGTACTCAGGCAGTAGGGCTTGTGGTCGGTCGGATCTTCTACCGGGAACACGTTCTTGCCGTCTTCGGTCAGGAACTTCATTATGGCTTTCCTGAGTTGTCCGTCGTAGGTGACCGACAGAAGGAAGCCGCGCCTTTTTCCTCCCAAAATCCCAAACCCTTCATGTTCGTTCCCATCACAGTTTTAAGTCTATTGACACTCAATTGGGCCAAGCGTGAAAAGAACTCGCCGAAGGTACTTGCTGATAGAATATGACGTGTCCCTGTATACCTTAGATCGTCTTCGGGAACTCATGTTACGAGTCGCAGAAGAACTCTCGCGTGAGAATCCTCACTTCAAACACACTTTCTTCGTTCTCAGGCCAGGATTGGCGATCCTCTCAATGCCCCACAAACACGTTTCCCAAGCCAAGGGGAGGATCTCATCTTTGAGCCCGGGTCTTGAGGTGATACTGACTTCTGGGACTCTGGAGGGGATCAGGAGAAAAGCAGGAGCAAGGAGCTCCCAAAAAGGTTTATCAGAACCTTATCACAGTTGAATTCTAGGTGTAAACGTTGTTGCCTGGGATGGGCTATGATAGAGGAATTACCGTCTTCTCCCCTGATGGGCGTCTTTGGCAAGTGGACTACGCCATGATCATGGTGAACAACAGCCCCACGGCGTTGGGTGCCAGCTCCAGCAATGGTGTTGTCTTAGCCGGCATAGAGAAGAAGACCGACGCTCTGCAGGATAGGAGCTTCAGCCACAAGCTGTTCATCATTGATGAGCACGTGGCGGCGACTGTCACCGGATTCACCTCTGACGCTAGGATCCTAATCGACATAGCTCGCCAGGAATCACAGACGAACAGGCTGCTCTACGACGAGCCAATAGACATGAACTACCTTGCCAGAAGGCTCGGAGACATAATGCAGAACTACACACAGAATGCTGGGGTTCGTCCCTTTGGAGTTTCACTGATCATCGGTGGTGTTGACCTGTTGGGTCCTTCGGTGCATCAACTGGATCCGAGCGGAATCTACAACAAGTACTTCCTCACTGCATCGGGAGTGAACAGAAACGAAGCCTTAGAGGCCACCAAGGCTATCTACAACAAGTCGGCGTCGCTGGATGTCCTCAAAGAGCTGGTGATGATAGGAATGATCGCGAGCAACAAGGCAGAAGCTTTGTCTGAAGTAGTCAGGATGACGTACATAGATGCTGGGGAGAAGAAGGTCACTCTTGCCAAGGACGAGGAAATCTCTGAGATATTCGAGAGAGCCTCCAAGAAACAGCCGCCCAAGGTTTCAGAGAAGTAGGTAGTCCAGATGTCCGAGAAAGTCTCCTTGGCTCGGTTCGATGTGAGAGGCAATCATTTCGAAGTATTGGTCGACTCTGAGCGGGCCTTGGACTACAAGCTCAAGAGAACTCCTTGGAGCGACAAGATACTCAAGTTCGAAGACGTCTTCAGGGACTACAAGAAGGGGGAGCGCGCATCAAGAGACGCATTGCTCAAAGCGTTCTCGACCGATGACTCCCGCAAGATATGCAAAGTGATCATCGACGAAGGAGAACTCCAAGTACCATCACATATGCGCAGGAAGCTACTGGAGGAGAAAAGGAAGGCGATAATGGCATTGATATCAAGGGTTTCTATAGATCCCCAGACAAACACCCCGATCCCTCTCCTGAGGGTCGAACAGGCGTTTGACAAGATCTCCATTCCGGTCGACCCATCCAAGGAACCAATCGATCAGCTGAAACCGATCATCAAGGAAATGAAGAGAATACTCTCCATAAAGGTCAAAGAGGCCGAAATCGAGGTAGAGTTCCCCCCAGACCTAATAGCCCATGTAAGGGGGTATCTTGAGTCCGTCGGCGAGATGGTCCTTCAGCCGCGCAAGAAAGGCGATTTCCTAACGATGACGGTGAAGGTTCCGGAGGCGACGAGGACAGACATAGTACAGAAGGTAGCAAAGAGGTTCGGTGAAAAGGTTAAAGTAACGTTAGTCTAGTCGGTTTGCGAGGTAAGGAAACAGATTGGAAGAGGAACCAAGAGGCCCTGTCGTAGTAGTGCCTGGCGAGGTTATCGGCACAGGCGACAACAGGGCTGGAGAAAACACGGTGAAAGTTCAGGGGTCGATAGTAGCCACTAGAGTGGGAATCCGAAGAGGTGGGCCAGAAGGTGTGAGCGTGATACCCTTGAAGGGCTTCTATGTCCCAAGAGTAGGAGACCTAGTGGTCGGGATAGTGTGTGATGTCTCATACAACATGTGGAAGGTCGACATAAACTCCCCCTACTTTGGAATCCTTCCAGCCACGGATGTCTTCGGCAGGAGGTTTGACCCCACAATGGATGATCCCCTGAAGGAGTTCGACATAGGCACAGTGTTAAAGGTCAAGATAGTGGCATTCGACAGAAGCCAAGATCCCCTTCTCACGATCAGAGATCAGGACTTGGGAAAGGCTGACTTCGGGTTTTTGGCCAGAGTCAACCCCTCCAAGATCGCCAGGGTAATAGGGCGAGGTGGGTCGATGCTATCCAAAATTCAACAGGCCTCCAACTCCAAAGTCATAGTGGGACAGAACGGCACTGTCATACTGACGACAAGTGATCCGGCCATGCGGGATAAGCTAATCAGGGCCCTCAAGCTGATAGAGGAGGAGGCTCACGTATACGGCCTGACTGAGAAGGTTGTGGAACTCATTTCCGGTAAGGTGGAAGGACAATGACCGAAGAGAAGACAAAGCTGATCGACGAGAGGGGGCTAAGAACTGATGGACGCAAGCCAGATGAACTCCGGCCCATCAAGATAGAACTCGGCTACCTCAAGCACGCGGACGGTTCTGTCCTCTACGAGCAGGGCAAATGCAAGATACTGGTCGCAGTCTTCGGGCCTTCAGAGGTCCATCCGAAGCACATTGAGCTTCCGGATCGGGCGATCCTGAAGGTCAGATATCACATGGCTCCCTTCTCAGTTGATGATAGAAAATCGCCGGCGCCATCAAGAAGGGAGATAGAACTCTCGATGGTTGTAAGAAATGCACTGGAACCAATAGTGATCACGGAACTCTTCCCCCGGACTGTCGTCGAGATTTTCATCGAAGTTCTGCAGGCCGATGGAGGTACACGCGTTGCTGGACTGACTGCCGCCGCCTTGGCCTTGGCCGATGCGGGGATACCCCTGAGAGGACTCGTTGCCGGGTGTGCGGTCGGCAAAGTCGACGGAACCATGGTTCTTGACTTGAACGATATCGAGGACAAAGAGGGAGACGCTGACATGCCCGTCGCCTACATTCCTACTATGAACAAGGTTTCACTGCTACAGATGGATGGTTTGATGACGAGGGATGAGTTTAGGCAGGGACTCTCGATGGCAATAAACGGGAGCATGAGACTATACGCGCTACAGGTCGCTGCCTTGAAGTCGAAATACAATCAACCTGAGAACCAGGAGAAGGAGGAGACACAGTGATGTCAGTCACAAGGGATCGCCCAGTGATATCGAAGGTTCTACACCAAGAGCTCATGGATCTGCTTGCACGAGACAAGAGAATGGACGGCAGAGCTCTCCACGAGTTCAGGAAAATCGAAGTTGAAACCGGCTTGCTGAAGAAGGCAGAAGGCTCTGCGCTAGTATCCGTGGGCGGTACAAAGGTGCTGGTCGGGATAAAGGTAGGGATTGGATCTCCTTTTCCTGACACTCCGAACCAAGGAGTCCTCACAGTGAACGCCGAACTGCTACCGTTAGCATCGCCCACGTTCGAGGCTGGTCCACCTGACGAGAGGAGTATTGCGCTGGCCAGGTACGTCGACAGGAGCATCAGAGAATCAAAGGCGATAGATCTGGAAGCGTTGGCCCTCCAACCTAGGAAGATAGTTCAGGTGGTATACATCGATGTCTACGTTCTAGACTACAGCGGGAACATGACGGACACGGCGGTGCTCGCTGCCGTCAAGGCCCTCGAGAACACTAATCTGAAGAGGTACACTCTCGAAGGAGATGTTCCGACCTTCAGCGGAGAGTTCGTCCCGTTGGCGTTGAAGGATTACCCGGTTTCTACGACCTTCGGCATCATTGGGGAGAAATCCTTCCTAGACCCCGACCTAGAGGAAGAACACGCTGCAGAGGGGTTCATATCGTACACCTACACACAAGAGGGCAACCTATGTGCGGTCATGAAGAACGACCAAGGGTATCTCTCACACTCCCAGATATTCGACATGCTTGACATAGGTTGGGAGAAGGCCCAAGAAATAGGCAGAGCCATGAACTGGAGGAAGGACTAGGTTGGCAAGAAGAAAGCCATCAGGCTCTCTAGGGGTCAAATACGGATTCACACTGAGGAGACGCTCGGCCGATGTGATGGCGAGAAGGAGACTCAAGTACAAGTGCCCCAACTGCGCCAGAGGATTCCTGAAGAGGGTCGGAGTTGGAATCTGGACCTGCAAGAAATGTGGGAACACGTTTGCGGGAGGCGCGTACGAACCACACACAAAGTCGGGACTTACTTCCGTCAGGGTATCGGGGATCACTTCTGCCAAGAGAGCTGAAAGTTAATAACCGAGTTCGGTCTACGTGTGGCTTGGTGCGTTCTTGATGGAATCCGTGCCTCCACAGGTCAGCGACAAGATATCCAAACTGCAGTCGACACAAGCCGCCTATGACACGACCATCCTGCAACACCAGCGAGTGCAGGAAGAACTGAGCGAAGTAGAGAGATCCTTAGAGACCTTGGGCCAGGAATCAAGCGACGAGGTATATCAGTTTGCAGGGCGAGTTCTCGTAAAGAGAGACAAGAAGAAGGTCGAGACAGAACTGAAGGAGAAGCAGGAGCTGCTAAAGCTGAGAGATTCTGCTCTTGAGAAACAAGAGGGCAAACTGAAGGAGAGAATCGAGGAGCTGGAGAGTTCAATCAAGGGTTCGTTGAAGAGCCAGTGAACGGCATGGTCGCCGGGCCGCCTCCCCTCTTGGATTCGATAGCAACTCTGTCTACACGACTGGCAGAAGCAAAGCCAAGAAGGATTGCCATCTTGACTCACAAGGGAGCCGATGTTGATGCGTTGGCCTCGGCATTCGGGATCAGAGAAATGCTCGCCCAGAGCTGTCCCTCATCGCATCTGTCCATCCATTCAGTGGGAAGGCTACCGCAGAAGTCCAGAGGACTGGTCGAGTTCCTAGATCTTGAGGTGGACGGAGAGATGCCCGAGACTCAAGGATCTTGGATCTTTCTCGTAGACACAGGGGGGTGGATGACAACCGGAGTGCCCGTTGAGCGACTTTCGGAGGCGGAATGCAGGGTTCTAGTAGATCATCACCCGCTGGTGGATCAAGATCTCTACGACATCGTGCTGTACCACCCTTCCACTTCGACGTCCGAGATCGTGTTGAAGATGTTTGATGTCCTACACTGCACTATGGAAGAACGCGTCTCCACGGCCCTGCTTGCGGGAGTGATAACGGACACTGCTGGGTTGAGGGAGGCAAATGACGAGACACTGATGCATCTCTGCGAGCTGGGATCAAAAGGGGCAAAGATTGCCAAGGCCTGGGAGACGATCTCGCGCGAGGCATCAAGGGATGAGACTATAGCCAGATTGAAGGCAGCCCAAAGAATGAAGATACTGAAGACCAAAGAATTGGTCGTCGTCATTACAGAAGTGGGCTCATATCACTCCGTCGTTGCTTCCGCACTGATCAGATTGGGAGCGGACTTGGCGATAGTGTTCTCAAGAGCGCCCGAGGGGTCGAAAGCGAGTCTAAGGGCATCGAGGCGTCTGTCTGACCTGTCCTCCTTGGACCTCGGACCTCTGAGCGCTGAACTGGCAAGGGAACTCGGAGGGCATGGAGGAGGTCACATCAGGGCCGGGGCACTCAGTTCTTCCAAGAACATGAAAGAGTCGCTTGCGCTTGCCGAGAAATTCCTAGCCAAGCATTTAAGTCAGCTGAGAACTGCAGAGTGACCAGCCCAGGTCATGGCCGAGAACCCGGTGGTGTCGTTCAGAGATGTTACCTTCTCCTATCAGGGCGGCTCGAGGTCAGTGCTGAAAGGTGTCAACTTCGAACTCAGGGCTGGCGAATTCGTTCTCATCACTGGACCCTCTGGGAGCGGAAAGACATCTCTGGCCAGGCTGATAACGGGTCTGATACCCAACAGCTACCCCGGGGAACTCTCTGGAAGCGCTGTTGTTCTCGGCGAGGATGTCTCCAAGTCGAAGATCCACACCTTGGCCCAGAAAGTCGGGTTTGTGCTCCAGAATCCCGAGAATCAACTGTTCGCGCTCACAGTGGAGGACGATGTGGCCTTCGGCCCTGAGAACCTGGCCCTACCTAGGCAAGAGATCAAGAGTAGGGTGGACTGGAGTCTATCGACAACCGGGCTGGAAGACCAACGACAGAGGCCGCCCTTTGAACTGTCCGGTGGATTCCAGCAGAGGGCAGCCATAGCTGGTGTACTTGCGATGAAGCCGAGGTTGCTTGTCCTGGACGAGCCCACTTCATCGCTTGATTCCCTAGCAGCTAGGAATTTCGTGAAGTTCCTGACGAAGTTACGCTCGGAACTGGGCGTCACCACTCTCATCATAGAACAGCGACTTGAGCTCTTCTACAATGCGGTCGACAGGATAGTCGTTGTACAAGATGGCTCGATCGCAGTTGACGCGACACCGATCGCCGCGCTGGACCTCTGTCTGAAAAACAATCTACAGGTGAACTACCCTCTTTCGTATCTCTTCTGGAAGGCATACGGAAGGGATATCGGTCGAATGTCGGAAAGACCGCCTTCTGAACCGTCGACCTATGTCGACAGCATTCGTCGCAGAATGGGTGAGAGCGTTGGCTGAGATTGAAGTCTTGGATGTGGGTTTCTCGTACGAGCCCGGAAGAGAGGTTCTGAGGCAGGTCACCCTTGACGTACCCGAAGGTTCGTCTATGTCTATTATGGGACCAAACGGTTCCGGCAAGACGACTCTCATCAAAACCTTCAACGGACTGCTCCTGCCAACAAAGGGAAAAGTGCTCGTCGATGGCTTGGCCACAACGAACACATCCATCTCACAGTTAGCCAAGAAAGTGGGCATTATCTTCCAGAATCCCGAGAAGAGCTTCTTCTCTGAAACGGTCAGGCAGGAGATCGCTTTTGGCCCGAAGAACATGGGGTTCTCAGAGAAAGAGGTAGATGCTGTGGTCAATGACGTGTCGGTCAAGTTCGGGCTTTCGGACTACCTTTCATCCAATCCGTTTGACTTGAGCGGCGGCGAGAAGAGACGCCTTTCGATAGCCTCCGTGCTGGCTTGGCGCCCTGAAGTCGTTGTGATGGACGAGCCGACCGTGGGGCTCGATCACCAGTACAGGGTGTTTCTGATCGACGTGCTGAGAGGATTCAAGGCGGAAGGCAAGTCCGTCGTGATTGTGACGCACGATGTTGACTTCGCTCTTCTGACTTCGGAAAGGACCGCTCTGATGGACGATGGCTCGATGGTCTGGCGCGGGAGCTTGACGGATCTTCTGAAATCGCCAGAGTTGTTCGCGAGAGCGAACATGCTTCCGACGTTCCTGACCTCTCTTTGCACTGAACTCCTGAGATCTGGTTTGTCCCAAGATCGGTTCGCTCCAGTTGACCTCGCGTCGCTGCTGGGAGGGAAGTAGCTCATGTCTCTTGCGTTCCTGAGGGCCTACAGATTCTCAAAGTTGGACACTCCGGTCCACAGGTTGGATCCACGGACGAAGTTGATAATGACGGTAGCATTCACGTTGCTGGGAGTAACGACACTTGACCCTTTGGAGATTCTCGTTTTGTTGTTTGTTCAGTTGATCATTCTGGCCATAAGCAGATCGCTGCAGATGTGGCTTCGGTCACTGAGGGCCCTGTTGCTCTTCCTTGTGCTCATATTGCTGGCTCAGGCAATAGCTACGGGCAACCTACTTCAGTCCGCCTTCTTTGCGCTCCGGTTCGTGGTGGTCGCGTCCGCAACTTCTTGGTTCTTCTTCACCACTTCTCCAGAAGATCTGGGCCGGGCTCTGGAGCAAATGGGCATATCCGCCGATGTAGCGTTGTCCTTCACCCTGTCAATGCGGTTCATCCCAGTCATAGCTGAGGAGTTTCAGTCCATATTCGATGCCCAGCGGGCCAGAGGCTTGGATGTGGGTAAAGGAGGTTTGTTGGACAGAATGAGATCTCTGCTCCCCGTGCTTGTCCCACTGTTCGTGGGGGTGATAAGGAGAACATACGAGATCGCCGACGCTCTGGAGCTGAGAGGATACGGAGCCCTGAAGTCAAGGACGAGGTGGAAAGACCCGAAGTTCGGCAGGACCGATGTCCTGGCGTTGTTGGCGCTTGTAGCACTGTCTGCCGGTCTCATCTACTACAGGTTGGTCATCCCGACCTTGGATCTGTCCAAACTCACCACCCTTTTATAGATGTCTGAGAGACCCGAGGCTCGTGACCAACCGTCCTCCCTTTGATGCCCTCCTCAAGGCCATAAACGTGAACTTGGATTCGGTGGACCCAAAGCAGGTCGAAGGTTTTACGAATGCGCTGACGAGCGCGTACCATGACCGAAGAACGATAGGTGTAGTAGGGGCCGGCAGGAGTGGGCTGGTCGCCAAGGCATTTGCGATGAGACTCATGCACTTGGGATTCAATGTCTTCGTGATAGGCGAGACAATAACCCCGGCCATCGGAAAGGACGACGTCTTGCTGGCAGTTTCCGGGTCGGGAGACACAGCTTTGACCGTGAGTTCTGCTCAGGTGGCGAGGCACGTCGGAGCAAGAGTGATCTCCATTACTTCCTTCCCAAGCTCGAGTCTGGCCGGATTGTCGGACATCGTGCTGGTCGTGCCCGGCAGAATTCGGAGGGTAGAAACTGACGACTACTTCTCAAGGCAACTCCTGGGCATTCATGAACCCCTTGCACCTCTGGGAACTCTCTTTGAGTTGTCCACAAGCATTCTCATGGATTCCATAGTGGTAGAGCTGATGAAGGTCCTCAAGATCGATGAGAAAGACATGCGGAATAGACATTCCACGATACACTGATTTGAGCCAACGCTTGACCGCTCGCTGGCTGGATGAGCGACCATGAAACGCACGAGACACGTAGACAAGAAGCTGGTCTACGAGGTCGTAAGGCGGATCCCGAAGGGAATGGTCTCTTCGTATGGTACTATCGCTAGGGCAGTGGGTGTGCCAGGGGCCGCGAGGGCCATCGGGAGCATAATGCGGGCCAACCCCAATCCTCCGATCATTCCATGTCACAGGGTGGTGTATTCTGATGGGAGACTGGGTGGGTTCAGCGGCAGATCCCACATACCTAAGAAGGCGCGGCTGCTGCGATCAGAGGGCATAAAAATCGCCAATGGCAGGATCGTCGACTTCTCACGCGTGTTCCATGACTTCAGAGGGTGAGCTGACACTGGGCTCTAAGGTAGGCATAGCAACCACCTGCGGTGCTTGTTGACCGCTGGACTTCGTCATGTTACTGTTTCCGTGGAAACAGTCTTATAATGGGTTGACCCACTCATACTTTGATGGACGGGACATCTAGGATGCCCGGATTCTACAAACTTTCTGTCAAGGATAGACTAGAACACGTCCGGAGGGTCTGTGGGCTGACGTCAGAGGAAACGGAACTCCTGATGAAAACGGGCGGTCTGAACTTGGATGTGGCAGACAGGATGGTAGAGAATGTCATCGGTACGATGTCATACCCCTTGGCGATTGCGGTGAACTTCCTGATCGACGGCTTGGATCGCCTTGTTCCCATGGTCATCGAGGAACCATCAGTGGTTGCTGCCTCCAGCAACGCCGCGAAAATGATGCGGGAGAAGGGAGGCATATTCACGAACGCGACAGAACCGTTGATGATAGGGCAGATTCAGTTGTTGGAGATCGAAGACCCGTGGGCGGCTCGCCTCAGAATAATCGAGCACACCGATGAGATTCTGCAACTGGCGAACGAACAGGATCCGTTCCTGACGAAGGTCGGAGGAGGAGCTAAGGGCCTAGAGGTTAGGGTCGTGAACTCCCCGACGGGAGTGATGGTTGTTGCGCACCTTCTCGTTAACGTAAAGGACGCGATGGGAGCCAATGCAGTTAACACGATGTGCGAGGCTGTGGCCCCAACCGTTGAGCGAGTGACCGGTGGCAGGTCGTGTTTGAAGATAATCTCCAATCTCGCGGATAGAAGGCTTGCTAGGGCCAGAGCTGTCGTCGCGAAAGAAGAACTAGGTGGAGAGAAGGGGGTGGACTCCGTAGTCCAGGCGTGGTCCTTTGCAGTGGCCGACCAATATAGGGCGGCAACTCACAACAAGGGGATAATGAACGGGGTGATAGCAGTTGCGCTGGCAACCGGACAAGACCACAGGGCGCTGGAGGCGGGTGCGCATGCCTATGCCGCCAGAACCGGCAGGTATCTCCCGCTCTCCACTTGGGAGAAGGACGAGAACGGGGATCTGACGGGGACGTTGGAATTGCCCATGGCCGTGGGTCTTGTCGGCGGGGCCACCAAAGTGCATCCTGTTGCGCAGCTATCTGCAAAGATACTCGGTGTGAAAACCGCCACCGAACTTGCTAGAGTGATGGCTGCTGTGGGTCTGGCACAGAACTTTGCGGCACTCAGAGCGCTTACTCAGGAGGGGATCCAGCTCGGCCACATGAAGTTGCATGCTAGGAACATAGCCTCAGCGGCTGGGGCAGAGGGTGAACTAGTGGACAAGGTTGCGGAAATCATGATCAAGGAGAAGATGATAAGGTTCGACAGGGCCAAGGAACTGGTCGAGCAACTCCGTTCCAAGGGGCCAAAGTGAACGGGGTCGGCCCTCTTTTAGCGCCAGCGGGCGAAAAGGTGCAACACAAGAAGGAAGGCTTAAATATCGATTCCGATATCGTTTCCGATATGTTCGACGAGCGTGGCGGACCTCGCTCCCGGAAGTTTCTGCTTCCTCCCAGAGGCGCACTGAGGGTTCTCATCTTGAGGTTGATAGAGGAGAAGCCGAGGACCGGATCTGAGATAATGAACGAGATTGAGAAAGAGTCCTTGGGACACTGGCGACCTAGCCCAGGTTCGGTCTATCCCATGCTGTCTGATCTTGAAGACGAAGGATACATCCATGGAGAGGCCGAGGACGGCACAAAGAGGTACTCGCTTCAACAGAAAGGAAGAGAGTTCTTGGAATCTACAAAGAAAATGGAGGTCTCCGAGCCATCATGGCGCGGAAGGGCACACCTCTTTCTGCCGCCTTGGTTGGGTTTCGGCGTGGGGCAGGACAAGCTGTTTAGGGCTTTCAGAAAACAGAGTGTGCAGCTCTTCCGGATAAGACACTTGGTGAGATCCGGTGAGGCGCCAAAGGAACTGGAAGAAGAGGCACTTCATGTCATCGAGATCGCATCAAAAGAACTGGATGCCATTCTGGAGGAAAGCCGATCGGAAAAGGGCCAGCACGAGTAGACGCTGTGACAAACCACCGATGATCTCTCTCACGACCGCCCCGATTCCCACGATGAGTCGTCGTCTTCCTCAGTCATAAGCTTCGATCGGATACTAGTCCAATGTGCAACAATGCACACCGTTGACCAACACAGTGGCCTGCGCTTCAACTGGAAATCTTTATTATGACTCAGGTTCGGCCCGAAGACTACCGGAGGTAGAACTCAGAATAGTATGCCAAGATATAAGACCACGGACGAGATCCTGAAAATAGCTGACCGTAGGGACAAGATACGGAACATCGGCATAATAGCCCACGTTGACCACGGCAAAACAACGCTCAGTGACAGTTTGCTCGCAAACTCAGGCCTGCTCTCACCGACTGTTGCAGGCGAAGCGTTGGCACTGGATTACCTCAAGATCGAACAGGAGAGGCAATTCACCTACAAGGCCGCCAACGTCTCTCTCTACCACGAGATGGGGGGAGAGCCGCACTTGATCAACTTGATAGACACGCCTGGTCACATAGATTTCACGGGCAACGTAACGCGCTCCCTAAGGGCTATCGATGGAGCCGTCGTAGTTGTGGACTCGGTCGAAGAGGTAAACAGGCTAGACCGATTGGTCGCCTGGCCCAGTGGTTCAGACCGAGACCGTAACTAGACAGGCCCTCGAAGAGTACGTGAGGCCAGCGCTATTCGTAAACAAGATAGACAGACTCATAAAGGAGTTGAAGTTGAACGGAAACGAAATAGAGCAGAAGCTGTTGAACATTATCCGAGACTTCAACAAGCTGGTAGACCTCTATGCCCCGTCTGAGTTCAGGGACGAGTGGAGAATAGACCCATTCAAGGGCAGTGTGGCGCTCGGGAGCGCAAAGGACCGATGGGGGATAACCCTCGACATAGCGGCCAAGCAGGGGCTCAAGTTCTCCGACATCGTCTCGGCATACCAGGGAGGATCACCTGAGGAACTCTCCAAGCGGTTTCCGGTTCATGCCTCAATCTTGGACATGGTGGTGAAACACTTCCCCTCACCGAAGGTGGCACAGAAGTACAGGGTGCCAAAACTCTGGAGAGGAGACTTGGACAGCGAGGTCGGAAGGGCCATGGTCTCCTGTGACCCCAATGGTCCCACGGTCTTTGTCGCCTCGCACATGAGAGTGGACCCACAAGCAGGAGTGGTCGCGACCGGCAGGTTGTTCTCAGGAACGGTGATGTCGGGTCAGGAGGTCTATCTACTGAACTCAGGCGACAAAGGCAGGATACAGCAAGTCGGCCTGTACATGGGCCTCCACAGGGAAATCGTGGGTTCGCTCGGGGCTGGGAACATCCCGGCGATACTTGGGTTGAGCAACTCCAGGGCGGGCGAGACCATATCCTCGCTCCAAGGCCTGGTCCCCTTCGAGGGGATAAAGTACGTGAGTGAACCCGTCATGACGTTGGCGGTCGAACCCAAACATCCGAGGGATCTCCCTGAACTAGTAAACGTGATGAAGCGACTGAGCATAGAAGATCCCAACTTGAAGATTCACATAGATGAACAGACGGGCGAGTACCTGCTCAGCGGCATGGGTCAGCTTCACCTCGAGGTGGCACTGACTTTCATAAATGAGGCAGGCTTGGACGTAGCCTCCTCGAACCCGATCGTAATATACAGGGAAACCGTGTTAGGGAAGGGTGGACCGGTTGCGACCAGGTCTCCGAACGGTCACAACAAGGTCTCCATTGAGGCCCAGCCGCTCGAACCCGCAATACTCCAGATGATGGCACAAGGCAAGATATCGGAGTTCATGGAGTCTAAGGAGAGGGCCAGGTTACTCAGAGAGGCAGGCTGGGATCCTGATGACGCGAAGAACTTGTTGTCTATAAGTGAGAGCATGAGCGTGTTCGTCGACGCCACGAAGGGAGTCCAGCGTCTTGAACAGGTCAGCGGTTCCATCCGGATAGGGTTCACTGAAGCGATGGCGGAAGGAGTGCTCGCCAGAGAGCCGGTGAGAGGATTGAAGGTTCGGCTCATGGACGCTACGATTCATGAGGATCCCGCGCACCATGGTCCGGGTCAGATGATTCCTGCCGTGAAGCGAGGTCTCTACGCGGCAATGTTGCTTGGCAAGACTGCATTGCTGGAACCGATACTGAGGATAGATGCGAGGGTTCCGATGGAACAGGTTGGGACTGTGACGAGGATAATAAACCAGCTGAGAGGCAAGGTGAGTTCGGTTGATCAGAAGGGGCACTTGGCATACGTGGTGGGTGAGATACCTGCGGCAGAATCATTCGGGCTGTCAGATACCATGAGAAGCTCTACCGGCGGTAGGGCCTTCTGGGACACCTCGTTCCTCCGTTGGGACACGGTCCCAGCATCCATTTCCCCCACAGTGGTGGCAGCCATAAGAGCAAGAAAGGGCCTACCACCTGAAATCCCGAAGGTCTCAGACTTCTTGGAGTAACCTACGCTGTCTTTGCCTCTGTCAGAAGGACTTTCCAGTCAATGTACTTGGTGACTATCTCTTTCAGCATCTGTTTCAGGGTCTTCTCCGCCTCCTCCTCTCCGAGTTGGCTCTTGTTCCAGGTGACGAACGGCGGGTAGAACGACGCCTCCCGGAACTTCGGCTTACCATCAACGACATCGAACCTGACGTATCCGAGCTCCCTGAGGTAGCAGATCTCGTTGGGACATAGGATGTCTATTTCGTTCAGTTCCTTCTTCAGGAACAGCAGCTTGAACTCGCTGGCGTCATTGATCTGTCTTCCGCAAGGGCACTGAACAGGCATGCACAACGCCCGCTCGCACTGTTAAAAAACATATCTGGGCATTATGGCCGTCCAATGGCATTTGACGCTCGCAAAACTTATTAAACACGCAACCACACACCTTTTTCCGTAGGGTGAATAGAAAAATGGCAGTGGTTCAAGGAAACGTATCAGGCACGCCCGTCCTACTACTAAGGGAAGGGAGTACCAGATCCAGAGGGCGAGATGCCCAACGGAACAACATCATGGCAGCAAAGGTCATAGCAGAGGTGGTGAAATCGGCATTGGGGCCACGTGGCATGGACAAGATGCTCGTTGACTCCCTAGGCGATGTCACCATCACCAACGATGGTGCCACGATCCTGAAAGAGATGGAAGTCGAACATCCGGCCGCCAAGATAATGGTGGAGATCGCCAAGACGACGGACTCCGAAGTGGGAGATGGAACCACGTCTGCCGTTGTGCTTGCAGGAGAACTATTGAAGAAAGCTGAGGAACTCCTTGACTTGGATATACACCCGACAATCATAGCTGAGGGTTACAGGATGGCAGCCACGAAGGCAATCTCGATCCTGAAGGAGTTCGCCGTCAAGGTAGATCCAAAGGATCGTGGCCTCCTGAAGAAGATCGCAGTCACCTCGATGGCCAGCAAACTGGTCCAGGAGAACAGCGACTACCTGTCAGACACCGTAATCGAGGCGGTACTGCGGGTGACAAAGGAACAGGACGGCAAGCTCATAGCGAGAATTGATGACATCAAGGTGGAGAAGAAGGCTGGCGGGTCAATCGCGGAGACCGTACTCATAGAAGGCATAGCCATTGACAAGGAAGTGGTTCACTCGGGCATGCCACGCAGAGTTGAGAACGCGAGAATCGCACTCATCAGTGGCCCGCTCGAAATCGAGAAGACAGAGTTTGATGCCAAGATAAACATAGACAGGCCAGACCAGATCAAGGCCTTCTTAGACGAGGAACAGAAGATAATCAAGGAGATGGTGGACAAGGTGATAAGCTCGGGTGCTAACGTGGTCCTCTGCCAGAAGGGCATAGACGACATAGCTCAATACTACTTGGCAAAGGCGAACGTGTTGGCTGTCAGGCGAGTCAAGGAGTCTGACATGGAGAAAGCCGCGAAGGCGGCAGGAGCGAGGGTTGTCACGAACGTTGAGGATCTGTCCGAATCAGACCTTGGAAAAGCGCAACTAGTCGAGGAGCGGAAGCTAGGCGACGACAAATGGCTGTTCGTGGAGAAGTGCAAGAACCCGCTTTCCGTCACTCTGCTGATAAGAGGAGGGACCGAGAAGGTAGTGGATGAGACGGAGAGGGCGCTTCATGACTCGATCTGCGTTGTGAGGGATGTGATCATGAATCCTTACGTGGTCGCAGGTGCCGGAGCACCGGAGGCGGAACTAGCACTCAGGCTAAGGAACTATTCTGAGAAGGTCTCAGGAAAGGAACAACTGGCCGTGAGAGCGTTTGCCGATGCTCTGGAGATAATACCTTCGACTCTCGCTGAGACATCTGGAATGGACTCAATTGACACGCTCGCTGAACTAAGGCGTCTACACGAGGGGAAGCAGATCTGGGCCGGAGTAGACACTGTGCAGAGGAAGATAACTGACATGTGGGCCAACAGCGTCATCGAACCCCTTGTCGTCAAGGAACAAATCGTCAAGTCTGCGAGCGAAGCTGCGAGCATGATCATCAGAATAGACGACGTGATAGCCTCAGCCAAGCCTAGGGAGGGTCCAAGGCCCCCGGGTGGTCCGGGGGGGATGGGCGAGGGCGGGCCGGGCGAGTTCGAGTAAAGACAGAAAAGGCATCATTGATTTCAGAGCCGTCCGACGCAGAAAGATGCGGCCGTGGTCTAGACTGGTAGGACGTCAGCCCCCCATCGAATGAGGACAGCTGGCAACCCGGGTTCAAAATGGAGTGTCCATGGAACTCCCGGCGGCCGCACACATTCGGATCATAAGGGAGGAGGCGTGGTTCTCCTCTCCTCATACCTTTTCCTAGTCCACGTCATGAAATCCTTGCTCGGTGACGCTTCTTGGTAGAGTTGGTCTCTCTTGGCCTCAAGCAGATTCTCTTCTTTGCCTGAGAAAGATGCTGCTGTCATAAGAGAATTGCCAGAAGCTCTGGCGGTAGCTTCCGCTTCATGCACACATTCCCTCCAGTTCATGGCCCTCATGAGATGATGATCAACCACCGTGACCTTGGTTCTCTCCGCTATGACCACGAGGTTCTGGATTGCCCTGTCAACCAATCCCTTCTCTATCTGTAAGGGAACCAAATAGGCGGGAGGGCCCCCAGCATAGACCGTGGATGCTCCCCACCGAAGGATTAGGTTTCGGGTCTCATCACTTACCGGGCCTTGCACGTCCGACGCAAAAAGGAACGAATCTCTTCCACATGACACTTTGAGCATGATCACGTATCCCAGCCTAGTTCCTTCTTCGCCATGGGGAACTGGCCTTGAGAAGTCCAGCCTCGTCTCCCCAAACTCGAAGCTCGACGCGTCGGCAACCTTCACTTCTCGCGATACGGCTCTGAGGAACCTGTTGAAGTAGAAGGCCCTTACCCTCTGGGCTGGGTTGATGTTTTCCCTGGGATCCTTGACCAGAACCAGTTTGTCCTTGTACAGTGCTTCGGCTGTTTCGTAGTCGCTCCACGTCCAGACGTAGTCGCTGTCAAAGGGAGGAGAGTAGTGATCGTGATGGTAGTGAGTGATCACACAGACATCTGATCTTTCAGCGGCCATCCTTATGCTCTTCCGTGACTCTGCCAGAGCCTTGTACTCTAAGGGGTGGGGCAGCAGTCCGAATCTGGGCCCTAGGGCAACACCGGCATCTATCAATACAGTGACGTCGGGTGTCGCAATCTTGGTAGCCATGCTCCTTGTCCCCAGGCTCTCAGCCGCCAAGATCTGGACGTCAATAGCCAAACTCATCCCCTCTCGTTCTCTGTTGGTGCGTGATATCTGACGGACATAAGCTATTAATCCGAACCGGAGTGCTTTGATGTCGAGGGCGATGATTTGGATGGCCTTTGAGCTGCTCGTGCTCGGGATCTTGAGTTATGAGCCCTCAAAGTGTGGGGAGAGGTCAAATTGAGTTCTACGCCAATCGTCAAGGCAGATCATCTCGTGTTGAAGAGAGGGAGTACTCCGCTGATACAAGACCTATCGTTTGAACTGGGGAAAAACCTAATGCTGGGAATTGTCAGCAAGAACAGGCTGGCGGTAAGGTCCCTAATCTTCGCCTTAGCAGGCTACCTTCCGTGGAATGGTGGGTATTTGGGATACGTCTTCTCGGGGCAACCGGAAGTGAGAGGGCGGGGGAAGAGAATATCCTCATTCTCAAACGAGCTGACTTTCCCTCCGAAGTTGCGCGTAAGGGAGATACTCGGTCTCAGTGGAGCGGACAGCTTGGGAAACTCCGCCCGGGTTCAGGAACTCTCCAGCCTGCTACAGCTCGACGAATTGCTCGGAAGAAGGTGGGAGCAACTGAGTCACCCAGTAAGGTCTAGGGTGCAGCTGGCAACCTGTTTGGCCAAAGACGAGGAGCTTTTCATCTTGGACTACCTGCCTTCAGACATCGGTGATGACTACAGGACCATAGTGAGGAACTACCTGTCTTCACTGACTGCCTTAGGAAAGACGGTGATCATGGCAACAGACGAACCGGAGAACCTGTGTGACATCGTTCTGCTGATAAGAGGCCCATCGTCTTCAGAATTCGGGAATGCAGACGTTCTCCGGAGGAGACTGGTGGGTCCCGGCAGGGTCGAGCTCACAGTGAGCGGTCTGGCCCTTCAATCAGTGGAGGACCGATTGGTCCAACTGGGTGCAAGTTGGATCTACACCGGCGACGATCGACTGGTGGTATCATGTACCAACGACAAGCCAATGGTCGAGCAACTGATATCTGAAGTGACGGCTAACGGCGGGGTCGTGGAGGGAGTGCGAGTCTTCTCCAGCCGCCTCATCGACGCTGCACGGGGGACGATGTAAATGGGACTATCAGCTGCTAAGGTTGTGTCGGTCTTGTTCCGGTCACTTCTTAGGGACTTCGGTTACATCCTTGGGGCTATGGCCTTCCCGATCGCAATCTCCTTCCTGACGAATCTCTTCGCGGATGGCTTCATGCCCTGGCCACTGTTGTTGTTCCTGAGCCTCTGCGATGCGCTGGCAATCTCAACTTGGCTCGGTGAGGCAAGGCGAAACTACGTTGCAGTCTCTTCGACGACGGCATCGACCGCCGTGGCCGTGACTGTCATCGAGGTCCTCATCTGGACCACCAAGCTGACGGCTCTCGAAGTCACGAGTTGGATTGCGTTTGGCGCTGCATCTGTGGCGTTGCCGCCGAGCCTCTCTCTCATGTTTCTGAATGCGGCTGCTGGTCTGCTTCTGACCTCGCTCTTTCTGTTACTCACAGCTTGGGATGCCCGCGTCCCGTGGGTGCTCGTAGTGGGCTTGTTTCTTATCGCGTTCCTATCTGGAACCTCGATGCGGGTCTCTGCGTTGTCGGGAGACCCTCTGTTGCAGTACATAGTATCAGCTCAGTCCAACTCCATCGTCGCACCAGCTGCGGGTCTAGTCTTCGTACTAGTGTCCACTTTCCTCAACCTGTGTATGGCTTGGTATTGCAGGGCAGAGACGTTGAACATGATGGTCTCCTCTGAATAGGGAAACCAAATTGGTCAGAATCAGGCTGGGATCCAAGGGCGCATCTGTGAGCGAGGGTGGCTTCACCGTTGCAATGGATCACGCCGGTGGAGATGCGTCAGGCATTCGGTTCGTATCCCACGCTCACTCGGATCACATATCGGACATCAGGCCGGGCCAGCATGTTGTCTGCTCAGATCCGACGAAGATACTCTGCGCTGTCAGAGGTAAGTTCTTTGACAAGGTATCGTTCGGGCAGGCCTCTCTGATTCCAAATGGGCACATACTAGGATCCACGGCGTTCTACGTTCCCGGAGAGTTCCTGTACACCGGGGATTTCAACGATAGGAATCGCCCGTTCCAAGACGGGTTTCGCCCGCTTCGGGCGAAGGTGATCGTCACAGAGGCAACGTTCGGGGTCCGGAAGTTCACGTTCAGTGAGGAAGAGGAGACGATCTCTGAGGCAGTGGAGAGGATCAAGGAGCTTCTGGGCTGGGGTAAGTGTGTGATAATAGTGGGGTACCCGCTGGGCAAATCACAGCACCTTCAGATGTTCTTTGACCGACAGCTGGAGGGGTTTCAATGCTATGCCTGGCCATCAATAGAGACCTACAACGACATCTACAGACTGTTCGGCAAACGCATCCAGAAGAAGGAGGAGATCACCGCGGAGGTCACGTCTAGATTGTTGGAGGCCGGAGCCCGGGTTGTCTACATGCCGTCCTATGCTAAGAGGCTCCCGTTGTATGAGGAGCTGAGGAAGAGAGGGGCGGTTTCGTTTGCCTTCAGCGGCTGGTCGATCCTAGACCAGTACTCACATATGGTAGAAGTCGACCATTCATACGTCATCAGTGACCACGCGGACTTTGATGGGCTGGTGAAGTGCGTCGAGATGGCCAATCCTGAGAAAGCATATGTGACCCATGGGTTCACAAAGGAGTTCGCCAAGGCACTGCGCGAAAGGGGCATAGATGCGGAGCCACTCTCCGACGTTCACAGCAGGATATCACACTTCCTTGACTGATTGTGCACCTGATATGAGTCGATTCACTTGGTCGAGCATTTTCTCGAGGTCTCCCTCCCCGTATCCTTCAGCCCTAATGACCAGAGCGGGTTCTGTGTTCGATACTCGTATTGAAAACCAGCCGTTCTCCAACTCTGCTCTGACCCCATCCATGGTGTCAACATGGATTCCCTCAGACCGGAGTTCCTCCTCTATGCTCTTGACGATCGAGAACTTCCTCTCCTCAGGGGCTTGAACTCGAATCTCGGGCGAGACGAAGGTCTGTTCAAAGCCACCCAGTATCTCTTCAAGGTCGTGACCTTCCTCAGATAGCAGCTGCATCAACTTGGTGGCACAGTATATCCCGTCGTCATAACCGTAGTAGCCGTCCTTGAAATACACATGGCCGGAGAGTTCGCCTCCAAGGGGGAACGATCCGTCCAGCATGGCGTTGGCTATGTATGAGTGACCAACACGGGTCAGCTTGACACCTCCGCCCAGCTTACGTATGTAGTTGATCACAGACCTTGATGCTCTCACATCCAACAGAATCGTTGCTCCCTTGTGTTTCCTCAGGACTCCTCGCGAAAGTATGGCCAGCAGGAAGTCCCCGAACAAGAAGCGGCCGCTTCTGGTCACCACTCCAACTCGGTCGCCATCCACGTCTAGGCCTATCCCCAAGTCAGCGTGCTCTTCCCTGACGGCCTTCGTTAGCCCCACCAGAGTGTCTTGGTTAGCCGGGTTGATCATGCCATTTGGGAACGAAGAGTCCGGCTCTCCGTTCAAGATCGTTGCATTCAGCGAGAGTCTTTCAACTACCTTCTCCAACACCGGGCCGGTCGTACCATTCCCCAGCTCGAAAACCACCTTGATGTCGCCTGAGGCCCTGACCCCTCTCGTAATGAAGTCAACGTATTCGCCCCGGATGTCTTCCCTCCTGATATCGGCAGCGACATCGAGATCTGAGTCGATGTTGGCGTTTCTGAATTCTCTCTCTATCTCCCCAATTCCGGTCTCATACGTGAGAGGGCGAGCGTTGGCCTCCACAAGCTTGAGTCCGTTGTAGGAGACTGGATTATGAGAAGCAGTTACCATTACCCCGCCTTTGGCCTTGCTGTGGGCCACGGCAAAGTACAGCAACGGCGTAGGAACCATTCCTATGTCGACAGCCTCGACGCCGGCAGCCGTGATTCCGGCCAGAGCCGAAAGAGAGATGGGAGTGCTACTTCTCCTATTATCCCTCCCCACGATGACCGGCCCTCCGTTTCCGAACCTCCTCGCGAATATGAAGGAAGTTTTCAAGGTGTCTTGGATGCCGATGGTCTTGCCGTATATCCCCCTGATGTCGTATGCCCTGAAAATGGACATCGAATACGGGATGTAGCTCCTGGCTAAAAGACTTGCCTGCCTGGCAACAGCCCGGCCTTCTTCGCCATGATGGGCACCTCTCTCTCCGGTTCGGTTATCACTCCGATTTCGGTCACAATGGAGCTTATGAGCCCAGCCGGTGTGATATCAAAGGCAGGATTCAGTATTTCCGGATTCCCTATCCCAGCGGGATTCTGCTCGTACACCTCCTCGGAGGATCTGAATTCTATGGGAACATCGGCTCCAGTCAAGGCCTTTGTGGCGATCTTGTACGTTTCTGCTGCGACCAAGACTGTCTTGTTGAATTGCTTTGCCAACGCTGCCATCTGAAACGTCCCAATCTTGTTAATCAAGTCGCCATTCATGGCAACAGCATCGGCTCCCACTATCATGACATCTGAATCCCCCATGTAGAACCCGGCGGCGGAATCGGTGATGAACTTGATGGACGCACCAGAGTTCTCAAGTTCCTTCGCGGTGATCCTGCCTTGGTACAGAGGCCTTGTCTCGGTGACGTAGATAGTCCTCAACAATCCACGTGCTGCCGCCTTCCTCATGACTGAGACCACTGCGGAGCTGTGACAATGAGTAATAGCCGTTGAATTTTCCTGAATCAGCGGCATCGCAAGGTCAGCTATTTTCCTCGATGCTTCGTCCACTCTCTCGATGAATTGGGAGACAGACTCATCCAGGATCTTCCTCAATTCCTCTTTGGACGCCCCATTGCACCCCCCGCTATCCAAAGAGTTGTCGAGAAAGGACAGTGCGTTCGGAAGGGCGACCGCGGTAGGTCTTGTGTCCAAGAGCACCTTCTCTGCTTCTCTGACCCTATCGAGAAAAATCCCGGGGGACTCCGACTCCACGTAGATCTCGTCAGCGGCATTCCTCAAGGCCTCCAGACTGGCCACAGCTATTCTGCTCGCTCCCCTTATTCTCATTGACCGGATGTCATTTGCTGCTCTGGCTATTGTTTCAGGAATCGCCATCTCACACCGCTCACCGCTCGCTCGATGGAAGCGAACGCTGTCATCTCGTCAGCAGTTCCTCATAAGTCTTCTTTGTTCCTTCGCATACGGTTGACCAAGAAAACCTGTTCGGGATTTCCGCCATTGCGTTCCCAGTCAGTGTCTTTGACAGTTGGTCTTCCACTAGCAGCCTCCTCAATGCTGAAGAGAGTTCGAGGGAGTTGTCCGGAGGAACCTTGAGCCCGGTTCTCTCATGTTCAACTATTTCCGATAGCCCTCCGGTGTCAGAAACCACGATGGGCACTCCCCTGACCATGCCTTCCAAGGCGACCATGCCGAACGGCTCATACAGGGACGGAACGGCCTGGGCATCTGCTATTCCAAAAAACTTGTCCAACATCAGATCGTTCACGTACCCTGTGAAGAAGACCTTGTCGTATGCCCCGATGTCCCAAGCGACCTTCTTCATCCTGTCAGATGCATATCCGTCTCCTACGATCAACAGCTTGGCCTGAACACCAGACCTGATCAAGAGCGGCATGGCTCCTATCAACACGTTGAGGCCCTTCTCCTCGACTATCCTCCCCACGAACAGGACAATCTTCTCCTCGTCCTTCGCGTACTTTCTTCTGAACTCCAATCCCGGTCGTTCTCTCTTCTCAGGCAGCTCCACGCCATTGGGTATGACGCGAACTTTGTCTTGAGGAACCCTGAAGAGCCAACTTATGTGGTCCTTCATGTAGTTGCTGCAGACAATTACTCTGGATGCCTCGTAGGTGCCCCATCCCTCCGTTTCGTATATCGTCCTCTGAAAGTCAGTGTGGATACCTCTTCTTCTTCCGTATTCCGTTGAGTGAACGCTGTACACCACAGGCGCTCCCAGTAAGTTCCTCAGGGAGATTGCAGTGGGCAGAACCATCCAGTCATGTGCATGTATCAGGTCGTAGTCATGAAGGTTCGGCAGGGAGACGATCTCGCTGAGCATACTGTGGTTCATGCCAACGGTCCAAGAGAGGAAGTCAGGCGAGGGGAAGTTGTAAACATCAACCCTGTGAATTGTTAGGCCTTCTGCTGGGTGCTCGACTTCAGGTTGCCCAGGAAATGAGCAAGTGAAGACATCGACCTCAACTCCGAGCCGGGCGAGACCCCTACATAAATTCAGGACATGAACGGCGAGGCCGCCCACCTTCCTAGGAGGATATTCCCACGTCAACATCAGGACTCTCGTCTTCATCACCTCCCCTGTCCACCAGGGATAACAGCGCCTTTATTGCGTACTCGGAGTGAAGGTCAAAGGAGGCTATCTTCCTTTGATCTACGCGGTAGTGGTCAGAGAGCACATTCATTGTTTGAGTGGAGTATGGCACTACTAGGTCTGCCTTGGCAAGGAGCGACTTCTCGAAGTTCTCAATGGTTATGCTGAGCGGATCTCTCCTCCAAGCGCTCCTCTGAGGCTCGGTTGACTGAACGATGCTGACCAACGGGACACCGAACCCCATCTTGAGGGCACAGGCAGAAGCCAACGTCAACCACTCAAACGACACGATCAGGTCAACCATCTCCCCCTCAATCAATCTTTTGCCTTCCCGTATGAACTGAGTGGTCAGGAACATCTCCACGGTGAGGACAGAGTAGTAGGTTCGTATTGGATTGCTGATTCTGACAACTCTTATACTGTCCTCGATGAAGTTGCCAACCAGCACATCATCATGGACGAGCGCGCTCACAAGCAGCCCTTCGTCCCTCATACGCCCGGCCAACTCTCGCGCTCTCAGCGATGTCTGGCCGAGTACCTTAGGGGGATATTCTGGCGTGATTATGAGTACTCCCCTTATCATGTCGACATTCACGTGTATATTGCGCTAGCTATTATGATTCCGAGAGACGATACGTAGAATCTTGGGTTATCCTCAGAGGTTGTTTTTCCAACCAACTGTCTTTGCTCGAGTGTATTCAGGATTCCCGCAATCGCATTCACATCTGTGTTGGTCAGTTCCGCTATTGCTTGGGGGGTTGTTGCCCGCTCCTCGCTCACCATGCCCGCCTCATGCATTCTAGATAGAACGTAAAACTCCCTTGATATCCTCTCCATGAGAATGTCTAGGTCATCAAGGCTTGCCTATATAATCGTGCCGCGTCCTCCGGGGGCACAGTGATGATGTAGGCCCCAAATCCAAGCTCGTATCCGGCCAGTTTGCTGGTTCTTGGGAGGATCTCCATGTGCCAGTGGAATCTCTCAGCCCGTTTGGGTGGGAGATGGAAGTAGAGGTTGTAAGCAACTTCACCATGGATCGCCTTCACCGCTGAGAGTAAAGTCTTGAGAACGTCCGCGAGTTGTCTGACGTGGGGACCTTCGGTGATTGAATGCAAAACCTTTGTCGGCGCTACCCAGAGTTCAAAAGGCTCCATCGGCGCATATGGCACGAACGCGACGTATCCCCCCTTGTTCAAGACCAGTCTGCCTTCATTCCGTGCCTGCTGAGCCAGAACAGACATAGCCGATCTACTGCCACCTCCTCCAAAGCTGCGGAACGCTCTCAGCTCAGCCGCTACCTTTGGGGGCACCATCCGGCTGGCAATGATTTGAGTGTGAGGATGTGGAATGGAAGCCCCCGCGTCTTCCCCGTAGTTCTTGAATATGCTGACGCACTTGACCCGCCGATCGGCATCTAGTCTCGTGATCTCGAAGAACAAAACCTTGAGATACGTTTCGATTTGTTCGATGTCCTGTTGGTCGAAATCCTTTGCGTGGTCCGGGGTTTCCACCACGATCAGATGATGTCCATAGGCCGAGGGATTGCCAGGAGGGGTGTTACTGGAGACGGCTGGAAACATGTTTGGAAATACCCTGACATCCCATTTGTGCGCGTTCGAAGCATCCTCTCCGAACTTCAGTTTGATGCCTCTGGGTGTTGATACCGCGACCATTTCGGCTGGAGGGGTCATTCGCTCGTTGCCACGACAGAAGGGACACGTCTTTCGTGGAGTCGATGGTGGTGATTGCACGAGTTTGGGTCTCTTGCTTCTTGCAGCCGCGATGACGGACACCCTACCTGTGAACCAGTCTCTCCTGATCTCGACTGCCTGCATTATCGTACTTGAGGTGTGTCGGCGTATATTAGCTTCGACGGGCGACAAGGAAGAGTTATCTACTTTTTGGGCCGTCTCCAACTGGAATGGAAAAGCCCGTCGGCGAGATCGACCTGAGAATAGTGAAAGCCATATCAAACTCCCCAGACTCCTCCATCAAGTCTTTGGCCGATGTATTGGGGATGAGAGCGCCGGATGTCGAGAAGCGCGTCGTCTTCCTGATGCGGTATGGTCTTCTCACAAACAAGGCCAACAAGAAAGGCGCCTTGGAACTGACCGCAAAAGGGCGATTCTTCCTTGAAAAACGTGATCCGAGGATAGTTGCTGGATACTCTCCTGCGGACTCAGTGCCCGACTACTTGGCCTTCAGGTTCGCGGCCGGAGAGGGTATGATGACTGGAGATGTGGCGCATTCGTATCAGGAGTTCCTAGACGTGATAAAGAGGGTGGATTCAAGGTCCTTGGTCTATCATCTATACAGGGGAGATTTTGACAACTGGGTCTCCGAAGTCTTCAGGGACAAGGCGCTGAGTGAAAAGCTGGTCCGACTTAAGTCAACAGTACGACCAGTAGATCAACTGAGGACAAGAATGATAAGGCTACTGGAGGGCCGATTAGCCGAGTTGAGAGGTGCCTGACATAATGAAGTC
>JBGOYZ010000002.1:0-74289 GCA_041479945.1 Thermoproteota archaeon
GATGCAGACATTCCTTCAGAGATCTCAGAGTATGTCGTCAGGAGGGCGGAGGAGGGGCGGATTGCGTGAGACAACGATCGGACTCTTCAGCTACCCATCGAGGATGAAGGGAAACAGGCTACCTGAGGAAATGCTTCTTGGCGGCAAGAAGATCGGAATGATGGCTCTGGAGAGAGCATTGGACCTCTCTGATCGAGTGGTCTCGGTTGTCTCATCCGAGGAACAAGCTGAGGCGATGGAGACGATTGCCCAAGAGAAGGGAGTCACGATGAGCCCTAGGGTAGTCAATGATATGAGTTCAGTCTCGGCCGTTGTCTCTACGGCTCTGGATATGTGTGACGATGGTTTCCTGTTGGCGATGTCCTCGGCCTCCCCCTACATCTCCGTTGACATTCTGGGACTGGTTCTCGAACTCCTAGAGGACAGAGACGGGATCTTCTTCAGAGACAAGGGCGGATCGATCTATGATTTCCTGTTCGGGGTGAAGGTACAGCCGACCAGATCACTGTTGAAGCAGCAAGTGAATTTGTTCAGCCTCTCAGACCTTCTGGACCATCTCCTGAGAACAATGGCGATATCTTGGAACGCAGCGTCGACGCTAGATCCACTGCACCTCTCGTACTTCAGGGTCGGCACCGATTCCGACTTCAGGACGGCCCAAAGCCTGTTCAAGAAGGTGATGAGACGATGAGCCGGCTTACCGGTCCGCTTCAGTTGTTCGGAGTCAAGTATGGCGGCATGGTTTCCTCCAGCGTGGACCTAGCTGAGTTAGTGTTCAGCATATGCAGGAAGTCAAAACATCCGCTCAGGAACGGGGACATAGTGGTACTGACACACAAAGTGGTCGCGAAGGCTGAAGGATGTCAGGTTCCCTTGGAAGGCGTGATCCCGTCCAGCTTGGCAAGAGCGATCGCGGAGAAAGTTGACAAGGCTCCAGAATTCGTGGAAGTGATACTGCAGCATTCTAGGAGACTGATCAGGATTCAGGACCACCATCTCATCACACAGAACGATGCTGGCATAGTGTGTGCCAATTCGGGTGTTGACCAATCAAACGTTGACGGTGGAAGGTCAGTGGTGTTTGTTCCGGAGGATCCGGACAGGATTGCCACCAAGTACGCTAGGAGGTTCCAGAAACTGGGAGCAAAGGTCGGTGTTGTGATAACGGACACGCTTGGCCGGCCTTTCAGAATCGGAGAAGTGAACTTCGCGATTGGGTCTCACGGCCTGAACCCTCTTAATGATCTGCGAGGGAAGAAGGATCTGACCGGCAGGCGACTGCGCATAAAGAGGATTGCGATTGCGGACGAAATCGCTGCCGCAGCGGAATTAGTAACGGCGAGTTCATCAGAAGGAGTTGTAGCCGCCGTGATCAGGGGCTACAAGTACAAGCCATCCAAGAAGGGTGCATCAACGCTCCAGAGGCCCTTCTCGGAGGATCTGTTCGTGTAGCTCATCA
This sequence comes from Thermoproteota archaeon, assembly GCA_041479945.1. GTDB lineage: Archaea > Thermoproteota > EX4484-205 > EX4484-205 > JAAOZO01 > JBGOYZ01. The sequence continues at coordinate 1,460 of JBGOYZ010000002.1, forward strand.
TCCGTAACCCCGGTTCACATGCGCCTTGTTTCGCGTTCGGATACGACGATCCAGCTCTATGACCGACTGCCATCAATTCGTGTCAAGTGATGTCCCTAATGCGGGTAACCATCAGACAACAGGCTGCGTAGCTCCGGTCTCCTCTTGAAGTACTCTACTACATAGGAGCACATTGGGTATATGTTGAGACCATTCTTGCGTGAGTAGTCTATCGCTGCCTCGACGAGTCTCGCCGCGATGCCTCTTCCCCTCAACTCAGGAGGAGTGTAGGTAGCATCTGCTACGAGTTCCTTGCCCCTGAGGCTGAAGGTCAGAGTGGCCTTCTTCCCTTCGACTGTGATGTAGAATTCGCCGCCGTCTTGCGTGCGGTTCACGGACACTTCAGGTTCCATAAAGTAAAACATTCAGATATCATTTTAAACGTGCTACAGGCTGCCCGAACATGACAGCAGGTTCCCCGCCGGTTCCAGGGACTCCGATAGAAACCGAGCTAACTGACTACTACGATCGGTTGATTTTCGTCGGTGACATTCATGACGATTTCCCCGAACCGGGTCATCGGTCTGTGGAGTACGTCTCCTACCCGAAGGATCTGAGCCAAGCCGTCAATGTTGAAGCACTTCTTCTCAACGTCAAGGAGAAGATGGGCCTGACCGGCACAGACGAAAGCGAGGTCAAGACGGCCCTCAAGGAATACGCGGTAACATCCGGTGGATCCATGCTCAGTGACGCAGCAGCCGCGGTCTCATACGCGCTCAGGTACGGCTTGCCGATCTCGTACCACAGAGCGGTCCTCAAGGGCTTGGCACCATTGGAGGATTTCGACAACGGTTCGGAGCCCGGTGCCGCGAAGTTCATCAGCAGGGGGCAGTCCCTTCTTTTCCCGATCTCCCCATCTGAGCAAAATCGCCTGACCACAACGATTGGTTTGGAGGGAGAGTGGTTCGTTGGCAGAACCAGAGGTATCATCTTTCACAAGTCCATCGGCACGACTGGGCTGGCCGCGGTGACGACCGGGCTTCCTTCTCAATCGACCTCGATATCTGCCGTCACTTGGACTACGGAATTCAGTGTAGTCGCGGGTGTGATCCCAATTGATGTCATGTTCAAGGGGAATATTCCTCTGACTCAGGGAGAATACATCCTGCTGAGGGGCGGACTCGACAGAGCGATTCCAGGACTGAGGGCATCATCGTTGGTCAGGGGAGCACTCGGAGAGATGTGGACTCTGACCCAAATCTAAATCTCAATGCTGATGCCCGCTTCGTCAAGAAAGCCATCGCTTATCTTGTGAATCGCAGAGCCAAGCTTGTCAGCACCGACTAGGATACATCCTTCCACGACTCGTTCAACACCGGGGATCACTGTCGCCACAATCGGAAACCCTTTGGCGTTGCCCGTCGCTCCCATCCTCTTGAGTGCCATGGCTCCCCACTTCCTAACCCGCTCGACCTGCTTCCTGCATGTAGTACCGTACACTGTCCTCCTCGGCCATCTCTTGCAGTCAATGTACAAGGCCCTAGGTCGTTTCCATCCGACGACATCCACTTCAGTGCCTCCATCAGGAGCCCTCAACCTCATCCTAGTTTTCACCGCGAAGAACTGTGCCTCAAGTAGCTTGGATACGAAATCCTCGAACTCGCTCGGGCTGAGATATTCAATAGTGCTCAGCGACGCACCTCTCTCTATTGCCTCAACCACCATTGCCACCCTAGAACCTGCCAAGAGTTCGACAGATCTCCCTGACCTCCTAGCGAGCCCTTCATTCTCCATCTCGGATAGAAGGTCTCCGAACCCTGAGCTCCTAAGCTCATCTAGGTCGAACCAGGTTCTGCGGGTCCTGATCACATTCAGCAGTTCGGAGCTGAATGCACGCGTGTCGCCGCTCGACATCAACCGTTCCTGAAGAAGGCGAAGGAGAAGACCGCGCTTAAGAGTTTTCATGTTCCCCTCCGGACCGACCACTGACAAAGCTTAATCCACCGAAAGCTGGCTGCACGCCTCATGCTGTGGCTGGAACTAACGTCACCAGATCTGGAGAGAGAAACGAGAAACGGCGCGATTGCCGTGATGGTAGTGGGGTCAATAGAGGTTCACGGTCCTCACCTGCCATTGGGGACAGACACGCTGGTGACACAAGCGCTGGTCGAGGTTGCATCAAAGAAGGAACACGCCGTTGTCCTTCCGCCTCTTCCGTTCGCCTACGTTCCGGAAAACAGGCACTTCCCGGGCACAATGACGATGGAGCCAGAACTGTTGCTCAAGATGCTCGGAGCGATTGCAGACGAGGTGAGTAGAAACGGGTTCAAGAAGCTTCTGTTGATCAACGGTCACGGAGGCAACAACGCCATACTGGATGCGTTCGTGATGGGCAGGTCAAGTAAGAGAGACCCGATAGTGTACGCCTACCTTTCGCCTTGGGATCTTCCGAAGGACATAGAGGACAAGGTGACAGAAGGGCTGGAAACTGGCCATGCATGCGTCATAGAAACCAGCAGGGTATTGGCGCTGTTCAAGGACCTAGTGAAGATGGACCACGTGAGACATCCGGCAAAGAAGGGTTCCGCTGGTTCCGCCGCGGGGGTCATCAGCTCGTATTGGTGGCAGGCCAAGTGCCCGGAGCTGTACTTCGGAGATCCCAGAATGGCCACGGAACAAAAAGGCAAGATCGTCAACGACGTGATGGTGGAGAACATGGTCAGAGCGATAAGGTCCGTCAAAGAAGACGACGTCACTGCGAAGATCGCTGATGATTTCCACAGGAAGGCGTTCAAAAGCGCTCCGTAGCAGTTCGCACGACCTTCAGCGCGGACATCTGAGATTGGTCACATCTCGCTCATCGCCGAGTGGACTTGGTTGAAACACGAGACGAGCGAACACGGCAACTCGAATGGATTCCGGCAAAGATGGAACCCCAAACCCTTTAAAACAGCTCCCGGACTCGATTCCAGATGGCTCATAGAACGTCAAGCGTACTCCCATTGCAGGTTGTGATGCTTGCGATACTACTGAGCCCCATGCTTATTCGTCCAGTACTTGCTGACGACAAGGTCACCCTGACTGTGACATCGGACGGTCTGCCTTCTCCCGTCCAAGTCAGGCTCTTCGTGAACGGCTCCGCGATACCGACGCCTTTGAGTTCATCCAGTCCTGTCGTCCTAAGGCTTGATAGAGGGGTGACCATATCGATAAGCTCTGATGAGAGAGCCGAGGGACAATGGGGGTTCATATACGTGAGGGAATCCATCACGTTGGCCGGTTCGAATGAGCCTGTGTCAACACTGACCTTGTCTTCTGACACGAGCTTGGTGGTTCACTTCGAGACCTCTCATACCCTGTTGCAGCCCATCTTCTGGCCACTCTACGGGATAGTGGCAGCCACAGCCGCACTGATAGCAGTAAGAAGGTGGGCAAGAAGGGACACGGCAAGACAGAACAAGTCCGAAGAAAGTCGATCGTAACAGTCTCCGCAGCACGACGCTCGCCGTGACCTCCTAGCGTGCATGTGTGCATCAAGTGCACCTGCGTGGATGAACTGCGGAACTTGGATCCTGTACCGAGTGAACATCAGTCTAGTCCTGCAATTCTGGCTCTGCCAACCTTAAATACGGCAACGCCTTAACCCCCTTGCGATGTCCGCAAAGAAGGTGACAGTTCTAATCGCTGGTCAGCTCGCCTCTGGCACGACTGAGATCGCACAACTGGTTGGGTCTTCAACAGGCTTGCCAGTTGAGAACACCGAATCCTTCTTCAGGAAAATAGCCGTTGAGTTTCAAGAGTCCTTCCAGTACTTGGAACGCATATCCAAGTCGGGAGAGGTCGACCTTGAGAAAGTACTGGAGGGAATGGCAAAGGACAGGATCGCTGAGGGAAATGTGATAATCGAGGGCAGATCGGCACTGCTGCCCATCGACTCTGACGTCACGCTCAAGGTATTCCTCCACAAGGACTTGGCAGACAGGAAGAGGTTCCTCATGGCGAGGAGAGGGGTCAGCGAAGAAGTGGCCATGCACGAACTCACTGCCTCTGACCAAGAGAGAGAGCACTATTTCAGGATAGGACTCAACGCTGACTGGAAGAGCTCCGAGTTTTACGATCTCACCATCAACACGTCAAAGGTAAATCACCAGCAAGCCGCCCAACTGATCGAGTCCGCTCTGAAGGCAATAGAACATTAGGGCCGCTCGGCGTGTCAGGTCACGGTCTCGTTTGTCTTGGGACCAACCGGTCGAACGGTGCATCCGGGGTAGCCGACTTTGCAGCGACCGAAGCCGTTCAAGCAAACCTACGAGGTGTACATCGCATGGAGACGTCAGAACAACCTTCTACCACTGCACCGCCTGCAGTTACACCTTCTGGAGCTCCGCCAGTCGTACCGCCTTCTCCCACACCCGTGGAGCCAGCCAAGGAGCCGGCGAGAAAGTCTCCGAAGAAGCCCGCCAAGAAGAAACGGGCCAAGAGAAAGGCTGCCAAGAGGGCGAAGAAAAAGGTCAGGAGCAGATAGCGGGGCGGAGCTCTCACGTTTTTTAGTCCCGATCTTGTTCGAATAGCATGGAGAAGATATGGCCTGAGGTTCTCGAACTCAGTGGCGATCTCCAGAGAGCTGTTGGCCTCCTGCATGAGGCCTACGGTCAGATGTCCCGAGGAGACTGCGCGGGTGCTAGGGCTAAGAGTGGAGCGCTGAACGAGCTCGAAAGCGTCGCTGATTCCAAGTTGAAAAGGATCGAAAGACAACTCATCTCGTCAGACTTGTTCCCGACAATAAGGCAGTACATCTTGGAGGCCGTCCGGCTGCTGGACGATGCCATAGATAGGTCGATGGAGGCCAGCAGGATGCTCTGTTACAGGCCTTTGAGCAAGGGGGAGATAGACGAACTCCGGGTCGGACTGGAGCCAAGTCTGGATGGTCTGTTCTCGCTTCTGCTCAAGATTACGGACGAGACCAAGGGAATGCTGCAGCTCATCGTGGGGGATTTCGCGGCGGCCAGAAAACAGGCGGAAACAGTGGAAGATACCGAGGAGGAAATCGACAGGGTCAAACTGAAGCTGATCGAGGAGTTGTACAAGCGGGAGGACCGACTCAAGCCCCTTAGCATCATCCAGCTGGAAAAGGTGATACTCGCGGCTGACGACGTGGCTGACACCTGCGAGGACATCTCTGATGCCTTGGTCAACATAGCGAACATCGCTAGCCCGTAGGGTGCCTGCGATTGTCTTGGGCGCTCTGGGCTTCCTATGTCGTGCTCTGTCTGAGCACTGGACCCGCTGAGGGCAAACCGCTGGCCGTTTCAACTTCTTCAGGTGGATGGATGAGCGCCAAGCGGGCCGAGTTCATAGTTGCGGTCTCCATGGCCCTCGGAGTACTCTTCGGGAGCAGGTTGTCACTGACGATCGGAACGGTTGTCCTTGAAGAGCCCGTCATCAGCTTGTTGGTCCTCATCTCGGCGGCCGTGACCTTGCTGTCGCTGCTGACTAGGGCAATGCCTGTGTCTATCTCTCAGATAGTGCTGTCGTCAGGGATCGGATTTGCGATTGTGTCGAGTTCTCTGTCGGACTATGTCTCATCACAGGCCTTGTTCTGGGTCGTCTCGCCTTTGATGGTCTTCCTGATAACACCGTTCGCCTACGGGCTGCTGAAAGGGACAATCAAAAGGGCAACTTCGGTTAGGGCCTTGGATCGAACACTCAAGATCTCGGTCAACCTGTCCCTGATTCTCCTTGCGTTCTGGAGGGGGGTCAACCTCGGAGGAATCTTAATAGGAACGGTCGCAACCACATCGGGCTACTGGGAGTTCGCAGTTTTGACCGCTGTGCTTGTCCTGGTTTCCTGCCTCTTCACTCCCGGCCTCTTGATTTTCAAGGGTGACATGACGTACTATCCAGATCCGGCAGCCTTTGCATCGAGGGCATTGTCCTCGCTGATTGGTGTGTGGACCGGACTTCTGTTCGGAGTCACAGCGTCCTTCACTCAACTCTTCTATGCGAGCGATTTGTACTTCAGGTCAAAGATGCTCGTCAGCAGGGGATACGTGGCGAAAAAGCTCTTGATCTCATGGACTCCAGCCATATGCTCAGGGCTCTTGGCGGTTCTGCTGTTTCCGCTCCGCGTTTGACGATTCGACAATAGTGTCCACGATGGGGAGGAGTTCTCTCAGGTCGTCGACGAAATAGTGGGCAATCTCCTCTAGTTTGCTCTTGTCCCTGCTTCTAGGTTTGAACGCGACCCTGTACCCACAAGCTCGGAGCAACGCGATGTCAAACTGGGTGTCACCAACGCCTAGCACTTCGTCGAGTTCCAGCCCCTGCTCGGAGGCCATCCTCTTGAGGGCCTCATCCTTCTTGAGAAGGTCAACCCTCGGAAGCACATCGCCGGTCAGCCTGCCTTGTTGATCAAACACCAGTCCGTTAGCAACGCAGCATTCTATGCCTAGGTCCTGACACACCATGTTGGCGAGCAAGTCAAGACCGCTACTAACCACGCCCATCTTGAGGCCCCTTTTCCTCAGGCCGCATGTGCACTCCCGAGCGCCCTTGCTGAACGTGAACCCTGATAGGATCTTCTCGAGAACTGATCGGCTGATCCCAGCGGGCCAAGCTGACATATCGCGTTTCATGAACTCAGCATAGTCTATCTCCCCTCTTTCGTACTTCTCCAAGCCGTCTTCTCCCTTCTGTTCGGTCCCGAAAAACTCGTGGACTCTTCCCCAACTGCTCTTTCCTTCAATCAGGGTTCCATCGAGGTCGAAGACCACCATGCGCACTGGTTTCATGAGAATAGCACCTCGTGCTCCATGAGCGTTCGCCGTCTCAACTCTCAGGCTCAATCCGAGATTGCTTATAAGCAACTCACAAAGGGCGAGGAATGTTGGCCGTTGTTCCAGGTGCACAACTGATAAGGGACAAGGTCGTAACGGCTCTCAGAGACCTCCAAGCTCAGACACAACCGGCTGGCATCGACCTGACCGTGGATCGTATTGAATCCTTCACGACTCGACCTTCGTTCACGTTGGATTTGCTGGAGGCCGCCAAGACCAAGGAAGTTCGCAGCAAGAACTCCGCCTACGTTCTGAGAACTGGTCCGTATAAGTTGACGTTCTCAGAGGAGATCAGGATACCTGCCAACTGCTGTGGTCTCGTATTGCCTAGGTCATCCCTCCTCCGATCAGGTGTTGCGGTGCACACCGCGCTCTGGGATCCCGGATACGAGGGCAAAGGAAAAGTTCTGCTGTCTGTCCTAAACAGGAAAGGTGCAGTCATATCGATCGGCGCTCGCGTCGCCCAACTGGTGGTCCTTCGACTGTCCGGAGAGCCGCATAGGATCTACTCAGGACAGTATCAACGCGAGGGGATGGACTCTACACAGGAGGAATCATCGCGGTAAGCAGCTGGCCCGTCAGCACCTCGACCACCATTCCGATAGCCAGCAGGGCCAGAGCCAATATCAGCGATGCGACCAAAGGTCCTACTTCATCGTTTATTCCTTTTCTGGAGAGTATCTTCTGCATGATCACTATGTTCTCGGACAGCACCAGGGAATATGCCGAGAATTCAATCAGAGCGTGCGGCATTATCACCGTGAGTAAGAACAACGTTTGGGGGTTCTCTCCCGCTTGCTGGGCTATTGCGCTCAATGCAGCACCCGTGGTGAACGAGGCCATGAGGGCTGAGCCCAGCCCCAGGAGAGGAACGAGGAAGGTCACGGCGATCATCGCGTTGTTGAAAAAGATTACCATGTAGCCACCTGCCTGAACATCTTGGGCCAGTCCCTCCATCTCCTGCGCCAGTGTGGGATCAGGCGGTGACAACGTACCTGCCAATATGGAACCGACTATTACTGCGAATGATAGCAGGATCAGCGGCCTTCGTCCCTTCGCGAATATCTTGCTGAACGATGAGGTGATTGACTCCATCTATTGTCCCTCGGTCAAACTGAATGCCAGCTTGGCCAAGGTCGATATATAGTTGTCCCTGTCCATCGATTCTCGCTCGGGATCCATGAGTGTCAGCCTGACCTCTCCGAGCACCTGATACTTGTTCTCCTCAGCCTTTCTCAGCTTGGCCTCGATGGTCTTTGCCTTCCTACGGTCCGCCTTGGTGACACCTTTCCTCGTCCTCCTAATCAAGTCGGTCGATGCAATGCCAACTTCCAGCAAATCGGATATCTTCCGTGTCATCGGCATCAGTTCGGTCCTCAGTGGGCCCTTCAGTTGTCTCGCGATCTGGCTGATCGCTCTTCTCTGCAGGATCAGGTAATCAGACAGAGCTTTGGCAGAATTCTGATCCCTTGGATTGTGCTTCACAGACTCCAACAGTTGGCTGAGCCTCTCGGACTCCCTGAAGTCTAGGAACGAGCCCCTTGAATGCTCTGAGAGGCTCAGGAAAGGCTTCCACATCGCCTTCGGCATCAGTCCCTTTACGGCCCTCTCCCACGCCTTGTCTGGATCATATCTGACGGGGTCTTTGAAGTACTCTCTGTAAGTCAGTAATGCAAACTTCGATGCCTCGGCCTGATTCATCGGGTTGGACACGAAACCAGAGAGGTATTCAAGCAGGTCAGGGGATCTCCTTCTGACGGGCCCGAGGAAGATCTTCAGCTGGTGGGCGTAGTCGTTCACCGGGTAGTTGTCCCAGAGGAACGGTTTCCTTCCTATGCCCGTGCCAAATGAATCTGCGTCCTCTGCCGTTATGGATGGTGTGCAGACGTATTTTCCAGTCCACATGATATAGACGCTTTGGGATAGCTTCTCCCCGAGAGCCCTGTGGTAATCAGTCGGCTGTACACCTATGTACTGCGTCGGGCAAAGGATCAATCTGGATCCATCCCCCACGATCTCCCTCAGCTTCTTCTCCAACTCGTTCCCCAAGTGAGCGTGGGCTTCTCCAAGACTGCTGAATGCCGCCTTATCCTCTTCATGCTGCAGTTCATCAGGTATGTCATCTAGGAACAGGCCGAACCATTCGACGCCCAGTTTCGCGACCTCAGCAAACTTCGTGGACAGTTTCTGGAAATCTGAGTCGGATGAGTACCGCATCGAGAGCCCCGGGCTCACTGCAAAGCAGAAGTTCACGCCGCTACGTCTGGATGTCTTCACCAGCTGAGCTAACTTGGCGAACAGGCTCTTGGAATATGGCTCTGCCCACTTCTCCCTGTGATATGGGTCATCCTTGGGTGCATATATGTAGACGTTGAATCCATTCTTGCCCAAGAACTTGATCATGTCCAATCTTGCGGCGTGAGACCAGGGTGGTCCGTAGAATCCCTCAACAACTCCCAGAGGTATCTGTTCGTTCATGTGGACTAACTGAGCCTCGTGAAGTTATAAGGCTGAATGGACTTGATTTTGGCGAAATGTCTCCAAAGATCGGCATAATGGGAGACTCGCATGACAATCTCGGACTCATGAGAAAAGCAGTCGACAGGTTCAACCGCGACAAGGTCAGTCATGTGCTCCACACAGGAGACATAGTGAGCCCATTTGCCGCGAAGGAACTTGGCAGACTCAGCTGCCCCTTCACTGTAACCTTTGGCAATAACGACGGCGAAAGGCTGATGCTGAGGGATGTTGTGACTTCGTTAGGTGGAAAGCTCCTATGGCCACTGGCCACTCTGTCAATTGATGGCAAGAAGATTGCACTTGTTCACGGAGAAGATCGGGACTTGGTCAGTGCTCTGGCCAGAAGTCGAGACTTCTCACTCGTGGCATGTGGCCATTGGCACGATCCCGCTGTTCAGAAGACAAGGAATGGCGACCTCGTCGTGAACCCCGGAGAAACTTGCGGCTACCTAACTGGAAGGGCAACGGTAGCGGTCGCGGATCTGGAAACTAAGGAAGCTAGCATCATAGACCTTTGAGCACGACATCTTCTGAGGCTGGCACTTATTGTCTTGTGTTACGGGCCACTCGTGGCGTACGGATTCGTGTCGGTTCATTTGGAACGTTCACTTTCGTTCCAGGCCTCTATCTCTATGTCGGGTCTGCTAGGGGCCCCGGCGGGTTGAGGGCAAGAATAGGGAGACATCTCAGGAGAGACAAGGTCAAGAGGTGGCACATCGACTACTTGACGGCCTCCAGTTCGTTCAGGCCGGTCGGAGTGTTCACAGGCATGTCCGCGAGACGAATGGAGGGGACGTTGGTGGTAGAGTTGATGCGGGCGGGTATTGACCAATGTGTTGCTGGGTTCGGAAGCACGGACGATCCAAGGGTCACATCGCACCTGCTAGCTGCCACCACTTCGCTTGAAGAATGTCGTCGGATCGTCCAACGGTCGTTCTCTCGCCTCTTCCCCTTCCGATCCGCGTTCTTGGCGCTCGGTCAGTGATCTGGCTCTTTGGCCTAGGATCTCTTCGCCATGTACACGAACATGTCGACGAGCCTGCAGCTGTATCCCCACTCGTTGTCGTACCATGAGAGGGTCTTGACCAGCGTGTCCTTCATGACGTTTGTGCTAAGACCGTCGACAATGGAGGACGCTGGATTCCCAATCACATCCGACGAAACGATCGGTTCCTCAGTGTACTCCAGTATTCCTTTCATCTTGCTGGATGCGGCCGCTTTCTTGAAGGCTTCGTTGACCTGTTCTTTGGTGACAGGTCTGTTGACCTCAGTCACCAAATCAGTCACAGAACCGTCCGGGACGGGTACCCTCATGGCTATGCCGTCCATCTTGCCTTCAAGCTCCGGAATGGCCAGACCTATCGCCTTGGCTGCCCCTGTGCTCGTCGGGATTATCGACAGAGCAGCAGCTCTCGCCCTACGGAGATCTTTGTGAGGAAGGTCCAGTATCCTCTGGTCGTTGGTGTATGCGTGGATTGTCGTCATGAATCCCCTCACTACGCCGAAGTTGTCGCTCAACACCTTCGCCATGGGGGCCAAGCTGTTGGTCGTGCAGGAAGCCATCGAGATGATGCTGTGCCTCTGAGGATCGTACTTCTCCTCGTTCACACCCAGAACGAATGTTGGCGTCGTCTTCTCTGCAGGCGCAGATATCATGACCTTCGTAGCACCGGCCTTGATGTGCTTCGAGGCGTCAGGCTCCTTGGTGAACAGGCCAGTGGACTCCAAGACGTACTCCACTCCAAGGCTTTTCCAGGGCAAGTTCGCTGGGTCCTTCTCCACGAGTACCTTGAGTTCGCTGCCGTTGACTGCTATGCCGTCCTTGGTGACCTCTATCTCCCCGTTCAGTGTCCCGTGTACTGAGTCGTATTTCAGGAGATATGCGAGTGTCTTCGAGTCAGTGATGTCATTCACGGCCACCACGTCGAAGCGGTTCATAAAGTCCGGGCTCTTCAGGGCGGCTCTGTAGAAGATCCTGCCTATCCGGCCGAAACCGTTGATTCCCAGTTTGATCTTAGCCATCTCTCTCTGTTCTCAGCAGAGCCAGTTCAATGGGATAAATCTTTCACACGGTTCGGAAGAGGAGCGAGCAGTCTGGCAGGATCTTATGCCATGAGTGTCAGACTTTTATCTCCGATTCTGCGGGGTCTTGTGGAGGAAAATGAATTGAGCTTCAGAACGCTTGATGACGTGGATGTCAAGGACAAGACCGTCATAGTGAGGGTCGACCTGAACTCCCCGCTGGACCCGAAGACCCTGAAGATAATCGACGATAGCAGGATCAGGCTTCATTCGGGGACGATAAACGAGATCGCTGACAAGGGTGGGAGGGTGGTTGTTCTTGCGCACCAAGGTAGGAAAGGCGACGAGGACTTCACTGACCTGTCTCAGCACGCGGAGGCCATGAAGAAGTACATGAAGCATCCGCTGAGATTCGTTAAGGACGTGATAGGGCCCGAGGCGGTCGGTGCCATCCGATCCCTGCAAGGCGGACGCGTCCTGCTCCTAGACAACGTTAGGTCCCTTGACGAGGAGACAAAGGAGTTGTCCCCTCAAGAACACGCAAAAGGCAAGCTCGTGTCTACTCTTTCTCCGCTGGCAAACCTCTTCGTCAACGACGCATTCGCGGCGGCCCACAGATCTCACGCTTCGATAGTCGGGTTCACGGTAACCCTGCCATCCGTAGCGGGCAGAGTCATGGAAAGGGAGCTCAACGCGCTGAAGAGAGTCTACGAGGAACCTGAGAAACCTTCCGTGTACGTTTTTGGAGGTGCGAAGCCAAAGGAGACTTTCGTGGTGATCGGTCATGTCCTAGACAAGGGAATAGCTGACAGGGTGCTCGTCGGCGGCATGGTCAGTACAGTCTTGGCATACGTTTCTGGACAAGATGTCGGGGAAAAGAACGTCCAAGAGATCAAGGGGAAGGGGTTCGAGAAGATGTTTCCAACCGCGAAAGCCATAATGGAGAAATACCCAGACAAGATCGTGATCCCAGTTGACGTGGCCATAGATGTGAATGGCAAGAGAAAGGAAGTCAAGAAAGAGGATTTCCCGCCCTCCTCAGAGATAAGGGACATCGGCTCCGAGACGATTCGACTCTTCTCAGAGTTTGCCAAGGATGCGAGATCACTTGTGATTAACGGGCCGCTTGGTCTCTTTGAGGATGAGAAGTTCGCTACTGGAACGGTCGAGTTCATACGTTCGCTCTCGAAGTCCAAGGCATACTCGGTCATGGGAGGCGGACATTCGGTAGCTGCTCTGGAGCAATACGGCATCGCTGACTGCATAAGCTACATCAGCACTGGCGGTGGTGCCATGATCTCCTATCTCTCGGGAGAGCGCCTTCCTGGAGTGGAAGCCCTGAAGGCGGCGGCGAAATAGACGAATCCCACACCTGCGAGAGCAAACGGACCGAACCTTTTTCTACTGACCGGGAATAGGAGAGAAGTAGCTTGAGTTATGTGCTCGCACTCGACGGGGATGACACTAGGGCTATAGCGGTTGCCGTGTCGAACGATGGCAAGACTCTGGCCAAGTCAACTGCGGGCCCCTGCAGCCCATCAGTGATGAGCCTGAACGAGGTCGCCAAGGCGGTCTACTTTGACCTGACCGATCTGATCCTATCCGCTAGGCTCTCCTTCTCCTCATACGGTTGGGCGTCCATCGCAATTGAGGGCCTGAAGGGTGCTGGGGACAAGGACGGACTCTTCTCGGACATATCTTCAGTGTTGGGTTCAACTTCCAAGTTGAGCGTTCATTCGGCCCAGGAAGCTGCGTATGCCGCGGTGTTTCCACAAGGAGGTGGAATAGTTGTTTCGCTTGGAACCGGATCGAGCGCGTACGCCGTCAAGAACGGCGCGGAGGTCAGAGCTGGCGGCTGGGGACACACCGTAGACAATGAAGGAGGTGGCTACTGGCTCGGAGCAAAGGCGATCGGGGCAATCATGCAGTCGTACGATGGCAGAATGCCTGGGACTTCTCTCTCCCAGATGGTGCTGAAGTGGGTATCTGCCGAGCGCCCAGATAACCTGCCAGAGTGGTGCAAGAGCGCGTCCGCCAAAGACATAGCTTCGATTTCAACTCTGGTGCTGGGCGCAGCAAGATCGGGAGACAAGGTCGCTACAGGGATACTGAAAGAGGGTGCGCGAGAGCTGGCCAAGATGGTGTGGGCGGTATGGGAAAGGACCGACATCCGCGTTCCGGTGGAAGTGGCATTCACAGGTCAACTTGTAAAGGAAGGCCCCCAGATGATCCAACTTATCATGGACGAGCTGAAGAACTTGGGCCTTGAGGCCACAGCTAGAGTTGGGATCTACAGTTCGCTCTTGGGTGCTGAGTTGTTAGCCCTCAGGTCGAGTGGCGTATCCGTGAGCCAAGAAATGACTGAGGGGCTCAAGTCCTCGTTGGAATCCATATTATGATGGGCTTCCTTAGGACTCATCATATGGCTAGGGCGGTCGCAGTATTCTCACGCTTTTATCTCGGCGCATTTCCGGAGGGCGCGGCATAGAACATGACGAACAAGTTCGAACTGGGTATGTGGGCGTACATGGACTTCAGGGAACGCCCCCTTGGTGACGAAGACATGAAGAGGTTCGTGGACTGGTCCGAGAAGGTCGGAGTGCAGAAAGTTCTGATGAATGTCAGGACAGATCTGTTCGCTGACTACCCAAACAGCAAGATGTTGCCTACGACCGCTAAGTTCAGGAACTGGAATGCCCTCGGCGAGGCGACGAAGCGGCTTCATGATCTCGGCAAGGAAGTTCACGCAATGATAGTAGTTGCGCCGTGGTTGCGGCTGGGGTGGACACCAAGGTCCCGGGGTCAGGTCGACTTCAGACCAAAGCCTGCACTGTTGGACAACCCGGATTGGCTGCCAACAGACAGGTACGGGATAAGGGAGGACAAAGCGCCGTTCTTCGGGTCGCAGTTGGATGTTGACATCGGAAAGCCAGAGGTTCGGCAGTTCATAGCGGATCACGCAGAAGACATCCTGACCGCCAATCCGGAGCTAGACGGCATTCACTTGGACTTCATCAGGTTCAGGTACTGGAAATCATCCATCACAATGGACATCAGGAGTGGCGCTGACTTCGGCAGACTGATGGACAAAGGGGACATCTTCTACGTGACCAAAGAGGTGACTGGCCTCACGGGACAGGCTGCCATCAAGCTTGCGTATCATCTGAAGGATAATGACAGGACCAAGTACGCACCCTACGACGGCACAAAGGCTGTGTTGGAGAGGGAGTTCGCCTACTGTTTCTGCGACAGCTGCCTCGGGAGGTTCCAGGCGGAAACGGGCGTCGAGATCCCGAAAGCCCTGCACAGTACGAGGGAGAAAGCGGATTGGATACTGGGTACACAATCAGACAAGTGGTATTCATGGAGGGCCTCACAGGTCACCGACCAGGTCAAACTGGTCAAGAAGCGGATGAGGGATCTCTCTAGCAGGTACAAGCTATCCGCTGCAACCTTTGGTAGATTCCCACCTCATGGAATCGTGACCAACGATGTTCCTCCGAAGCACGACGACTATGATTCAGTGCTCAGGGATCTCGGACAGGACTGGATATCATGGGCGAATGAAGGACTCCTCGACTTCGCAGAACCGATGCTGTACTGGACAAGCCCTAAGGATCTCGGAGCCATTACCGGGAACCTAATGAGCAGGATGAAGAACAGGAGTTTCCCCATATATCCCGGGGTGCTAGTTTCAAACGAGTACGTGGTCGAGGCAAACCAAGTGCCCGAATATGCGAAGAGCGCAATGCAGGCTGGAGGATCAGGAATCACTCTATTTCCGTACGCCGGCTGGTGCGCACCACACCGCAAGGCATGGGGACTGCCTGAGATCCGCGACTATGACGACGCCCTCATCGGCTTGAGAGGTCGGGAGTGAGCAGAGATGGTTACTGTCCCACTACCACTCGAACTGATCGGAACACTCAAGCTAATATGGTGAGACGGGGGGACAGCAGCGAGGGATCAGGGGTGCAAAGGCAAAGTTGCTGACAAAGAGTGGAAAACTGATATACGCGATGGGCAGACTTGGCTCGTCGACTCTACTTTCTCTTGTCGACCTCGCGACATTTTGGCTCTATCTTGACTATTTCGGCCTCGGAGGCATGCTCACTGGCATCGCGTTTGCCATCGGGAAACTCGTGATCGCGTTCTTCGGCTGGTACTTCGGTTATCTGAGCGACATAACAGTGTCACGACGATGGGGAAGACGTAGGCCCTACATCTTGGCTGGATGCCTGCTGCTTGCTTTCTCCACGGTCATGCTGTTCGTCCCAGACTATTTCATCCCAATCGGTGATCAGTGGCCTCTTTTCCTATATGCCACGTTCTTTCTCAGCTTGGCGAACCTCAGCTACGGCCTACTGAGCACGCCCTACATGGCTTGGCTCGCAGAGATAGCCGACCCAGGTGAACGAGTGGAGGTGTCTGCATATCAGAACGTCTTCGGCATGGGGGCGCAGGTCGTGGGGACGCTCATCGGCTTCGCGCTACCGGCACTCAGGGCTGGCGGTGCATCTCAAGCCCTATTTCTATTGCTCGGCTTGGGAGTTGTCGAGATTGTCCTCTATGTTCCGGCTCTCATCAAGATAAGAGAGAAAGACAGGCCAATCCCGAAACCCAACGTTCGTCGGGAGATCTCGATAGTCTTGGCCAACAAGAACTATCGGAACTGGTTTGTCCTTCAAGGTTTGATGTCGATGCCAACGGCGATTCTTGCGAGTCTGATCATGACTTACCTGCAGAAGGTTCTCAACGTCACAGGAACTCAGTTCATGATAGTAGGCGGCCTAATGCTCTTGGTCACTATGTTACTCTTCCCGGTCTGGGCGATGATCTCTAAACGAGTGGGGAAGAAGAAGCCTATCACAGCGTCCCTCTTGATCTTGGTGTTCTCGCTTCCGCTGACCTTGGTCTTTGGCCAGCCGTTCCTCAGCTCCATTCCCAGCATAATCCAAGGGGTCGTCTTCATATCGTTGTTCGGAATCGGCATTTCCGGTTGGTATCTTCTCCCGAATCCAGTGACCGCGGACATGGCCCAGGAAGACGAGATGTCTGGAGGGGAGGCCAGGGCTGGCAGCTACAACGGTCTGATCTCTATCCCTCTGAATGTGCTCCAAGCTCTAGCTCGTTTCATAGCTGGCTTCATCGCGGATCTGCCACTTGTCGCAGGTCAGACCTACTCCATGGGGTTGCTCGTGTGGGGTCCAGTGTCCTCCGTCCTACTGATCCCGTGTCTGTATGTCTTGGTGAAATACGTGCAGACGGATCCGCTGAAGAAGTAGTCAGAGCACACACTCCGGGAGCTACTGGGAGAAGAAGACGATCTTCCGTCGGGCACCCGACCGGTCCGATGCAGTCGTGGATAGCGTTAAGTACCCGGAAATCGCCTGCAGAACGAATCAGGTAGAGGTAATCAGCAGTTGTCGTTGTCTTCCCGCAGAAGCGTTCCATCCAAGCAGTCCGCATGGCACCCCGTTGTTTTCCCCGATAAGTGCGATGGGTGCCAGAGCTTGGAAACGCCCAAATGCATCGCGTTCTGTCAGCACGAAGTATACGCGATTCTTGACGACAAGGCAATCGTCTTCAACCCACAGAACTGTGTGCAAGGTTGCACGGCATGTCGCCCGGTTTGTCCGCATGGCGCAATAGAGTTCCCTCTGGATCCGGGGTTTGCAAGAGCCAAGGACAAGGCTTGGACCGAGGGCCTGAAGCAGCTCACCTGCAGGCAGTGTGGCAGAGTGTTCTGGTCAGAAAGCCAACGAGATACCTGCTATGACTGCTCCGGGAAGGTTTATGCTGACGGTCGCCTGCACGATCGGAAAGGCTCTCCGCGCCCATAGCTACGCTCCCTCAGATTCCCTCGATTCACGATTGTGCCATTATCATTCGTTCGTTCAGCAATCTGACTCCCGCCCCCTTTCTCCTGATCGCGTGGCCAATTCCTTGGCGGCCTCAATGAAAGCGATCACTTTCGCCGGGTTGTCTCCGTCACACATCACTCTCTCTATGTACATGTGGACGTGCGTTGCACCATCTTTCGATGCTCTCATAATCCAATCTCTGACCTCAGCCATCGACATGTGCAGAAGCTCGAATGAGGGAAGCCTCCAGGTGAAGGCGATGTCAGTCTCCTCCCTGATCGTTCTAGGGCTCAGCTTTCGGGAGACCGATGGGTCATAGTGGCTCACCCTCGCCATCTTGAGATACTTCAGGTGCTCAGGACTGAGGTTCTCGCAGTGCAGAGTCCTTCTGCCAGAGGTCAACCCCGCGTAGTATTGGTTCCAGCACGGGATGACGAATTGCTCCCACATTTTCGGATGAATGAGACTGGAGAAATCGTCGGCCAGACCCGTGGAGCCCGAACTGATCTCCGGTTCTGAGTTTATTCTCCTCTGCAGGCGAACGAAGCTCGTGATACTGTCAGTGAGCAGATCTAGGAACACCTTCGCCTTCTCCGGCTCTCTGTAGAGATCGACGCAGAAATCCTTTCCACGGAGGAGAACTGCTGATGTGATCGGTCCTTCCCAGCTGAAGCCGGCAAACTTCACGTTGTCCTGTGGGAACTCCTGCTTTAGATGTTCATAGATCCTGAGGTAGTGTCTGAAGAGGTCGTTGTCCTCAAAGCTCCTGGCCTTTCTTAGGGCCTCTATTGCGTCATCTAAGGTTTTGTAGGCCGCCCTCACGTATGGCTCGGAGTCATGGAGAAAGACTACCTCTCCCCCTAGGCAAGACACATGACCGTACGAAAGGGGTGGACAGGACACGTCGGGAAGAGTGACTTCCTCACCGAAGAGCTCACGAACCTTCCTTCTGCCCGCCTTTATGGCATACACACAAGACCGAGGATTGAGGTAGTACTGGTCCAAGTCTACACCTGACAGATATGGCAGGGTCGCATCAGCCACTCCAACGAACCAACCGAGATCTTCGGTTCGGTTCATTACTCGGATCCCTTGTCCCGGAGCGCCTCTATGCTTCGCGTCGCAACGAGGTCGACACCTAGGCCCAAGACGTTATGCATGACTATGTCGCCTATTCTGACGGGTGCTGCTACTGTCAGCTCTGCAAGCTCCCTTGAGCAGTCCATGATTCTGTCTTTGGGGATTGGTTTCGTGGATCTCACCGGGCACACTGGCGCCACACCGCCTTCGATGCCAACTATTGAGAAGAAATCCCTCATTGGGGCTTCGACCTCTCCGAACACGTACTCCTCCCCTCTGGAGCATGCCAAGCCCTCGGCCTTCACTGCCTTCCCGCCTTCTATGGTCACCTTGGCCTCGCATCCCACGGGACAGACAATGCACGTGATGATCCGTTCAATCTTCTCAGTCAACGCGCCCGATCTCCTCCAAGCTGATTGTCAGTTCGGCTTTCCCCCTGAGTTCCTCGACCCTCTTTTCGGTGAAGTCCACTGTCACTGTTTCTGCGGGTCGCGCTGCCCTCACTGGAACTGCAATGTTGCCGGCCCGGATCATGGCATTGCGCACGGGGTTCCTCACCCGCAGGTACACGGTCACGGGTTCATCTCCGCTGATGATTTGAGGCACGACGTACCTCACACCTGGTCCTGGTCGCAGCCTGATTCTATTCTTCAATGGCTCCAGTTCATCAAGGGCGAATCTTGCAGCGCTCCATCCAGCTGTCATTCCGGTTTCGGTGACATGGTCGACCAGATCATGAACATGGACCACGTTTCCGCATGCGAAGATGCCCCTGACTGAGGTTTCCATGCGTTGGTCGACGACCGGTCCTCCCGTCGTTGGGTCGAGAATGATGCCCGCTTCCTCCGACAATTCGTTCTCCGGAATCAGCCCGACCGACAGGATCAACGTATCGCACGGAATTGTCCTCTCCGTCCCGCTTATCGGGCTCCCCTTCTCATCCACATTCGCCACAGAGACTCCGCTCACCCTTTCGGCTCCATGCACAGCAGTAACCGTGCGGTTCAACAGTAGCGGTATGCCGAAGTCCTCCAAACACTGGATGACGTTTCTCGGTAGCCCCCCGGCGTAGGGCAACACCTCGATCGCGGCCTCGACCTTGGCCCCTTCGACGGCAAAGCGTCTTGCCATGATCAGGCCGACATCACCTGAGCCGAGGATGACCACTCTCCTGCCAGGCATGAATCCCTCAACATCCATGAGCCTCTGCGCTGTTCCGGCAGTGAAGATACCAGCAGGTCGCTCGCCGGGTATGCCCAGTGCGCCTCTGGTCCGTTCCCGGCATCCCATCGCCAGGACCACGGACTTCGCCCTTATCCTGAACAGTCCGTCTAGGCTGTTCGCGGCAACAATTTCCCTTTCAGGTTTCAGCCTGAGAGCCATTGTGTCCAACTTGAATTCAACGCCCAGAGCTCTTGCCCTATCCACGAACCGGGAGATGTACTCGGGCCCCGTCAGATTCTCTTTGAAATGGTGCAACCCGAACCCCGTGTGTATGCACTGCGGCAAGATGCCACCCAGTTCGCTGTTACGATCAAGCACTAGGACTCTTTTCGCCCCAGTCTCCTTCGCTCGGATGGCCGCGGCTAGGCCCGCAGCTCCGCCTCCAACTACCACGACATCCTCAGTCATCTCGGCCATTCGAGTCGCCTCCGCTCAACAGTTCCTTTGCCCTGCCGAGCAATACCCTGGATCCCCTGCCTCTCTTTGTGATGCTCTGGGCTGGTATCGCCAGCTCCTCCGACATCAACTTCAGCACATGAGGGCCACAGAATCCGCCTTGGCATCTGCCCATTCCGGCTCTGGTCCGGAACTTCACTCCGTCCAAAGTAGTAGCTCCTCGCCTGATAGCTTCTAGGATCTCGCCCTTCGTAACGTGCTCGCAACGGCACACAACATATCCGTAGTTCGGATCCTGCTTGATCAGACTCTGGGCGGACATCAGGTCCGGTCTCCTCATCGGCTTGTCGATGGGTTTTCTCCTGGGGTCGAATGCCGATTTCCGCCTCAACTCGGCACCGGATTCCGTGAGAAGGTCTACCACCTTCAGGGCCACAGATGGTGCCGCAGTGAGACCCGGAGATCTCATCCCTGCTGCATTGATGAACCCCCTGATTGTCTGACTGCTTCCCACGATGAAGTCCTTTGTGTCGGGTTCGGGTCGCAGACCACAGAAGTTGGTGATTATCATGTTCTTCTTGTCCGCCATCGAGGGGATCAGCTTGCAGGCGCCAGCCCACACTTCAGCAAGTCCACTGTGAGTTGTGGCCATGTCTCGCTTGTCATCGATGTCTTGTGCGTTGGGTCCGACGAGCGTGTTGCCCTCGACGGTCGGAGTGACGACGATGCCCTTGCTGATCGGAGAGGGGGCCGGAAAGATCACATGTCGGGCGAGATCTCCCGCCTTCTTGTCAAGGATGTAGTACTCTCCCTTCCGAGGGTGAATCGTGAACTGGTTCGGTCCGACCATGGCTGAGATTCTGTCTGCCCAGAGTCCTGCCGCGTTGATCACGAACTGGGCTTCTATCTCCCCTCTGGTCGTCTGAATTCCTCTGACTCGGTCCTGTTTCACGGTGATGCCGATGACTTCTGTCTCAAAGCAAGTCCTCACTCCGTTTCGAACTGCGTTCTCCATCATCGCTATTGCGAGTTCATAGGGGCTGGTGATAGCGGCCGTAGGAGCCAACAGTGCAGCGACAGCCCCCGTGTTCAGGTGGGGCTCCATCCTGCGCAGTTCACCATTGTCAACCACGATCTCTAGGTCGGGTACGCCGTTCGTGTCTCCTCTGCGCTTCAGTTCCTTGAGCACTTCGACCTCCTCATCTTTCAGAGCTACTACGAGGGATCCAACTTCCTCAAATGGTGCCGCCACTTCTCGAGCGATATTATGCCAAAGTGCGTTGCCCCGTGAACAGTGCTCGGCTCTGACGGTTCCAGGTGGATCGTCGAAGCCGGGGTGGATCACACCAGTATTGGCTTTGGTGGGGGATCCGAATGCGACATCTGTCTCCTTCTCCACGACCACAACGTCAGTCTCGTATTTCGAGAGCTCCCTAGCTATTGTAGATCCCACGATCCCTGCGCCAACAATCACAACGCCAGCTTTCATGTATCGCCATCACTCATGAGTGTTCAAGTCCGCCAGATCTTTGTAGACTCCAGCCTCGCTCAGAGCCTCGTGGATCTTCATGTTGACTCCAAACATCTTGTCGTAGGTCCTCTTGTTCTCCAGATTCGGCTCGTATCGTTCGGCGACCTGCACCATTCTGTCGGCAGCGTCTGGAACGTTGTTGAAAACGCCAACCCCGACACCTGCCAAGATAGCACAGCCCAACGACGTGGACTCCTCTATCCTGCACGTGAGGACCGGCAACCCAAAGACATCAGCCTGTATCTGGTTGAAGTCCGGGTTTCTAGTCATCCCACCCGTGACTCTGATCTCCTCCATCGGAGTTCCGAGGCTCTTCATCACCTCTATGTTCTTCCTGATCTCCATGGCAATTCCCTCCATGATCGCCCTCACAAGGTCGCTCTTCTTGTGGCCAAGAGCCAGCCCGAAAACTACGCCCCTCGCATATGGATCCCAGTATGGAGCACCGGCACCCACAAAGTGGGGGATAACCAAGACGCCGTTACTGCCGGGCGGAGCTTCCGACGCTTCCTTGTTGAGGATGGTATACGGATCAACTCCCGCAGACTCCGCAGCCGCCTTCTCCGACTGGCCAAACTGGTCTCTGAACCAACGGTATATCGTGCCGGTGGAGAACATGCTGGCCTCCTGTACCCACTTACCCGGAACACTGTGGCAACTACACAGCACTCTTCTCTTGGGGTCAAAGGTTGGTTTCTCTAAGAAAGAGAGTATGAACGTTCCAGTTCCGGTCGTGGCCTTTGTCCTGCCCGGTCTGACCACGCCAACACCCACAGCGCTGCACTGCTGATCTCCGCCGCCGCACACGACCGGTGTCGCCTTCGCAAAGCCAGTCTCCCGAGCGGCCTCTGCGGTGACCTCACCAATTAGCTTCCCGGAAGGAAGAGGTTCAGGCAGCTTCTCTCTGTTGATCTTCAAACTCTTCAGCATGTCATCTGACCAGTCGAACTTGACTATGTCGAACAACAGGGTCCTCGAAGCGTTGTCCCAGCTGGTAATGAAAGAGCCCGTCAGTTTTGCGATGAGATAGTCATGAACCAGCAGGAACTTGTGAGTCCTCTTGTAGACCTCAGGGTGGTTCTCCATGGTCCAGAGGATCTTAGGCGCTGAGAAGTACGGGTCGACTGTCAGACCTGTGATGCGGTATATGCTACCCTCGTCGATCATCTCCTTGATCCGCTGGCATTGTGGAACAGTTCTCCTGTCTTGCCAGACGAGTGCACGATAGACCGGCCGCACCTCATCATCAACTGGCACGATGGTTTCCCGCTGATTCGTCACGCTGATCCCTGCTATCTTCTCCGGGGTCACACCTTGGTTGGCTGCCTCGTTCAGGGCGGATCGCGACGTCCTGCATACCCGATCCCACCAGTCCGCAGCCTCTTGCTCGACCCAAGCGGGTTCGGGAAAGTAGCTGGGGAACTCCAGGTACTTCCAAGCGACGATGTTCCCGATCGTATCGAAGATCAGGGTTCTCACTCCTGTAGTACCTGCATCAATGGCTGCGAGGAAGGTGGAGTCGTCCATGCTTCTCTGATCCTTCGGTTGATAATAAAGTATTGAAGGCGCCTGAGTAAAGGCGCGAGCGAATGAAGGCAGCACTCTCAGATCTCGATGCCTCTCCGTTCCATCTCTTCAGAGAGCTTCCTCGGAATCGGTCGGCATGAGCAGTTCTTCTGATGTTCCAGATGCCACTCTATTCTTTGTTCGACCGTTGGATTCCTCGGCATCCTGTTCTTCCGATGCCACTCTTCGTTTATCGTCACACGGCTGATTGAGTTCTGCGGATATATCAGCCTTGCTGATTCATCCTCGGGGTCCACCAGCTTGTCTGGCTTACCTGACTTTGGAGTCGACTCTGCCGGCGGCTCCCCAGAACCTTTCTAGTATCCTCTCAAGCCCCTCCGGTTTTCTCTCACTCAGCCAGAGTCGTGCATATGAGTTCGCCAGAGAGATGAGGTCTGACGGGACGATCTCTCCACTGATCCTCCTCATTCCAGCATGAAGACACTTCCTGATGAACTCCAGATCCTCCGGCAGGTTGACGCAACAGAGTTCATCGAGAACCTCTCTCCATGACTCGGCGAGGGATTTCCTCTCGGCCTCGCTCATCCTGTAGTATTGGAAGTCTGCGAACAGTACGTGCTTGATCTGCTCCGAGACCTCAGGTTTGCCGAAGAGCTTTCTGGCCTTGAGGACCTCCTTTGACTCGCCTGAGAGCATGATCCATTTGTCCTCCCATCCGCGGTTGCCCTCGCTTGCCTCGGCGCATGCAACGAGAAGTGGTTCAAGGAAGGAGAAGAGACATTCCTCGCCGTCGTCTCCCCACGCCGTGACCATATAGCCTGGCAGTTTCTCTTCCTTCGCGGCCTCGATGAAGTTGGCGATGTTCACCGTTGCCATCTCGAAGTTGGGATAGTATCTGTGCCAGTTAGCGAATCCT
Source organism: Thermoproteota archaeon (assembly GCA_041479945.1). Taxonomy (GTDB): domain Archaea; phylum Thermoproteota; class EX4484-205; order EX4484-205; family JAAOZO01; genus JBGOYZ01. The sequence goes on from JBGOYZ010000002.1 coordinate 25,355, forward strand.
GGGCAGACAACTTGCTGGCTCTTCCTTTTCCCGAACAAGTTGATCTTGTCCCTGAAGTCCTTGACATCCCTCATGGCGTAGTCCCAGTTGGCGATCACAGCACCTTCCCATATGTCGCTCTTGGCCACCTCCGCCCATTTTGATCTCTCCCTTTCTCCACCTAGGTACATGCCGGTCAGCATGTCCCCCCACAGGAGCGGGATCTTGCCGCTCTGCTTCACCATGTCTACCATCTTCTTATGGTGGGTCATGTAGAGGTCTGTTCCCTTGAATTCCCATGTCTTGTCCAAGCTCTTCCCTCTGCCCATCGCCCAAGTCTCATCCCCACCGATGTGAATGTGTCTCGACGGGAATCTCAGCAGAACCTCCTGCAGCAAGTCATATGAGAACTTGGCCGCCTCTTCGTCGCTGACATCCAGACAACCTTCCTCTGGCCTGTACCACTCGCTGTACTTCCGGTATTCCGGAAGCGAAAGAATGTGCTCCATGTGTCCAGCCAACTCAAGTGAGGGGAACACTTCTATGCCCAGTTTCTTGCCGTATTCGACGACCTCGCTCAGTTCCTCGTCGCTCAGCCTTCCCCTGTGCTTTCCGATATCAGGGTCCTTCTTCCAAGGGAATAGATCCTCGAAGTATATCGCGAAGTGGTTGTACCTCAGTACGAACAGCCACCTGAGTATTCTCTTGAATGTCTCGACAGTGGGAACTCCGCCCCTTGCGATGTCCAGATGGTACCCCCTGAAGGAGAAAGTCGGACCTCCATCGATCTTGATCTCAGGAAGGTAGCCCTCTCGCTCTCTAGCTAGCTGCAGAATGGTGGCGTAGTTGTAGTACTCATCCCCCCAGATCCTTACCTCGCCCGACGTGACTTCTATGCCTGCTCCCGGGCGCGATACTTTCGATATCTTCCACTTCCCTTTTGGAACGTGAAACTCCTTGGCGATGAATTCATGGAAGTTGGCGAAACCGTCGAACTCAAACCATTTGTCCGCATCCTTCATGGCTGTGTTGAGACTCCTAGCCTCGCACATAAAAGTGTGTTGTGACCATCTGGAGATCAATTGCCCTTAGGTGCGGTCGCATGGTCCTTATGCCGTTCTTGTTTTGAGTGTTCTGGCTACAGCCTCCACGAGGGTGTTCACCTTTCGGTGGACATGGCCCGTGCATGCCACAGCATGGGAAAACCAGTCACAAGCTACAGTGCATCGCCTAGAACCGTACTACCTTGTTCTCTATGTGCCCAAGATCCGATATCTCCACCCTCACGGAGTCGCCTGGGTTAAGGTAGCTCGGGGTAGGTTTCATGTAAAGCCCGACTCCGCCGGGTGTGCCGGTCATAATCAGGTCTCCAGCCTCGAACGTTATGTTCTGACTGAGCAACTCGACGACTTCGGCCACTCCAAACACCATGTCTCCGGTCGTCCCGTGTTGTCTTCTCTCTCCATTGACATGTGTGTCGATTGTCAAGCCCGAGATATCGTCTATCTCGTCAACAGTCGTAAGCCACGGCCCAGTCGGGGCGAAGGTGTCTAGGGTCTTCCCCCTCGTCCACTGTCCATCGTCCATCTGTATGTCTCTCGCAGAGACATCGTTACCTATCATGCAGCCAGCAATGAAGTTCATCACCTCCTCCTTGTCTATCCTCTTTCCCCTCTTGCCCATGACCACGACGAGTTCGCCCTCATAGTCCAGTTCCCTGGTGATGCTGGGATAGATGATGGGATCATAAGGGCCGGTGAGAGCGTTCCTTCCTTTCATGAAGATAATCGGGTTCTTCGGCAGCTCCTTCCCCGCCTCTCGCGCGTGATCCCTGTAGTTCAAGCCTAGGCAGACGATCTTCGTGGGCCTAGCTATTGGATGAAGGAGTCTGATCTCATTCAGCGGAATCGCTTGGTCGCTGTGTTCATGGAGGTTGCATCGCTTGAGAGACTGCATCGCCCGTTCATCTGCGATGAGATCATCAATGTCGTCTGGCACCGCGTCCTCAGACAGCAACACGCTTGCTGGCACAATTCTATCGTCGGCCACTAGGCCATAACTCTCAAATCCCTCGCGTATGAACCTAGCGATCTTCATCTCTACCAAACAGAGACGAAGCTGCGTATAAGGTTTGAAGACTTGTCACGTGCTGTGTTCAACTCATAAATAACAAGCTGTGGTCCAATGATGTCTTGATACGGTCTGCAGGTTACAGCAAGAGCAGGGCAAAAGAGGTCCTCATTGAGAACAAGCTTGATGCATACGTAGTCGGGTCTCCAGAGAACGTCTTCTACGTCAGCGGGTTTCCGATCAGACACTCCTCGGCGAACCCCGCCCCGTACGTACTGGAGAACCAGTACCCGGCCTTCTGTGTCATTGATCGCGAGGGAGAGGTCACGTTGGTCGCGTGGATGGCTGCCCTTAGAGACAGGGAGTTCGACGTGAAGGAAACGGTGCCAACGATTGATGCTGGGGGCGCGATCGAGGAGCTGCTCTCGGCTGTGAGCGCCGCCTCAGGCTCCAATGCAGCAGTGGGGGTCGATAGGAGGTTCCCGGCCTTTGCCTACAGCTCTTTGATACAAGAGCCAAAGGTGGGGAGGGTGGTCGTCGATGAGAACCCAATACTGAAGCTGAGGCTCAAGAAATCGGCAGAGGAGAAGAGCAGGATCCTGAAGGGCACGGATATCACGGAGCGCGCCATCGAGTCAACTGCGAAGATTATCAAGGAGGGAGCTTCTGACTTGGACATTATACTGGCCTCGAAGCGTGTCATGATGGAGCTTGGAGCGGATGCCTGTGACCATGCTACCATACCGATCGGTGACAGCAACCCGGAGATCCCCGATGGCAGGGTGATCAAGAGGGGCGATATCGTCGGCCTTGATTTGGGTGCGATCTTCTCAGGCTACTCATCCGACACTCACAGGAAGTTCGCATTAGGCGACTTGAATCGAGCGTCGGTCGAGATGCAGACGAAGCTGATTGAGCTGGTGACGAAATGCGGACATAGGCTCAGGCCAGGGCAGAAGTTCTCTGACATCTACGACTACGCAGCCAGCCTGTATGAGGAGGCGGGCATCTCGTTTGTGTTTCCAAATGTGGGGCACAGCATCGGCATCCAGACGGAAGAGGCGAACCTGTCCTATGATTCTCCATTTGAAATTCAGGATGACATGGTGATCAACGTGGAACTGTACGGCGCATCCGAAGGGGCTGGATTCATGGGGCTAGAAGATACCTTCTTGGTCGAATCCGGCGCATCAAAGAGAGTGACGAAGCTCCCTCAGGAGATCACTGTGGTTTAGGTTGCTGGATCTTCTCCTTCACCCTCAAGACCAGTGCTATGCTGACCACGAAACAGAGAGCTGCGAACAGGAACACGGGCCTGTACCCCTTACCAGACCCTGGGATGTCTCGAGTCAGCTGCAGTATCAGGCCCGCTATCCCAGAGGAGACCGCCTGCGACCCTCCCATTGCCAAGTTCGAGAGCCCCATCGCTGCTCCGCCCATACCTGGAGGAGACAGATCGCTTGACATGGCTAGGCTGGTCGTCATGAACACTCCCATGCACGCGCCGAGCAAGGAACCGGCGGCTATCAGGCCAAGGACAGAGGAGACAGAGGCCATCACGACCATTGCGACTGCGCCCAAGATGCACGATAGTACGGTCAGTCCCTTCCTGCCAACCCGGTCAGAGAAAAGACCCGCGGGTATTCCGGACAGCATGGCCACAATGAGGACAGCAGCTCCCAGTGCAGCGACAAGGAACTCTGGGTTCTGTGCGCCGAGAACATCTGAGACGTAGTAGAGCGAGAAGAAGTTGAGGACATTTGTGCCAAGAAGCGCGAAGAACCTTGACGATGTCAGCACCAAAAGGTCCTTCGGTAGCCTTCTCAACGATTCCACGATTCCCTCGCCTCTCGGGTTCTGATCCTTTAGCGCGACGGGCTGCTCCTTGATGGCGAACACCGTCAAGACCATCGCTCCCAGAATCACAGCCGACGCAGATAGTATGGCGAGGTCTGTGTTTCCTGTCCCTACAAGATATCCCACACCAACAAACCCCAGTAGACTGCCAATGAACTGGAATAGACTGATGACTCCAGAAGCTAGGCCAGTTTTCTCAGCCGGGACCAGGTCTGGAAGCAGGCCGAAGTATGCTCCGGTCGCGATGTTCTCCGAGATCTGTAGCAGGACGAATCCTATGAAAAGAAACGTGAAGTCTTGAGCGTACCTCACCAACATCAGGGAGGCGGCCGCCATGACAGCCCCGATGATTATGAACGGCCTCCTACGGCCCATCTTGAACGTGGCCCTGTCGCTGATCGTTCCAGAAATGATGCCCATCGTCGTACCTATCATCACTCCCACGAATGCAGTTGTGCCCATGACGAGCGCAAGCTGATCCGCAGGGACCAACTCCTTCGCCCCCTTTGGGTAGATTATCGAATTGAACCCGTTCCAGAGGAAGGAATCGGCTAGCATGTAGATGCTCAAGGCGATGAGAAAGGTCTTGGTGATGTTCGCACCCTGACTTGAGGCGTTCGCCCGCTTCACATCACAGAAATCCTTCTGAAACTTATAAGAGTTCAACCACATGTGGTGAACGAATGCCGGAAAGAAAGCTCAATGTCGGCTTCATCGGTGCTGGTATGATCTCAAGGGTTCACGCGCTGGGTTACTTGAGGAACGACAGGGCTAGGATAGTCGCAGTCTGCGACATCGACAAACAGCTGGCAGCTCAGAGGGCGGGGCAGTGGGGTGCGAAGAAGACATACGCAGACTACCGCGAGCTGCTGAAGGACCCAGAAGTGGAGGCCGTTGAGATTCTGCTCCCGCATCACCTTCACGCGAGTGTGGCCATCGAGGCTGCTGAGGCGGGAAAACACATCTCGATGCAGAAACCCATCGCGATGACCCTGAATGAAGCGGACCAAGTCATCTCAGCCGTCAGGAAGAGTGGCGTCAAGTTCAACATAGCGGAGATCTATTCGTTCTACCCACCGATCCTGAAGGCCTCCGAGCTGATCGCGAACGAGGAGGTCGGCTCGCCCAGCATGATCAGAATCCAGAGCCTGAACGGAATCGGCGCAGTTGAAGAATGGCAGGAGCCTACCGAGGGCAAGGATGCTTGGAGACTGGACAAGGGGCTGAGCGGAGGGCTGATCTTTGATGACATACCCCATCACTACTTCGCCACTCAGAGACTGCTACCTGGGAAGATCGAAGCCGTCTTCTCGTTGATGTCCTACGTTGATTCTCCCATCGAATACCCCGCTGTCGTGGTCTGGAAGTACGCCGACAGGGACACGTACTGCGTCCTCACGTACCCTTTCTTCACGATGCTGAAAATGAAGACAAAGTACTACTCCCTCAACGAATCGTACGAGGTGGTCGGTGATGAGGGCCTGCTTAGGATGAGCCACATATCGGGTGAGCTCTCGCCAGAACCACCTCTCACCTTAAGGAAAAGGGATGAGACGATTCAGTTCTTGGATATCGTCGATGACTGGTCCGAAGGCTTCGTCAATGAGGTCGCTCACTTTGTGGAATGCGTGCTCGACGACAAGGAGCCATACATAGGTTTGGACAGGGCTAGGGAGCAGCTTGCCTTCACGCTCTCTGCCTACAGGTCAGCTTCTGAAGGTAGAAAGGTCTCGCCGACCGAAATGTGAGACCAGACAGTTAGGAGTCTCCGAGTCTGTGCGTTGGCTACATGCAGCTCTCAATCTCATCCTCGCTCAAGTGTCTACTTGTCGTCGCTGATGACGAACCCCCGCTTTGCCAGCTGTCTTCTCTGGGTCGCCTGTGAGTCATGCCACAGACCAAGCTTGCGCGAGATGTGTTCCGTCCAGCTGTAGTCCTTGAACGTGTAGGTCTCCTTGCACTTTCTCTGGAGTGGGATAATCAGCTTCGCCTTCCTGTAGTAGTCCTGTGCGAGATAGCCCTCGTCCATCACCTTCATCGCCCTCGCAATGGTTGCATCGTTGAGCTTCGGGTATTCGTCCTCGAAGAGCACGAAGTCTAGCGGGTAACGCGGCCTTGTCAGTGGTTCCTCGGCCGGATAGCCCATCGCCAGTTGTACTATGGGATAGACGTGCTTCGGCAGCTTGTACTGCTTCGCGACTCCAGAAGGATTTGCGAGCACACCTCCTAGGAAGCAGGTGCCAAGCCCGAGGCTACGTGCCGCGACGACCATGTTCTGGGCCATGTAGGATGCGTCCTCAATCCCGAACATCAACATCGTCAGGTCGTTCGTGACCCTCTTCCAGCCGCGCTTGGCCATGATCCGCTCGAACTTGTGAAAGTCAACACATATTGTGAAAAGAAGGGGTGCTTTGAACGGGTTCTTCCCGCGCTTGCGAGACAACAGCACGCTGTAGATCTGGTAGGCGAACGGTGCCTGTTGCCCGGCACGTACTACGGTCTCGACAACTTCATCACTCGGTGTCCTATCCGCATAACTACGGATGGACCTGTGCTCAAGCATAGTTTTGATGACGGGATTCTCGATCATGTTATCACCAGATGCTGTCGACAGCAGAACACACATAAATCATTTCCGTCGGCGCGCGGTATCCCCCCGTACGTCGATAGTCACCCAGTGGAGATCACTTTCTCTACCTGTTGAGGGGTAGCGATTTCCCTTCCCTTCTCTTCCACAATCTTGACTGCCCGCCTTACAAGTGCGGTGTTGTCAGTCGCGACTGAACCGTCAATATCGAACGGGCAGTCTTCCGTCCCCACTCTGATGTTGTTGTCGATGGAGATCGCCTCGGACATGAAATCCCAAGTGTTCCTGCCCATTGCGCTGACACTGCAGATTGAGCCGGAAGGCACGGACCCTGTCCTGTACCACAATTCGTCCAGAGTGATGGGCGTCCAGTTGCCGCCGGGCCATCCGAAGAAGAGAGTCAACCAGTATGGCTTGTCGAGCACTCCCTTCTGTATCAAGTAGTTCAGGGTCCAGATAGAACCGTGATGCCAGACCTCGAACTCTGGCCTGACACCGAACTTTCTGCACTTGTCAGCATAGGAGAGCAGTTCCTCCCGCGTGTGAATAGCATACACATCTTGGTTGACAAAGGCCTCGTCGTGTTGCCCCAGCATGACTGAAATCATGTCCGGCCTAGACTCGAAGGCGTCAGATCTCTGTTCAATCGGGTAGCTGGACATCCCTGCTTGGATGAGTATGTCTGTCGTCTTTCTTATCTCACTAACCAACTTTTTCCACTCCCCGGGCTTTGCATGGACGTGAGCGATCGCCGCACCCGCCTCTCTGCACCGTGCCGCTGTCTCCGCAGTCTCTTCAATCGTCGTCGGTGCATTCTTGGCCTCAGGGAACATCCAGCTGCGCGCCAACGTGACTGTAATGGCCACCTTGCTCCCGAGCAGGCTGCTACTTGGCAACCCAGCCACCATCGACTAGGACGTCCGCTCCGGTCATGTATGACGCGCTATCTGAGCAAAGGAACGCTATGATCGGGGCTATCTCGTCCGGACTGGAGATGCGTTTCACGACGCTTTCACTCGCAAACTCCTGCCTCACTTCATCCAGCGGGACGCCTCTTGCCTTTGACTGCTTGTCCATGTCAGATCTCAGCATCGGAGTGTCCACCGCGCCGGGACTCACGCTGTTCACCCTGATGTTGTGCGAGGCCAACTCCACTGCCATTGCACGAGTCATGCTTAGGACTGCCCCCTTGGTTCCAGCGTAGGCTGCATGCTTGGGCTGGCCTATGTGGGCAGACACTGAAGCCACGTTTACTATGACGCCTCCGCCCTGCTTCTTCATGATAGGAATGACCTCTTTGGAGCAGAAGAAGGCTCCCTTGTAGTTGACGTTCACTACCCTGTCGAAGTCATTCTCCTCGGTGCTTTCGATGTCGGATATGAGCACGACGCCCGCGTTGTTGACAAGCGCGTCAATCCTTCCGAACCTCCCCACGACCTTCGAGATCATGTTCGAGACATCAGACACTTTCGAGACGTCTGCCTTCACGAACATCGCATCCTTGCCCTTCTTCTTGATCTCGGCCGTCGTTGCGTTTCCGAGCTCCTCGTTGACATCAGCTATCGCCAGGGTTGCCCCCTTGTCTGCCATAAGAAGTGCGGTAGCCCTTCCGATGCCGACGGCTCCACCCGTTATCACGACGACCTTGCCGGAGAGTTCGCTGCTCATTCCCGGTAAGTGGATGGCTCATTCAATAAAAGAGTTTGCAGCCCGAGCGGCCGCGGGTTCGTTAAAGTCTTTTATGAACTCGTCCTTTCGCTATAACTGTGAAGGAGTACGTTCTCGTCATTGAGCTGACGACCCGCGCTGTTCATTCCCATCTTGTGTCTCAATCGGGCGAGGTGGTACACACAACCAACTATCCGCTTGAGACGAGAGTGCCGAACCAAGATAGGCAGTACATTACAGAACTGGATCCTAGGAGACTGTGGCTATCTATCTGCAGTTCGGTTGCCGACTGCGTCAAGCGCGCGAAGGGCGGCAATATTGTTGCCGTCACGACCACCTCGCAGAGACTGACGACCGCAGTGATCGACAAGGAAGGAGAGACTTCCGCTATGTGCCCAAACACTGATGCCAGGGGAGCCGAGATGGATGACGTGATCACTGGGTCGCTGGGCGCCGCCGCCTATGAAACGACTGGGCTCCACCCGCCATTCCTCTTCAGCGTGGACAGAATCAGGTGGTTCAAGTCGAACGAGCCGAATGTCTTCGAGAGCATGAAGTATGTGACGACTATTGACGGATGGATCTACTTCAAGCTCACAGGTGAGCCAGCCGAAGAACCGTCGCAAGCTGCGGGCACGATGCTGTTCGACATCAAGAGAAGGGAGTGGTGGGAAGAGACGGTCAGGATTGCGGGGGTTGACATGGACAAGTTGCCCAAGGTGGTGAGCTTCGGTGGACTAGTTGGGTACCCAACGGAAGAATTCCACAATCTGACCGGGATACCTTCCCGCACGCCTGTCATAATGGGTGCCGGCGATACGCAATGCTCGGGAGTGGGTTCCTCCGTCACATCGCCCGGCCAGGCCTTCGTCTCACTTGGTTCCACAGCTCCATTGCAGATGGTGATGCCAGAGCCGCGCGTTGATAGGGAGAAGAGGATGTGGACGAGCTGCTACCCGATAGACAACCAATGGGTGCTGGAGAGCAACTCCGGCATGTGTGGAGCCATTTTCGATTGGTTGGCTCTATCTGTTCTGCAGGTCTCAAGAGCCAGTGGGGTTGATTACGGTCGTTTCGATGAATTGGCAAAGTCGGCTCCACGGGGCTCTCTTGATGTCAACGCGTTCCTAGGCCCGTCCATCATGGATGCAAAGGCCTTCACCCAAGTGTCTCCTGCCACAATAGTGATGCCCTCACTGTTGATCGGAAAGCGGCCCGGAGCACCTGAGATCGCCAGAGCCTGCTACGAAGACATAGCGTATGCCTGCAGAGGTAATCTGGACCAGATGAAAGAGGTCTGGCCTACAACCGAACTGAGCTTGAGGGCAGGCGGCGGCCTCTCCAAGAGCGGTGTACTCATGCAGGTGCTGGCTGATGTGCTTGCCACGCCTGTGATCACCCCAGTCGAAAGCCGCGCAAGCGCAGTGGGCGCTTCCATTGCAGCTTGGTCTCACTTGCGATCGAAGAGGCCGAAGGACATCATCGGCGAAATGGTAAGCACCAAGACAACAGCTCCGACGAAGGATTCCGAGCCCTATCAGTCAGACTACAGGAGATGGAGGCTTATATATGACAAGGTTCGCGAGCTGATGTAATCATGGCTTCACTCGGTCCGTTGAAGGAAAGCGTCGCGAAGATGATGAGGAAGCTCTATGACATCGGATACGTGCTGGACAAGGAAGGGAATGTGAGCGTCAGAACTGACTTTGCGGACCGGTATGTCATTTCCCCGAGTCAGGTACCCCGCTACCTAATCAAGGCGAGCGACATCTTGGTGATGAACGGCAACGGCGACGTGATTCAGGGCAAGAGAAATCCCTCGGTGGAGACAGGGATGCATCTGCTGATATACTCCAAGAGGCCCGATGTCCATTCCGTGATCCATTTCCACTCACTGCACGCCACAGCACTGGCCTCACTTCACGAGACCATACCTCCCTTCCTCGAAGAGCTGGGCCCATTCCTGGGGGAGAGCATCCCAACGGTTGGATACGCCATGTCGGGTACTGAAGAACTAGCTGCCAATGTGGCAGCCGGCCTGACGGACAGGAACGCGGTATTGCTCGCCAATCACGGCGCGTTGGTCTGTGGCAAGGATCTACAGGACGCGTTTGACAAGGCGTTGTTGCTCGAGAAAGCTGCGACCATCTACACATTGGCGAGGAGCATGGGCACACCCAAGATGCTACCTGAGTCCACGATCGAGATCGGTCGCGAGCTGTTCAAGACGAATCTGATGTAGACGGTCACATCAACCTTTGTAGCTTTAGGAGGTCGGGCATCGCACCCTTGACCTTGAGCTTTCCTGACATGTAGGCCTGGGTGCCGCTTATCGTCTTGTTCCTTATCCCCAAGAAGGTGGCGCTGTCCATCTCAACGGCTATGTTAGGCTTCTCCACGGTCCCTTCCTTCAGCGTAGCGCTCGCGTCTTCAGTGATGCTCAGGACATAGGTGACATTGAGGTCAGGGAATTTGAACTGCATATCCCTCTTGAAACCCTTGAATTTCTCCTTCATGTCTGTTTCATCGAACTTCTTCCTGATCCCGTCAAGAGATTCGAATACCTGCTCCTTGGTAGGCATGAGTTCAACGGGTCGATTTTCTATTTAAATATGAAGCATGAAGATGTGTTTCTTTGTCAGTCATGGAACTTGTGAAGTCGTTCATAAGTGGTCAGTGGAAGATCCCGCGCGGTAGGAAGATCCCGAAGGTAAATCCAGCCACAGAAGAAGTCATTCACAAGGTTCCGATAGTCACGACATCCGATCTGAGATCGGCATTAGCGTCATCGAGGAAAGCCTTCGGACAGTGGAGCAAGACTCCTGTGGACCAAAGGGCTGAGGTCTTGAGGAAGATCAGCCAGTTGATTCCCGACAAGATGGATGACATATCTAGAGTCATTACCTTGGAAAACGGCAAGCCGATCGTCGAATCCAACATGGAAATGCTGGGCGCTCAGATGTACGCTGACTACTACGCAGCTGAGGCTCAACAGCTGCTTCAGGACGAAGTGAGAGTGGTCGATTTCCCCCAGACCGGTAACTACGAGTTCAGGACGACCTTCGAACCGCTCGGTGTAGTGGCTGTCATCGCGCCTTGGAATTGGCCCTTCCTGATCTCCATGCAGACCATTCTTCCGGCCATTCTAGCAGGCGACTCGGTCGTGTACAAGCCGTCCTCCCTGACCGCAATGGTCGGACAGAAGATAACGGAATTGCTTCTGGAGGCGGGTCTCCCGGACGGCGTGTTGAATCTGGTTCAAGGTGACGGGAAAGTCGGGGATCTGCTTGTTCGGTCGGGCGTAGAGGCAGTTGTGTTCACTGGGGGCAACGAGGTCGGAAGTCAAGTGGCACTCAATTGCGCAAAGGGATTGAAGAGAGCGGTCCTGGAACTAGGCGGGAGCGATCCCTTCATAGTACTCGATGATGCTCAGATGGACGAGGCAGTGAACGGTGCGATATACGGGAGATTCTTCGGTGCTGGTCAGATCTGTGTCTCCGCAAAGAGGATTCTGGTACACAAGAATGTATTCGACGAGTTCGTCAACCGATTCACCGAAAAGACATCCGCCCTCAAGGTAGGCAACGGCATGGATCCCTCCACGGACATCGGCCCCCTGATCAGCAGAAACCAAAGAGACTACGTGACGAAAATCGTCAGACAGGCTGTCTCTGCAGACGCGAAGGTGAAATGTGGAGGATCTGCACCCGGTGACCTGAAGAAGGGCTTCTTCTACAGCCCGACCGTGCTCACGAACGTGAAACCGTCAATGAAGCTAGTCACCGAGGAGATGTTCGGACCGGTGGCACCCGTGATGTCGTTTGAAGATGAGGAGCAGGCCATCGCTATGGCTAACGCGACTCGATATGGCTTGGGTGCCTCCGTTTGGACGGCGGATCAGGACAAGGCTCTTCGTCTGTCACGTGACATAAAGTCCGGGATGGTCTGGATAAACGACGTTGCGGTCACGTTTCCGCACGCTCCTTGGGGAGGAGTCAAGGAAAGTGGATTGGGTCGGCACTCTTCCAGATACGGTCTTTTGGAAATGGTGAACATAAGGCAAATATGCATCAACAAGCTCAGGGAACCGACTAGGATGTGGTGGCTTCCATACGGCAAGAGTTGAAGCACCATGACGCAAAGCCCCCGTATGTCGAAGAAGCCGAAGTGCTTGGTCACCGCTCACCTGACGAAGGAGGCCCTTGGCAGGCTCAGCACGCGGGTCGACGTTATCTGTGAGGACTGGAGGACAACTGGTCAAATATACTTCGGAGATGAGCTCAGCGAGAAGCTGAACAAGGAGGGCACGGAGTTCCTGATCGTGGAGGCCGACCAAGTAACCGGAGAGAACATAAGGCAGACGAACCTCAAGTTCATCGGTGCATGCAGGGGAAATCCGTACGCTGTCGACGTGGCAACCGCGACAGAGAAAGGAATACCTGTGGTTAACGCTCCGGGCAGGAACTCACAGGCAGTAGCTGAGCTCACCGTTGGGTTGATGATCGCACTGCTCAGGAAGGTAGTCGTGTCGCAGCGTGTGCTGTCCAAAGGTATAACCTACGATACCTCGTTTGACTTCCAGCGGATGTACAACTCGCTTGAGGGCAGGGAGATATCAGGCAAGACAGTGGGGATAGTTGGACTTGGAGACATAGGCGCCCGCGTCGCGAAGATATTGCTGTCCTTTGGGGTACAGATCATAGTGTATGACCCATATGTACCTGACGACAGGATAGCATCCGTACCAGCGAGGAGAGTCACACTGGAGGAGCTGATGAGGAAGTCCGACATAGTCTCCATACATGTGAAGCTGACTGAAGAGACATCTCATATCATCGGTGAGAAGGAGATCGGGCTGATGAAGTCGTCGGCAGTCTTGGTGAACACTGCTTCTCCGGGCACCTTGGATGACTCTGCTCTGTTGAAGGCGTTGAGCGAAGGGAAAATCGCAGGTGCCGCGCTTGATACCCAGGAGAACGAGCCAGTGGACTCGTCCAACCCGTTCCTGAAGCTCGACAACGCAGTGGTGGTGCCGCACATCGGCGGGAACACGGTGGAGACGGTGGAGAGACAGTCCGAGATGATCGTCGACGACCTGTTCAGGTTCCTAGACGGTGAGAAGCCGGTCCACTTGATGAACCCGGAATTGTACTCCCCGAGCAAGTTGGTGCCGTGACAAGTGATGGAGGTACTCTACGAGCGACTCACGCCGGACAAGCTGTCCGAGCGGATCAAGGAGTCACCTGTGGCCTATCTTCCCCTCGGAACACTTGAGTGGCATGGTCCACACATGCCGCTGGGTGCTGACATGATCCAACCGAGAGAGTTCTTCATCGAGTTGGCCCGGAGGGTTGGCGGCGTTGTCCTGCCCCCTCTGTTCATGGGTCCGGATGAGGTAATCAGGAAGGACGGCAGGGAGTTTTATGGGATGGACAACAACGACTTGGTGCTCGGGAGGCCGATCCAGCTGGCGGGGAGCGCCTACTGGATAGACGAGCATCTGTTCGCCGACTACCTCGATGCGATAGTCGCGCAGTTGCGTCGCGTTGGGTTCAAGATCGTCGTCGGACACGGCCACGGACCGTCAACTACGTCTTTTCTGGTTCACGCCGAGGAGTTGGAGAAGAAGCACGGCGTCAGGCTATTCACGATGTGGGGACTCTTCGACGAGCGTGAGAAAGGGTTCATGATCGATCATGGGGCTAGCAACGAGACATCGGTCCTGCTTGCCGAGAAACCGGAACTGGTCAAGATGGAGAATCTTCCGAAGGATCCGAAAGAGTGGCCACTTGGGACAGCCGGTGACGACCCAAGACGGTTCGCTTCCTTTGAAGCTGGCAGAAGCATCATCGCAGCGAATCTAGAGACCATGGAGGAAATCATCAAAGGAGCACTTCGAAGTCTCTAGATGTGGGCTGTCTTCTTCAGGAACCGAGGTACCTTGGCACCAAGATCGCTTTTGACGCGTTGCACCAAGGCATACAGCGCGCTCTTCAATTGCATGGCCTATTCTGCCACAATCCAAGGGTTCTCTTTTCCTACGATTCTCCTGTAGAGCCTTTTCACGTGTCGCAGCATATGTGCCAGAAATCTCTCCTCCTCACGATACGTTCTCTGTAGGATGGAATCTCTCGAGAGAAACACATCCCTGAGTTCATCCATTTCCTTTTTCGGGGAATACCAGATGTACATCGGGATGCCAACGGCGATCAGGACAAGCCCTGTCGTGATCTGGACGAGGGAGCATTGCGTGATCAGATAGAGCGAAGAGATAGTTCCCAACAAAGCGATAAGCGAACCACCTCTTAAGCTGGATTCTGGATTCTTGTTGTTCCTTCGGAGCGGGAAAATCGAGAGGCTGGTTGCCACGTAAGTCATAGCCAGAAAGAAGACAGAGGTCGCAATCAGCGTGCTCAAGTCCGCCACCATCGAGGCCACAAGAGCCGTGACGGCCTGGATAACGATTCCCAAGTAAGGAGTCTTGTATCTCGGGTGAACCTCCGCGAAGATTCTGGGAAACAGGCCATCAACGGCCAGCGCATATCCTAATCTCGATGTCCCTATCATCCCCGATTCGTCCGCGCCTGCTACAGAGATCAGAGCCCCTATCCCTACGATGCTTCCACCGATCAGCGAAAGAGCAGGGCTCGCACTCAGTAGATCTCCAGTCGCTGAAGCCAAAGGAGTCGTGTCCGCAGCAAGTTGGGACCACGGTCGCACTCCGAAGAGAACCACATTGACCACTAGATAGAAGGCGGTCACGATGAGCATCCCGATTACGATGGCCTTTGGCAGAGTCTTGCGTGGGTGTTCAATCTCCCCGGCTGGTATGCTGGAGATCTCGAAGCCAGCATAGGCCCAGAATATCAGGATGAGGGCCGCCCCCGCGTTCGTGAAGCCGTATGGTGCAAATGGCGTCAGGTTGGACGCGACTGCCAACGGATTAGAGAGTATGTACAAAAGGCCGATTCCGGAGAAGAGAACTAGCGGGGCGAGTTTGATGAAGGTCAGCGCGTCGTTCAATCTGCCCGCCGCCTTGACGCCTACGACGTTCGTGACTATTAGGAATGCTACATACAGCACCTTGACAATCGTTTGCTGTGTCCAGTCGAGGTTGGGCAAGAAGAACATCAGGTACCGAACAAATGCTATCGGAAAAACGGCCAGCGATGTCCATTCGGCAAGCCAAAGTGACCAGCCCACGAGAAATCCCGCAAACGGCCCCCATGCTTTCCTAGCGTAAGCGTAAGGCCCACCGGTTCTAGGGAGCAGAGTTGCGCATAGGGCAAAACACAGTGCGATCACTATGCTTATGATGCCAGCCATGACCCATATCAAGAGTGACGACGGGCCAAGGTAGGCGGCTCCGAACGATGAGACCACGTAGATGTCTGCACCTATTGTGGCCCCCACCACTAGATTCGTGGTATCGAAAAGAGTGAGCTGCGACCGGAGTCTGACCTTAGGAGCCTCTCCCAACCTTGCGGCATCTTGATACGGAGCCGAAATATGCTTTCACGAACTGTCCACCTTGCTTGTCCTCACTCATAGCGCCCGGTAAGTCTGAGTCAGAACCACGGTCCTCATGAAACGGACAGCATAGCACCTTCGCTTGACCCCTTCTGCGTTTCTGTCGTGGGAACTAGGCTTGCTTGCTCTTGAAGAACAGCAACACTACGTAAGCCAAGCTGGACAACAAGCCGATCGTCCCTGATGAGGGAAGGTTGATCACCGCTGAGATCAACAACCCAGCCAAACCGAACGCCAATGCGATGACGAAGGAAGCAAGCAGCATTCTGTCCAGTCTCTTCGTCAGAAGGGCCGCGATGGCCGCAGGAGGCATTATGGCTGCGTGAACTAGAAGCGCTCCCATTGTTCTGGCGACCACGGCCCCTGAAGCAGCTATCAGTGAGAAGAGAAAGTATGTGTAGAATCTCACGTTGAGACCCAGCTGGGCTGCCCCCTCCGGGTCAAACACGATGTACGTGAACTCTTTCCTGAACAGAAGGATCGAGAACAGAGTCGCGATGGAGATGAAGGCCAGCAAGGCGATGTCGTTCCAGGTGAGGAGCAGGAGGTCACTCACGAGGAAGCCGTCGATGCGGGCCGCCATCTCGCTCGAACCTAGCCCCTTTATGAAGGCGTAGATTGCCACTGACAGGGCCAGGATAGATCCCAACACGACGCCAGCTCTCTCTGTCTCCGCTCCCTCGCCTGCTCGAGCGATCAGGAGCGTTGTCAACAAATTGAAGGCGAGAGCGAATATCAGAGGGTCTATTCCGATGTTCAAAACGCTCCCGAGGAAGATCCCGATAGCGGCTCCCGCCAATGCCGCATGCGACACTTCGGCTGGCATGTACCCCAAGCCCTTGAAATTCGAGAAGATCACAGGCAGAGTCGCCAAGCCCGAGAAGACTATGCCGAGGATGGCTCTGATCATGAACGGTTCCATCAAGATGTCGAGCAAGCTAACCATGGTGGGTGTCACCTGTCATTGTGTAGCACACTCCGGCGAAATTGAGAACCCTAGAACCGGGTCCGTACGCCTCTTCCAGAGCCTCTTGGGTCAGTGCCTCAAGCGGAGGTCCGTACGAGATCAGCCTATTCTTCAGCAGTAGAAGGACATCGATGTGCTCCGACAGGATGTTGAAGTCGTGAACCACCATCAGAATGCTTATTCCCTTCTCTGCGTTCAGCTCTTCGAGCAATCCTATTATGCTCTTCTGACCTCTCGCATCGACTCCGATGAAAGGTTCGTCGAGGAATAGAACCTTGGGATTCGAGGCAAGCGCCCTGGCTATCATCACTCTCTGCCGCTGCCCGCCGCTGAGTTCGTTGAGGAGCTTCCCTTCCAGGTCGCCTGAACCGACCATCTTGAGAACACTGCTGGTCTGCCTCAGGTCGTCTGCAGTCGTGATTCTGGGCAGGCCCTTCCTTATCTGGATCCCCATCTCAACGACATCCCTAACCTCAAGGGGAACCTCCGTTGAGACTCTCTCCTTCTGAGGCACATAGCCGACAATGCTCCTCACCTTCTCCTGATCGACCAGAGGGTCATAGCCCAGTATCCGCACAGATCCCTTGAGCGGCCTCAGCATTCCCAGCATGGCCTTCAGCAGCGTGGTCTTTCCGGATCCATTCGGTCCTAGTATCACGGCGAAGGAAGGATGTCTGATCTCAAACGTCACGTCGGTGAGAGCGACGTTTCCATCATAGGCCACCGTGAGCGATTCCGCTCTTATGGAGTTAGTATTGAGAGCTTCACCAGCAGACATCAGTCAAGAAGCTGCACAGTTCCCTATCATATATCCGTTTTGCGGGTGTGACCGCAGGTCGGTTCAGAAGGCCAGCGCCCCTTTTTGTGAGGAAATAGTACTCCAGAGTCGCTATGCCTAGGAGCAACGCAATGATGGCGAGCAACGGCAGATCCAGCGAGCTCAAGCCGGACGAGGCGGAGTTCGTCGGCAGCATGAATCCAGTCTCCAACGCTCCCCCATTGTACATCAGCAGTGAGTCAAAGGAAGGGCTCGGGATGGCGGTCAGTACGACTATCGGGATTCCCGCTTCTGAGGATATCGCCTTTGCCGATTCGAATATGCTCATGAGTTGTGTCAGGTCTGAAGTGACGATGAGTGTGTACTTTCCAGTCTTTAGGTTGGTGACGATGGACTGCATGCGCGACGCAGAGAGTGTGATCTCCTCGCTGGATCCGACGAGGGACTCCCCGACCTCAAGAGAGAAAGGTGCGACCAGATACTGCTCCTCTGGAAATATTATGAGCACTTTGCGATTGTACTGCTTGAGATCATCTGAGATCACAGATATTCTCGTCGTCAGACCCCCCATCCTAGTGACTATGTCTTGATAGTTCTGTTCCAGTGCCTGCGCGAATTCTGGCCTGAGCGCTGCCAACCTGTCCTTCACAGCTCTGGCTATGGCCAGGTAATTCTCGGGCAAATACCAAAAACCATGCAGATTGACGCCTGTTTCATTGGGGAGCGTCAGCCATCTGATCTTATCCGGGAAGTCATGAACCAGGTCAATGGTGACATTCTTCTCAGACATCCCCTTAGAGAGGGCTACCTGCTGGGCAAGGTCGAGCTCCCAACTCAAGTGTCCCGAGATGACAATGATGTCGGCTTGGCTGGCCTCGGCAACCAAGGCAGGCGAAAGAGAGTATTCATGCGGCTCTACATTGGGCGGCAACAATTCAACCAGCTCGATCACGTTGCGCCCAACGTCCTCGACCGGAGCCGCGATCATACCATACGACACAGCAACTCGGATCTTTGCCGCTTCGGCATTGGGTGTTGGCAACATCGCTGCTGTCAGAAGGACCAGAAGAAATGGTATCGCTTTCACAGGCTCCATACTTTACTCAGCTCTTGGGAATGTGCGCGACTCTTTCTGTCATTGCATGACACTTAAGTCTTGTTTCTTTGATCTCTGGTTGTCCCCGTCGTTGAGGTGCGTCAACACCTAAGTCGCCCACTCGCGAACACGATGCCTTCAACATACGTCGGGCAGGAAATGAGTGCACGATACTGGTCACGTCAGGTGGCAACCTTAAATAAGATTGTCAGGATGCCTCAACATGCCGCGTAAGCTACTCGCACTGGTAATAGCGTTGGCACTCGTACTGCAATGCTCGGCCGCTGTGGTTGCCGAGGACGTGACACCGGTCTTCGTAGATCATCTGGATGGTTCGTCCACGGGCAATGACAATGCGAGGGTGGCCTTCGTATCAGGTCATCAGGGACTTGCTGCCCAATTCACGTCCGACGACAGCTACATCAGGTACAGTGGCTCAATCCTGTCTTCGGATCAGGGAGCGATAGAGTTCTACTGGAAGCCACCTGCGGACATATATGGCCTCTACTCCTACAGACATCAAGGTTGGACCAACTACTCCAAGAACGCTCCCCCAAGCAACGGTTTCCTGCTGGATAACGTTGGCTGGAAGCCGGCGTCCAAAGGATCATTCTGTGTGTTGCTTCAACCAGTTGTGTCGCTCACGGCAGAATCAACTGGCTCGACCTTGGTTATGAATATGTGGAATGGCAGCACGTGGTACCGCGCCAGCGCCACTCGCAGCAGTTGCCCCACGATCATCAGCGCCGAGGTAAGCGGCTCGAAGGCAACGCTCTCCTGGAATTCAACCTACCCCATATGGCTGTGGGATCCGAACACTTGGTATATGATAACAGTGACTTGGGGGCCGAACGGGAATATCCTCTACGTCAACGGACGGGAATGGGCGAGGAGTGGGCATACCGGCCAGATATGCACTTCCGGGAGTTTCTCCTTGGGGCAGGATCCGACGAATCAGACGCACGCCAACGCCTATTGGCCCTATGGGCCGCACAGTATGTTGGGAACCTACGACGAGCTGAAGGTGTACGACAGACAAATAGTCCCCTCTGCCGCGGACCCTGACGTGTCAAGTCCGTCCGGCTACACAGTATCCTACGGGACAAGTTCAAAGAGCTACACGAACTCGGTCGATTTCGGCGACGTGACCAGCTGCGAGTTGTCGTTGCAGGCAGGTACCTACTACTTGGTGATCACTCCTAGGACGACCACAGGCTTCGTTGGCCTGAAGTCTGGGGAAGTCACTGTAACTATCGCGAGCCATCCCGCAGTGTCGCTCGTGGCTGACCTTGAACTTCCAGAGAGCATCTGGGTCAAGGGCCCTTATGTGTACATCTTGGAGAATGCCGGAAGAGATTCGGTCTATCGTGGAAAGATCTGCCTTGACAGATATGATGTCATAGCAGGCGAGAATATCGTGGTGGTGAACAACTCCCGAAATTCTAGGACGGTCGCCGTCGCGAGCGATGGCAAGATCTACTTAGCGGCATACGTTGGGTACATACCGGGGGAGAACGGATCTGTGAGCGTCGTAGATCCCGAGACCAACACGGAAACGCCTCTCCTCGACATTGAGATCGCGGCGACAGACATATTCATCGATTCCAATGGCGACATCCTCGTCATAGGCTCAAGCTACGAGGCCGACGCCAAGAGCATCTACTTGCTACCAGCGGGCGACTACACGCATCCGCGCGTCCTGAAAGAGGGCTTGGGAGTAGCCTGGTGCGTATCCAAGATGGGGAACTACGTCTACTTCTCAGACCAAGTAGCGATCAAGAGGTTCGATATCAGCGGCGGGGCGACTGAGACATTCCTCAACAAGCCAGTGATGTCAATCACGTTCAGCTCAGAGTACCTCTACTATGCCGACTACTTCCAAGGGACCATCGGACGGGTCGGACTGACAACTCGTACTGACGAGACGATTCTGTCTGGGCTGAACCATGTTATGTGTGTCCGATATGACGATTCCTCTGGCTGGCTCTATTTCATAGAGGGCGGGACGAATGCGAACCACTACAAAGACGGTGCCCTGAAGGTGCTGCAGCTGGTCTCCGCACACAAGGTCGAAGTGACGAGTCAATACGGGATCACATCCGGCCAAGGCTACTACCAGAGCGGAAAGACAGCCACAGTGACCGTGTCGCCGACAACTATCCAAAAAGATATCTTCTCCAACTGCATTTTCGAGGGCTGGAAGGCGGGAGGGATCACTGTCTCCTCTTCAGCCACATACTCGTTCACAGTTGCTCAGTCGGTGTCGCTGACCGCGAGTTGGAAGACGGAACTCAACCTCGTGATTGTCGGTGGCTTGGCAGCAGGTATCCTGGTGGTCGTGGTAGTGGTGGCGGTCTTGGTTCTCCGAAGACCAAAAGCTGCTATCACGACGGCACCTCCCTCGCCACCCACAATGCCGCCGACATGACGTGAAATCCGGAATCTGACTGCTGATCTGCCGTTTTCTGGACAACGCATATATACCACCCGCTTGCTGCGCCCGCAATTGGAGTCTGTGAGCAACAAATTATTCGGAAGGCTTAAATAACGGTTCCGATATCGTTTCCGATATAGAACTAGGCAAAGGTGTTGCAGTTGAGTGACAAGAAGGGGATCATAGTCAAGGGGCGAAGCGCAGATGCCATCGATCATTGAGACAAAGGACTTGACGAAAGTCTTCGGTGGAAAGGTCAGAGCCGTAGACGGTGTTTCTTTTGAAGTTGAAAAGGGCGAAGTGTTTGGCCTGCTTGGGCCGAATGGTGCTGGGAAATCCACCCTCATACGGATGCTCTGCACCTTGACGCGACCAACCAGCGGTACCGCAACGGTTGCAGGTTTCGATGTTGTTCAGGAGGCAAATGAGGTCAGAAAGCACATTGGGCTCGTCGCAGAAAAGATGATCTTGTATAACCACCTGACGGCCTTCGAAAACCTGATGCTTTTTGGAAAGCTCCATGATATCCCGAAGGAGATACTCGGCAAGAGAATCGATGAGCTTCTGGAGCTGGTTCAAATGACAAAGTGGAGAAATAGTAGGGTGGGAAACTTCTCAAGCGGCATGAAGCAAAGAGTCAACGTAGTCCGTGGGCTGCTCCACATGCCTGAGGTGCTCTTTTTGGACGAACCCACTCTAGGGCTTGATCCTCAGTCAAGTCTGGAAATCAGGCAATTGACCAAGAGGCTCAACGAAGAGCAAGGCATTACGGTGATCCTTACGACGCACTACATGGAGGAAGCGGACGCTCTCTCAGATAAGATAGCCCTGATTGATCACGGGAAGATTGCGGCCCTTGACACACCTGCCGAACTGAAAAGGAGAGTCTCTGGGTCGGATACAGTCGTCTTGGAACTGAAGGTGCCTAATCTGACTCCCGAGCTCATATCGGGAATCAGGTCTCTGGCATGTGTCAACGAAGTATTGACTGAAGACACGACGGAGCTGAGGATCTACGCGAAGGGCAAAGAAGCCATTGACGATGTCATAGACGAAGTGCGTTCTAGGAAGGGCGAGATAGCTTACATCAAGAACATCGAGCCAACCCTAGATGATGCCTATCTTCAGATAACCGGACGGAGGGCGGAGATGAACGTGGTGCGCGAGGGTGCTAGCGCGAGGCCTAGATTTCGTCACGGAGGATTCTGAGGTGTGAGGAGGTGACAGGACAATGGGACTAACGCAAGAACTCTCGCATGCTCTGTGGATAACTTGGAAGGACCTGATGGAGTTGTGGCGCAGTAGGATGAGACTAGCCATGATGATCCTCATGCCGTTAATCATGATGACCATAATGAGCTTCATATTCCCATCCTCCCAGAACGTGCTGAACAACATACCGGTCGCAGTCGTAGACAACGATTCGGGCCCTCAAGGCGCAATCTTACTGAACACTCTGTCAACCTTGAATGCTGAGAAAGGGTTGATGACGTTCAAAGCAGCATCCAGTCTTCAGGAAGCCAAGGACATGATTCTAAGGGGCGAAGCATTGGGAGCGATAATCATTCCGGAGAACTTCTCAGATGCATTGACCACGCACCTCTATACTGCCAACATCACCATACTGACCGACAACTCAAACCCGCAGATTTCGCAAGCGCTCTCTCAGGTTCTAACTCAGGTCATCAACGGAATGAGCCTGATGCAGGCGACACTGAACGTCTACGCATACGCGAGGCAGGTGCACGTCAATCCCACCGCGATCGTGGTCCCATATTCCGCTGAGATCGAGGGCGTCGTCAGTGGGGGAGGGAGCTACATCGAATTCATAATCCCGGGCCTGCTCATAATGAATGTGATAACCTCCCTGATGACCGGCCTGCCCCGCGCAATAGCATACGAGAAAGATACCGGGACGCTGGCGGGTTTCTTGGCGGCGCCCATAAGCAGAGTCTCCATCATCGGCGGAAAGGCCCTGAGTCACATGATCCGAGGGCTGATTCAGGCGACCGTGTCCCTAGCGCTGGCCATCATCCTGTTCGGGGTCACGATTCAGGGGAACCTCGTGTTGGTCCTGCTTACGCTCTTCTTGGGTGTGTACAGCTTCGTCGGGTTGGGCATCGCGCTGACCTCGGTAGCCGAGGATGAAGAAACCGCCGCCATGATCATGATGACCTTGACATTCCCAATGATATTCCTGAGCGGGGTATTCTTTCCCATACAGATGATGCCGGACTTCATGCAGGCCATCTCTCGCTGGCTTCCCTTCACGTACGCTGTCGACGCCATGAGAAGGATAATGATCTTCGGAGTCGGGTTGACGGACGTAGCCACAGACATGGCGATCCTCGTTGCTTTCGGCACGGTCATGTTGATAGTAGCCATTCCAGCGTTCGAGAAAGCTATGACAAGATGACAGGAGAGTCGTTTACGCATACAATGATGGGCCCCCGTTCTGTCTCAGTCATGCTCTTCCTATCGTGACTTCCCCGACCTGTATTTCGTCACCCGGCTGGCCGCGCACGAGCGTGAACTGCTTCTTCCTATTGTCTCTTCTGCCCTGTGAAGTAGTAGACTACGCCCAGTTAGCCTAATGGGTTGTGCACGTGCTAGACTGCTGCAGATACGGGGTCACGCGCTCGTTCAGGAGTCTGATCAACTCTGGATCGTTCCTGTGATACTCATCAGGTATGTTCAAGACGACGATCTTTGCACGTGCCCCTGGCTCCAAATGCTCAAGACGGTCAGCGTGTTTCTGTTCCATTACGAAGATCTTGTCAGCCCAATCTATGAGTTGCTTGGTCACTCTCCTTCTGGCAAGCAGTGAGGTTCCTGCCGACATCACCTCGAGATCCGCCCTCGTCTTGAACATCCCTTCTGCCGTGGGGCTCCTGTCGATGTTGCCAGAACACACAAAGAGCACCTTCGTCTTCGTCATACCTGCCATCGAGCAGTCGAAAGCCGGGCTATATTCCTTCGTTTCCACGCCTGCCCTCCTGGCGCGGGCAATCTCCCATTATTGGGCAAGAGGACTTGAAGGTCCTGATCCGGCGTCTGTGTGGCAACTACTTGCTTGATGCGGCTCAGCAAGACTCCAAAGCGAAGATTGCACGGTGGTCTAGCCGCGTACACACCAGAGATTAACGTTCATAAGCGGTAGCTCTCCTACTCAAGGTCAATGCTTCATTGCGAAACGCTTGAAGGACATGGAGGTGCCTCGGCGTAGAATGAGAATAGCGATGGCTCAAGTAAACGCGACTGTAGGGGATCTTGAGGGGAACATCAAGAAGATCGAGGACTTCATTGCTATGGCCAAGAAGAAGAACGTGGACTTGGTGGCATTTCCTGAACTCGTAGTCACGGGATATCCTCCTCAGGATCTAATACTTGACAGAGAATTCGTGCGCAGGAGCAAGGGACTGCTGGACTCCTTGATTGACCAGAACAGCGATATGGCTGCGATAGTCGGTTTCGTAGACCTCCAAGGTGAACGGCTTCACAATTCCGCCTCTGTCTTCATCGGGAACAAGAGAGTCGGTGTGGCCAACAAGGTTCTGTTGCCCACATACGATGTCTTCGACGAAGACAGGTACTTTGAGCCCGCAAGAGACGAGGACATCAAACCAATGCATGTGAACATCGGTGGGCAGAGCTTCAATCTGGGTGTGGAGATATGCGAGGATCTGTGGGATGACGAATACAAGGTGAAAGTCACGGAGACGCTCGCAAGGAGGGGTGCAGACATCATAGTCAATATCTCGGCATCGCCCTTCTACGCAGGAAAGCGGTCAGAGCGGATAGCACAGCTGAGCAAGAAATCAAACGCGAACGGAGTCCCCATCTTCTACGTCAACTTGGTTGGCGGTCAGGATGAACTCGTGTTTGATGGGCAGAGCCTGGCGACGGACAGATCAGGAAACCTCATCGCCGTAGGCAAGCAGTTCGAAGAGGACTTGGTGGTCGTCGAGGTCGACTCAAAAGAGAGAACTGCAAAGCGAATCGAGCCACCTGCCTACAGCAGAGAGAAGGAAATCCTCGGTGCTCTGGTTCTAGGCGTGCGAGACTACTACAGGAAAACCGGCTTCAGAAGAGCCGTCGTCGGACTCAGCGGAGGGATAGACTCATCATTGAGTGCATGCATAGCTGTTGAAGCTCTCGGAAACGAGAACGTGATAGGCGTGTCGATGCCATCCATGTTCTCAAGCGATCACAGCAAGGCTGATGCAGAGGAGTTAGCTCACAACCTCGGGATCTACTTTCTCAGATTCGGAATCCAACCGATACTGGATTCTTATCGAGAAAACCTGCGCAGGCCGTTGGAGGAAGTGCGGCAACAATTCGCTGCAAGCATGGAGCAAGACGCCCCTGTTGCTGACGAGAACATCCAACCAAGAGTGCGAGGCAACTGCTTGATGGACGTTTCCAACCGGCTGAGAGAACTGGGGATAATGGTGCTGAACACAGGCAACAAGACTGAACTCGCCTTGGGTTATTGCACGCTGTACGGGGACATGGCCGGCGGGATAGGTGCGCTTGGTGACGTGAACAAGTTGGATGTCTACAGGATCGCGCAGTGCTTCAACGAGATGAAGGGTAAACAGGTCATTCCGGCAAACGTGTTCACAAAGAAGCCATCACCTGAGCTCAGGAAACAGCAGGTGGACCCCTTTGACTTCAACATTGTCAGCCCGTTGGTAGATGAGATAATAGAGCATCGCCGGAGCAAGCAGGATCTGATTAGTGCCGGCTACCCGGAAGATGTCGTCGAAGACACGTTCAACCGGATCAGGAGAGCGGAGTTCAAGAGACGGCAGGCGGCCCCGTGCATCAAGATAACACCGAGGTCCTTCGGCATCGGATGGAAGATGCCCATAGTCAATGGATACACGGCGTGAGGGCCAAGCACTAGGGGTGACGTTGAGAGGGATGGCGAGAAGGCAGGACAAGGAGGGCAGAATCAGAAGAGAGATCGAGAGGAAGAAGAAAGCAAGACTGAGATCTACGGGTCCCTATAGAAAGGCGTCCTTGATCCACAGGAGACACGTGCGGTAGGTTCGAGTCAGTGGCTTCGCAGGGCGTTCATAAGAGCTTCCTCAGGAAGCTCACATCTTGCTTGACTACTCCTATCCTCTGATCGCGCGGGAACTTGCCAAGCGACTCGTCCTCAAGGGCAAGGTCCTTGTCATATTCGGCCGCTCTGAGAACTCTGACTATCCTGCCGATGTCGACATCGCCCTCGTATATTGTCGCCGCGGAGTCTGGCCAACCCTCGCCAGGTTCGCGCTTGCTGTTCCTCCTTTCTTCCGGAAAGGATAGGTTCTTGACATGCACGTGCTTCACGCGTCGAGCGAATTCCTGGATGATGCTGTACCCCGTCTCCCAGGGGTGGCCGTACCAGAAGAGGTTGCCCGTATCGAGGGTCAGTCCCATCCTCTTTGAATCAAGGCCGTCAAACACGGACTTGAGGAACTCTCGCCTGTTGCCCATCAGGCCGTGATTCTCCATCGCCAGAGAAACGCCCGTCTGTTCCGTTCTGTCCAGTATGTCCTGGCAACACCGGATCGTCGTCTTCACGTATTCGCCTTCCGGGACGCCCTCTTCAATTCTCATCGGAGGGTTAATCCTCACCGTATCACAATCTATGTCCGGTGCGACATTGCAGGCGTCGACCACCCATCTCACCTCAGCCTCCAGATCAGGTCGGGCGAAGTCGTTCTCCACGAGTATGGCACATACAGTCAGACCCTCGTCTTTCAGTCTCTTGGACAATTCGTGCCTTTTCTGCGGCGAGGACATATCAAAGCCGAGCGAGACCTCCTGGCCCATGTCACTATACTTGGCTCCTTTGAGTTCCCTATCCAAGTAGAGTTCGAAACTATCCAACCCCAGATCCTTCAGCCCAGAGAAGACGCTCTCGTATCCGATCCACTTCACGGTGAAGTCCCTGATTGCGACTCGCAATTCCGTTGCCCAGAAGACTGGTGCGGCCGATATTAGTCTCTTTGACTGAGGGACTGGAATGGCAGGCCTTCTGTAAACGCGGTGTATTGAATCGGAGTCGCCTTCTAGGAGGTCATGTCTCAAGAGATGCGAGCTCACATCGCGCGCTATGGTGGGGGAGGAGGCGGATCGGGCGGTGGTGGAGCCGGCGGCGGATTCTGTCCATCCACTGTGATGGCTCCGATGTCGCTTGCCGCAAGTTTGAAGCCTCCCATTTCTCTCACGTCGTATTCTTTTTCTCTGAGGAACTGTGCTATCTTGTACATCCACTTCTCCGAATCATCCCTGCTGTTGGCCATGTGCACTTTGGTGTCGTTCACATAGACCCAGTGCTCTCTGGTCCAGACATCATATCCTATCCTTATCTCGACTGGTGTCTTCTTCTGTGCTGCGTTTAGGATCTTTCTCTCCCACTCTTCCTCGGCCCTCTGCTTCATCCTGTCCCAAATGCCAGCCATTATCGCCGACTAGCCGGCAACTGAATATAAGCCTTGGAACGAGAATCTGCCGGACGCGTCACGCGGTACTTGGGTCAGAGTTGAGGCTTTGTCAGGGCTGCACCAGATGGCTTTGATGGATCTGTTCAGAGGGCCTTGAACTTTCTGCCCTGCAACACAACTCGATGCACGATTCTCTCATCCTGAGTAGGTTCGTCAGGTTTGGACTCCGCAATGACCTCTACGTAAGGCTCTAGGGGTCCGCCAACGATCTTCTTGAAGAGGGTTTCTTGGATCTGGAAAATCCCAGCGCTGTTTGACATTTTGATGTATATCCCGATCGGGCAACTTGTGCCCTTGGTTATGTTCACTTCTTCAATGCTGAGGGCCGAAACCGTGTGTATGTTCACGTTTCCGCTGTCGAACGCCATTCTCCCTCGGCCCTTCGTCATGTCCGTCCCGTCGCTTATCCCAACGAGAGCTGCCTCTATGGTTAGATCCTGCACATCATATTCGTGTGAGTAGATGCAGTTGAGAATGTGGCCGCGGATCTCGTACATGATCTCAGGGTCTTCGTATATCTCGGGCAGAAGGCGATCCAACAGAGGTATCGCCAGATACACACCATGCAGGTTGTGATCGACTCTATGTACTTGATTTCCTATGTCGTGCAGCAGCCCTCCTGCCAAGACCACGAGGTAGTCATCATCTATGTCTCCTGCTTTCTCTTTCACCAAGTCGCCGACGACGCCGCTTTGATCAAGCAACTTCAGCATTCTCAGCGCATTCGTCGCAACTATCTTCATGTGAATCTCGCCGTGGTCGTTGAAATGGAGCTTAGCGACGGCGATGTAGTTGGACATGTCCCAATCCGCATTCACTTCAGCGTCCTGTTGCATGAGTTTCCAGAGTTTCAGAGCCTTTGGTTTGTCCTCCAGGATCTTCGTTATGGTTTCCTCCGCTTCCCGCTTCATCTTGTCGTAGCTCTCGGGGAGTTCGAGTTCGAAGCCCTTACCAGTGGCTATCTTCACCATGTTGACCGATCAATTCGACTGGCCGTTGCCTTAAATGGCTTCTTGGCGCGCAGGCCTATTCCGATTTGCCATTGCCGACGCTCGTCCAAGAGGCTGGGCAGAACGGGAATCGCAATATCCATTCCACCGGCCGCAAAGGACGTCAATGCAGGTGCTGGGTCTGTGTTTTGGAAAGCGGCGCCTTATATAGACAAAGGATGTATCGTGCGTCTGAAGGAGGACACTCTATTGCCGATCTATGAGGATGCAAGTTACGGTGGCGAGACTGTCAAGGTTGGCAACTCCAAGATGCGTGTCGAGATCCACAAACGTTTGACAGGTTGGGGTTGGGCTGAGATCTTCAACGCGACTGGCCAGCTGATTGCCGTGCTGGACCATTTCGGAGAGGTCAAGTTCCCCGGTCTGGCTATTCCGCTGCGCATGGAAGCTCAGAAGTATGAGTTGGAGAAGGGTGAGTTTGGTCAGCGTCTCACCTTCCCTGTGACGTTGACGAGTTTGAGCGACATGGCTGGAACCTCAAGTTTCAAGAGTTGGTTCAAGCTACCCTTCACTCAGCCGGCCATCGAGGGAAAAGTGACAGTCACGTTAGATCCTGACTCCCCGGTCCTGAGGATGACCTACGAGTTCAAGCTTCTGGCCATACTCGAAATGAGCTATCTTCGGGGACCATGGCTCGAAGTTGGTGCTAACAGTTTCGGCGCAGCGAAGGACGATGGGATCTTTCCGGGCCTTGAATGGCTTGTCGGAAATGAGTGGTCTAGCGGCACCGACTGGTTCCAGCATCCATGGGCCCTACGTGTTGTTCCTCATCCGTTCAAAGTGGCAGCAGGACTCATGGCTTTGAGCCATGATGGAACTGGCATCGGCTTAGCTTGGGACCCGTTGGCAAACTTCGCGCCAGACCGGCCCTATCCTCAGCCGGTATTCGCTTCGCCGAACTTCATCGACCGGAAGAACGACCACATCATGGGCTTGATGCTTCCAAGCGTTGCTTGGGGTGCAGAAGAGAACGTCTTGGAAGCCGACCCGCCATTGGAGCTACGCACAAATAGCACCATCAAGCTTGAAGCAGAAGTGTTTCTGGTCGAAGGCGACAGCTTGGACGTGATGATAGACTGGGCCAAGCGGCATGGTTTGCCTGAACCGCCGAAGCCACGCTATCCACTTTCCGAAGCTTTGGACCGCATAGCCCGTGCCTACAACAGCAACCTCTGGTATGAAGGCAAGGGCTGGGGCATGAACCGCGAGGGAAATGGCGCGGCGAGTCCGGCGGAACCCCTGTTTATGGAACGCTACATCAAAGATGGCCACGACCGCGAGAGTGCCAAGGGCTTGGCTGAAAAGCTGGAATGGGTTCGAGGACAGCCCACATATGAGACCTATGAAGTCTGGGGTGGCTCTAGACGATTCAAGATCTGGAGCCCGGAGAAACGGCTCGAATACGGCCGCCAACTCCTGTCCTATCAGAGGGAAGATGGCTCCTTCCCATTCGAACCAGACGGCAGACATAGTTTCCCGGACCACTCCGCTCTTTCTGACGGAACGTTGAAGCCTTTGGGGAAGAAAGGCGATACTGCTCTAGATCTGTGTGTTCAGCCTGCGATCGATCTGTTGATATTGGCCGACATGACTGGTGAGAAGTCGTTCCGTGAGGCTGCCAAGAAAGCTTTGGACTACTGCTTGTCTATGAAGCGTCCTGAAGGCGGCGACTGGTGGGAGACCCCTCTGCACAGCCCGAACCTGCTGGCTGCTGGTCATGCAGCCATCGCCTATTATCTCGGCTACAAGGCTTTCAAGGATCCACGCTACCTGAAGAAGGCGATTCGCTGGATCCGTTCGCTGCTTCCCTTCACCCACCTGTGGGAACCATATCGATTGCCCCAGATGTACAACACGAAACCATGCTTCTGCGCGACTGATTGGTGGCTCTCAGACTGGGTGGCCAGACAAGTTCAGTGGGAGGTTCTGCAAACCTTCGCCCAGTCTGCTGAACTGGGCATAGACTGGGGAGAGATCGATCCAGAGATTGACTGGCACCGTTACCAGCGAGGTATCACCATCGCCGTCCTGAGATGGATGATCGACCACGAGAACACAGTCAACACTGCTCTTTCACTGGATCGGGTCAAGAGCGGAGATTGGGACGCTCTCTTCCATGACGCCCACCACACCACAACCGGCACCTATGGTGGGGGCCCAATCATGCCAGACGTCATTGCGGTCAACATATTCAACGTGTTGGACAGGGAATGACGAAAGTTGTCATCCTGTGAGCGGAAGTTCATTCCACATACTCCAGCTCACCCTGTAGACGGATGTCTCTTGATGAGCTGCCCACGAGAATACCGAACTCGCCTGCCTCGGTGGTCCAGTGACCCGTCTTCTCATCCCAGAAGGAAAGGTCTTCCTCCGTGAGTGTGAATGTCACAGTCTCCGTCCGTCCGGGGTCTAGGTGCACCTTCTCGAAACCCTTCAGTTCCTTCAGGGGGCGTTCCACGCTCGAGGTAGAGTCATGCACGTAGAGCTGGACGACCTCTGCACCAGCACGGTCTCCCGCGTTGGTCACATCACCTATTACCTCCATGCCGCTGATCCTCAGGTTCGCGTAGGCAAACTTGGTGTACGATAGCCCGTGTCCAAACGGGAACAATGGTTCTATGCCTCTCGTGTCGAAATGGCGATAGCCAACGAAGACCCCCTCATCGTAGTGGACCTCCTCTGCCCCGGGGAAGGTTCTCTCCGAAGCATGCGCGGGAGAATCCGAGAGCCTTCTCGGAAACGTCAGAGGTAGCTTCCCAGAGGGGTTCACGTCGCCGAACAGCACTGCCGCGATTGCACGGCCCGCCTCCTGCCCCGCGTACCAAGCCTCCACCACGGTCGGCACCCTCTCAAGCCAGCCGTCCATCGTCACTGGGCTACCGTTGATCAAGACCACGACTGTCCTCGGATTCGCTTCCACGGTGCCGTTGATCAGCGCAACCTGATCGGGCGGTAGCTCAAGGCTCTTCTTGTCCTCGCCTTCAGTGTCAATCCCTTTGAGCAGACCTTGGGACAGTCCTGCGAAGATGATTGTCACGTCGGCCTCGGCAGGGTTCCTCACGATTTCGATCTTCTCGCCGCATCGTTCCCTCAGACCATTGAGTGGTGTGACTTCATAGGGCGGCCTGACCATGGAGCTGCCGCCCTTCAAGCCCATCTTCTTGTCCGCGTTCGGCCCCAGCACTGCGATCCTCTTGACCTCGTCGGTTTTCAATGGCAGTGTGTCACGTTCGTTCTTGAGCAGGACGATGCCCTCTTCCGCGATCCTCCGGGTCAACGCCTGATGCTCAGGTGTGTTCCGGCTCCCAGCTGGCAGCGTCTTCTCGTCGTCGAAAAGACCTACGAGGAACATCACTCTCAACAGGGCGGTCAGGTTTCTATCGAGCGCGTCCTCGCTGAACTTGCCCGCTTCGAATGCTGCCCGCAGTGCCTTCTCACTGTACCTGCTGCCTCCGCCCGGCATTTCCAGGCTGAGCCCCGCGTTCACACAGCCTTCAGTGCTAGTCGTTGGGTTTGCCGCGTACCAGTCCGAAACAACGAACCCCCTGAAACCCCACTCTTCCCTCAGCCTTTCTGTCAGCAGGTCATGGCTCTCGCAGCAGTAGGTCCCATTGACCTTGTTGTAAGCCCCCATCACCGACCATGCATCCGCCTCCCTTATGACCGCCTCGAAGGCCTGCAGGTAGATCTCCCGCAATGCACGCTCACTGACCTGCGAGCTGACCTTCGTGCGATTCGTCTCTTGGTTGTTGCATGCGAAGTGCTTCACACATGCAGCCACGCGTTGGCTTTGGATCCCCTGCACGACAGCAACCGCCATCTTGCGGTTCAGGTATGGGTCCTCCGTCTGGTACTCGAATGTCCGCCCGCCTAGCGGAGTTCGATCGATGTTGACCGCGGGGGCGAGAACCATTTGATACCCGATCGAGCGCTCCTCCTGGGCCAGAGCTGCTCCGAACTGTTTCGAGAGGTCAGGATTCCACGTGGCTGTTCGGCAGATGCTTGCGGGGAAGTACGTGCCCTTCTTGAACACGGATAGAATCGCGCCGAGCCCATTGGGACCATCGCTCATCCTAAACCCCTTGATGCCCAGTCGTTCTACAGGTTTCGTCGACCAAAGGTTCTTGCCGGCGCATAGTGAGAACTTCTCCTCCAAGGTCAATCGTTTCAGCAGGTCAGCTACCCTCTCCTCGATGCCCAACCTCTGGTTCATGAAGGGAAGCCTTGCTAGGTCATCGCGGGACATTTCCTCGTTCACGTAGGTCGCTCTACTATCTTAAGGCCTTGGGTGAGTACTACTTGTGTTGACCTTTCCCCACAAGGTCGAGGATTATGGGTATGCTCAGTTCAGCGGACGAAACCCCCACGGAGAAAGCTAGCAACGCAGCTGCTTCCACTTCTTCCTTCGTTGCTCCGGCCTCGAATGCCTGGCTGACGAAATGACGCAGCGCGCCTGCTTCTCGTATGGTCGAGCATATCCCAACATGGATCAGTGCCGCTGTCTTCTTGTCGAGAGCGTTGTTTTTGTTCGCGTGTTTCATCATTTCTTGGTAAGCTCTCACAACTTCGGGTTCTTCGTTCTTGAACGCTTCCCAGGGACTGACTCCTTCTTTCATTGTCTTCTCACCGACCCGTTTGCGCACTGGACTTATTAGAGTGACGTTTGGTTCCCACGGGAGCTCGCGTGCGTCGCGCGTTAGGCGGACAGCCTGTCTTTCACTTTGCCGCCCATCTTCTTGAGCGCCTCATAGATTGTTACTACGACTCCTAGGATCGCAAACACGATGATGAGGTTAAGGACCTCATGCAGACTCGCTATCACAAAGGCCTGCAGAAGGATCAATATCCCCCATACGACACCTAGCACGACGACTCCCCCCAGCAGCCTCGTAACGCTCGTGAAGTCTCTCCTGATCTCCGAGATTAGCTTGTCGGGTTCATCAGCATATGACAGAAGAGCGACAGAGACTATCGCGAGCGCGGGCACAAGGCCATAGGCCAAAAACTGGCCGGGCAATGCCAAGAACTGCTGATCGACCTCTGTCGGAGCACCTCTGCTGCTGACGGAGTAGATCCCTGGAGACAGATCCACGTAGGCATTATCGGACTTCGTCTCAACGGTGACACCAGGCGACCTCAGCTCGAACCGATGCGTCCAGACTGCTCCTGAGCTGTCTGATATCTCGACATCAGTGAATACCACGTTGATCCCCATCACTGCGAACTTGTACGAAACCTCGATCACGAGCCGAGGCTCGAAGAGGAAAGATGAGGTCACCGTGAAGGTCTTGGTTTCGTCTTCAAGGGAGTAGTGGGCAGGGTACCGTTCCCACAGTACGATTCCGAAAAGGACCGCATCTACAAGCAGGAGAACAACGCCAACCGTGGTGAACGCTCGCGTAGTGCCTGAGGCCGGCGGAGGCGGCAGTGTCTCGCGGCTAATCCCCAACGGACAGAAGGGATGCTGCAAATTCTACTTATAAGACTTGGCCTAGGACTTCTTACTTCAGCTGAGATTGTGCGTACTGCAGGGGTAGAACAAAGTGCGTGCAATCTGATAAGACCGAGAGTGGAGTATCAGATTGTGTCTTCAGCCCAAACGCGTGTCACAATCGTGGCACTTTATCGCGCGCGGTTCTCCCTTGCTCATATGGAGACATCGTTCAACGTGACGCCTAGTATAGAGTTCGCTTGGGGATATGCATCTCGAGCGGGCTGGATGCAGTAGCTGAAAGCGATGAATGCTCTGTCTCCGAAGGGCATCACCGCCGTATAACCCCCTCCCCCATTTGGAAGGTCAGGGGCCAAGTCGAACGGACCTGTCCAAGCTTCCCCATCGTCAGCCGAGAGGTAGAACCCCGTGCGCAACCTCACCGGCATCAGTCTGCCGACTGCGACTAGGGCGCCCCCAACGTATGCGAGGACTGGGTGACGGAGGCGGATGTTTGCCGGTTTTGACTCTGACCAGGTGAACCCATTGTCCTTGCTGGCCTTCTGGTAGTTCTCCATCGCTCTGTCCAAGTGGCATTGACAGAGGAGGCTGCCGTCTGGCCGGAAAACTACCGTGGGGTAACACGGATCCTCGTGAAACTCGGATGGCTGGAACACCAGGGATCTCCTCCGCCAGCTTGAGGCGTTGTCCTCACTCACGTACAGGATGATGCCATCCAGACTGTAGGCGATCATGTACAGAAGTCCGTCCCGCAGGAGAATGTGGGAAGAGGAGCCAAAATGTCCTCTTGGTCTGATAGGATCCACGTATCCCATGTACTCGTAGCCTTTTCCGTTGTCGGAGCTTATGCAGTATGTGCTGTTCAGCAGGCTTTCAGGATGTGGTAGCTTCTCATCCGGGCTTGCTCGTTGAATCACAAGGATGATCTTGCCGTCCGCCGTCAGACCAAATGCAGGGTTGCGGGATCCGACTCGCTTGTCGCGTTCATCGTAGGCGATGCTGTCCTGCCGCCAACTCCTCCCCTGATCACGACTCCGCATCTGATTTATGAAAGAATCCCGTCCCGGGTCGTCTAGGCTGTCTTGGTACGCGACCAGCCAGTCCCCGTTGGGAGCTGCCACAGCTGCCGGACCATGCAGGAATCGTTCAGGCTTGTTATCTATGATAACTCTGGGGCCGAGATTGAACGAAACCAGTCCTTCTCCACCGAAGATGATATGTCGGGATCCGTATTAAAGAGCGCGCTGAGATCAGGAGCCAGTTCGCCCGACCCGCTGGCCTCTCCCAAGAAGCAACTGGTGACTGGTGCCCAACAATACTGCGACATTTCCAGCACAGACATAGGCATCGAGGCACTAGCCTTCCTTGCCACTGCTCGTGTCTTGTCTGTCGCGCTTGGCTTACTGAACCCCTCCCTCCTTCCTGCTGATGTCCTATTGGAGCTACGCCAGTCCAGGCTATCCAGACAAGTCTTAAATATGGTAAAGCTCTCCACTCCTTTGAACGCCAAATGAAAGAAACACAACTCTTGGAGCGGTTGGAGAGGGCCCAGAAAGACAGCCAGTGGGTCAGCGAGAGCTATGATGAGCTTCAGGAGAAGTACGAAGGCAAGGTCTTCGCCGTTAAGGATCAGGGAGTTGTTGAGGCGGCTGAGACCGTGGACGATCTCATGAGCAAGTTACAGGCAAGAGGAGAGGATCCATCGCTCTTCCTCATCGAAGCCATCCCGCCCAAGGGCATCTCATTCATTCTCTAGGCGGGTCAGATGACCCACATACCTTGCACTGTCAGAAGATTCGCAGATGGGTATTTGCCCTTTGTGACATTCAGCATTCTTCAGCCTCCCCTCTATGTCACAATTGACGCGCTTGTGGACACAGGGAGCCCGTTCACAGTGCTCTCGCCCAAGGATGCACTGAGCACTAGGTTGCCCCTCTCAAGGATGAGGAGCGGCCCGACCATTGGCTTGGCTGGTTGCACATTTTTCCGTCACAACATCGGAACGGTAGCATTGTATTTCAGGAAGGAGGATGGCAGACTGCTCAGCGTGGAGGTGCCATCCATGAATGTGTTGGTGCCTACGAAGATGGACAGCAAGACATTGGAACAGGTAGAGGCCATACCGAGCCTTGTTGGGACCGACCTTTTGAAGGACAAAGGGTGGAGCTTGTACTTCAACCCGGGCGCGAACCGAGCCTACCTAGAAATCCCTTGACCGGCCGTTGAGGCCGAGCTAGCAAGACTCTGAATGAGCCGAAGACTTGACAGAACCCGCCGCCACAAGACTTAAGAGCTGAATCGAGTTCGTCCATCTAGGAAGAGAGAATGCCAGCAAGCAAGGGAAAGAAGAAGTCAAAGGCAAACGAGCCCTGTGAATGTGGAAGCGGAAAGAAGACCAAGGACTGTTGCGGTAAGTAGAAATAGGGCCTCCTGCAACATTACGAGCGGTCCTTGAGCCTCCGTACTTGTGGTAGTGCACTACGGCACGGCGCCAAAGATGGGTTTCACACAAGCACTTAGGGAGCCTTAGTTTCTCGTCGGTCATCTCTGAAGTGCGACCGATGGTAGATCTCTACAGTCCTTGCCCCGCGCTATGGCGGGGGAGGGAGACCCGGTGGAGGCGGTGGGGGGAAGCCCTGCTCGAATGTGGACCCAGTGCTCACTGGCCTGATTGGGCGGGACCTGCCAAAACCAACCAGTTTCTCTCCCAAAACACTCCTAAGCACGTTCATGTCCTGAGGGTCTGCGTCGAAGTTGAAGGAATAGTCGCCCTGCGGTGTCACTAGATCGAGAACGTAATAGTCCACTCCTATGCTTGAGTCCTCGTCAGGCTCCTCCTGCTTGTGCTCCACCGCGGCTACAGATACGCTCGATATTTCCACGGCTAGGTTTCCCGGAGTCTCGACGATGATCTGATCTGGAGTCATGCCCCAGTACTTGTTTGTGTATTCGATGATATCACCTGCAGTCAAGACTTTTCCGGCGAGCAGTCCTCCGAACAATCCTTTCTTTCCTTGCTGTGCTCTGATTTTTGACTGAACTTTGATTTCTTCCATCATCTGAGCTGTCAACTGGGCCACGATCAATCGCCGGTCGGTTGCGATTAGCGTGTACTGATGCGACCTGGCATAGCCAGCTGATTTCGAAAGGTGCGGAACTATCCCCGCTATCCTCTCTTCCATGAAGGCGGCTTGTTAGTGCAGTGCTATTATGCCTTCACACTGACGCGTTCCCTAGGTGGATCCAGAATCCGAGAGAACCCTCACTACGATGACTCTGTGGTCATTCCTTTGGGCATATATATCCCAGTCGGACTACGGTACAATCGGTGGAGATCGGATTGGGGGAAAAGCTACGAGTTGGATTGGTTGGAGTTGCGCATCCGCATGTCTGGGAGATCCTCACATCACTCAGGGAGGGCAACCTCGGGACTCTTTGTGCTGCATCACTGGACGAGCCAACGCGGGATTCTGATAGGGAAAGGTTGGAGAGAGAACACAACCTTACCAAGACATACAGTGACTATCGTGAGATGTTGGATAAGGAGGACATCGATGTGGTCTTCAACTACACTGACCACATCCTCCGCGCTCCAGTGACTGAGTTGGCCACATCGAAAGGTCTGCACGTCATGGTGGAGAAGCCAATGGCTTACGGCCTGAAAGATGCAGAGGGAATGCTTGAAGCTGCTGAGAAGTACAAAGTCAAGCTCATGGTAAACTGGCCCACCGTGTGGTCCGCGGCCTACAGGAAGACCCGTGAGTTGATTGAGAACGGGGTTATTGGTCGGATCTTCCACATAAGGACACGGGTGGGCCACAACTCATGCGAGAGGGAGAACTACGCGGGCTCTTGCTTTCAGTGGATGGGACAGAACGAAGCAGCGGGAGCATACTTGGACTTCTGCTGCTACGGTGTTGCGCTAGCAGTGTCGTTGATGGGAATGCCGAAACGCGTGTTCGGGACCGCTGGCAACTTCGTCAAGGATTTCATTCCGAGCTATGACAATGGGATAGTGGTCATGATGTACGACAGAGGCACGGCGACGATAGAAGGTACTTGGAGTCAGATAGGAAGAATTCCCGTGGATCCTGTGATCTACGGCACCAAAGGATCGATCTTACTCGGGTCGCAAAAGGCTACGGTTTTCACCAAGGAAAAGCAGGACGGGGAAGATATAGAGGTAGGACCTTTGCCTCAAGGCGGGAGGAACGCCGCAGAGTATTTCTTGACTAGGATCAGAGAGGACAAACCCATAGAATGGATGTGTGACCCGAAGTTCTCAAGGGACGTCCAAGAAGTCCTTGAGGCGGGCTTGATCTCACACAGGAACGGAGAAGTGACCTCGGTTCCCTTGGGTAAGGAACGATGAAGAGCAGTAGTACTGGCGACTGACTGATGGTTTCAGCACGACCCAAGCAGGGACAAGTAATGGCTGAGATCAGTGGGTTGGTGAAGGAACTCGGGCGCGAACCGCTATCGGAATGTCCTTGGATCTCTGAGATTCTGACAGAATGTAGATGTCAGCCAGCAACCATGCTGCAGCTTTTCATCTCGGGGTCTCTCCAAGTCGGTAGTGGAAAATGCCATTTGCTTTGGCAAACGGCGGGAGAAACCGTGTCCATCGAGTAATGGCTATGCGCGGCTCAGGGTGGTCGAGGAAGAACCACTCGTCCAGCAGACGGATACCGTCGCCCCAACTCTCGAGATCTTTGCCGTGTTTCAGTCCCCAGTGATAACGGGCTCTGATCCTAGTTGTGGCCATCCTGCGGTTGTTCGCCCAGACTACGCTCGGCACCACTGCGTCAAAGACCAATTCCGCGCCCGGGAAGTGCTCCCGCAACGTCAGCACCAGTGACTTGGCCTGTGCCTCTTCAAAGTACATCAGAACTCCCTCGGCCAGGAAGAGGAAAGGGCGTTGGCGATGGACGCTCACAGTCTTCAGCCACGTGCTGTCGAACACCGAACAACTCAGTAGATGGTAGCGAGCCCCTTCGCCGCCGATGAGCTTCTTGCGCAGTTCAACTGCTTCCGGCAGATCGAGGTCATACCACTCCACCTTGCCATTGTCCACCCGCTCAAAGCGCGTGTCAAGGCCGCATCCAATATGGACAACTACAGCCTCCGGATGGCGATTCAGAAAATCCCGCGTGTGGCGGTCGAATTCTCGCGTACGCAGGGCAGCAGATGCTTGGTCGGTCTCATCAAAAAACTTGAGTTGGGAGAAGTCATAGTCTATCCGTTGGACCAACGCGACGGCTCTGTCGTCTTTGAAAATGGCATCGGGTCGCTGCGATTCAATGGCTCGGACGTAGAGTGGGAAGAGCAACGTTTCAGCCACGTCGCTCAGCCTTTGAAGAGTGATCTTGGCCACGCTCATGTTCCCTAAGGTTCACGGCGGAACTTGCTTAAATCAATAACGATTCCCTTAGACAGGGAACGATGGGGAACGACCCTGCGGTGGAGCATGTGTGACCGGGCTCTTCAGAAGTCCCACTCGACTTCCACTTCTTTCTCGAGTTCGGCTGACCGGCCCACTGCCTCCAGAATCGCCTGATCCTTGAGACCCTCGATCGCAGGACAGAACAGTGGCTTTCCCTTTCTCACAGATTCCACGAACTTGAAGATCCTCTGCTCGTATATGTCAGGCTGCTTGATCTCGTCGTGGGGCTTTATGACCACCCTCTTCTGCAGGACATCCTTGTAGAACTCAAGTGGCGTGAGTTGGGCTCCACCTCTCGTTCCAAGCAACACTATTCCGAAAACGTCTGCAGGGGAGAAGGATGCCCAGTTCGTTTCGAGGAGCATGGTCATGCCGTTTCTGAACTTGATGAAACCGAAAGCGCTGTCCTCGACATTGAAGTTCTGCGCCTTCCAGTGCCCGCCCCATCCTTCTTTCCTAGCCATCGTTGGATCCGTGCAGATCTTGTCGTATGTCACCGCGTATGCGGTCTTGGGTGCAGGGAATCCCAGGACGTACATTACCATGTCAACCGCATAGCACCCTATGTCCAGGAGCGGGCCGCCTCCGGAAAACTTCCTGTCGATGAACGTCGGCCTGACTGGCACTCCCCATTTCCTCAGGGCGAGAGCGCGCGAATAGTACACTTCTCCCAGTTCTCCCGCTTGCACGAGATCCTTGATTGAGTTCAGGTCTATCCTGAATCTCGTCTGATATCCAACAATCAGTATCCTCTTGTACTTCTTCGATGCTTCATACATCTGTCTTGCTCCCGACAGGCTTCCTGCCATCGGCTTCTCGGTCAACACGTGGACCCCGGCCTTCAACGCGGCTATGGTCGGATCCTTGTGGACGACGTTCGGCGTACACACACTGACGGCATCCAAGCTCTCCTTCTCAAGCATCTCATTGTAGTCCTTGTAGAAGTGAGGGATCTTGAATTCCTTTGAAACCGCCTTGGCAGCCTTGAGGTCAATGTCAGCGCAGGCAGCGAGTTCGACACCCTCGAGCTTCTTGTAGTTGGGCAGGTGCGCTACCTTGGCGATGTTCCCAGTTCCGATTATGCCGACCCTGAGCTTCCTCATAACCCCTGTGACAAGGACTTGACTTAAATCGCTTTTCCGGAAGCGGTTGACCTCCACATCACATGCAGAAAGAGAGACTAATACATAGGAAGCTATGAGCTGAAACCATCATGAAGAGACTCCTGAGCTTGCCTCACGCAAGACATGCTTCAACGGGTCAGTCCATGCTCCTGCCGGGCTAGCTCCATCCGTGCTCATAGCCCGTCTCATACATCGCAACGATGTTCTCCGGAGGAGTTATCGATTGGATGTTGTGACAGGGTGCGAGGATGTATCCTCCGCCCTCGCCAAGAATCCTGATGTTGTCAATCACCTCTCGCCGGACGTCATCTACCGTGCCAAATGGAAGCGTATGTTGGTTGTCAACTCCCCCATGGAAGATCAGTTTATTGCCGAAGTCCCTTTTCAGCCCTTCCCTCTCCATTCCTTTGCATCGCCACTGGATCGGATTCAAGAGATCGATTCCCGCTTCAATCAAGTCGGGTATGATTCTCCTTATCGCTCCATCAGAATGATGAAAGACGAAAGCTCCGACGCCATGGACCAAGTTGATCATCCTCTTCATCCCGGGGATGAGGAATCTTCTGATGTGTTCTGGCGAATACATCAAGTCCTCCTGTCCCCCGAGATCTTCTGCCACATAGGTGATCATCACCTTTTTCGGAATCTGCTCGTAGATCCTCTTTGTGTTCTCATAGGAAAGATCGAACAGCGCGCCCATGCAATACTCAACTATGTCCGGGTTGATGATTAGGTCCTTGAATGCCTGTTCTTGGCCCCTCAAGTACTTGTAAGTGAGGAATGGCTCCGAGCCTCCTCCTCTGATCGGATACATTTCCTTACCTCTGATTTGTTCCGGGATTGATGAGTGGTCATACCAATCAATGTCCGGCCATCTGTAGTTCCTCTCTATCTCTCCCACGGATTCATATCGTGCTAGTGGGTGAAAGACACACTCGTCATAGACTCCAGCGGAGTAATGAACTCTCTCGAACCTGCATCCAAAGACGTCTGCTCCTTCAGGAACTTGGGGGCCAATGTATGTAGAGTGAACTGTCACCGGAGGATCGATGTGAAGCTTCTCGTACACCCCTTCCAGTGTCCCAACTCCCAAGTAGTTCATCAGATTCCGGCTCGTCTCATCGGTTGCCCAGTAGTCCATCGGTATTCTGTCGGGCTTCTTTCTTCTCAGGACAGCCAGCCATCTCTCGCTGGGAAGCATCGTCTCCTTTTCCATGCCGTCCTCTGACCTCTCACACTGTTGAAGTTAAGGTTTCAAACTTCCATTCCTTGACACTGCAGTTTGTGGGATCCACTGCGTGCTAGATGGCGCATCACTCGTTCGAACACGGCTTCTACGGGAGTTCTCTCGCGCGTCAAACGTTGCGGTTGGATACCATGAGAAGCCAAGCAGATGTCATGAGGCAGGAAAGGGTCTCTTGTATTGCCACACCGTGCCAGGGCCACCCTATGGACCAGATCACCGGAATGGCTATGCCGAAAGCCAGACTGATCGCCCCGATCTTCGGGGAACTCAAAGCCCGCGAATAGTAGCTGTACATCAGCATGCTAGCAGCCATCAAGGAGAACAGTATCACGGATACCACGAAGTGTATCGACCCTGTGTTTTCGGAAAAGAAGCCAACTAGGGCAAGATCTACTCCTGCCGCCGCTGTCGGTATCGACCAACTCAGGTACTTCAGGGAACGATATCGAACCGAGATGAGAATGGCAAAGCATGCTACCAGTCCTCCCGAGAGAATCAGGCCGAAGTTGAAGATCCATGCGGTTGAGGCATGAAGGGCTGAGTTCCCCAGATCGCTCAGTGCGTTGTTGCTGAGGTCGAACCAAGGAGAAAGGATGATGGATGCACCTATGAATGGATATGCTGCGACGGCACTCAACCCTCCAATGATCTTCTGAGGTTCCATCGGATCGCAATCTATCTGAGGGGATTTAATCTTTG
The DNA here is from genome assembly GCA_041479945.1 of Thermoproteota archaeon. GTDB lineage: Archaea > Thermoproteota > EX4484-205 > EX4484-205 > JAAOZO01 > JBGOYZ01. The sequence continues at coordinate 67,795 of JBGOYZ010000002.1, forward strand.
GCCAGAATCCGCGAGTCCTCGTGCCGGTGCATGCAACCCAAACGATCGCTCTGAAGTCTTATAGGCCGCAACGGATGAGTCTCCTGGACTACTCTCGAGGCAGGAAGATGATCTCAGATCCGGACCGTATTGTCTTGCGGGCCCTCGCTGGGCGTGTGGTGGCCAAGGGGGTAAACCCCTAGAGATGTACATATGAGAGTAAACTCCTAGAGGTTTACATTGTCCAGAAAAGCTGGGGATGTCTACGCGGTCACGGTCGACACTAGGGGATCAAGGGCCAGATTGAGGCGTACTAGATCCAGCGGGAGGAGTCTACAAGATCTGGCTGGACCTTCGGTCTTTGACCAACTTGTCCCGGAATCGTCGCGATGATAAGACTTAGAGCACTCTTAGGCGTCGTGTGGGTTCATCCCTCAGCTTTCCCCACGTGCAGATGAATCCAAATCCACAGCTCTGGCCGCATCGGAGACTGGCGGTATTAGATGAGCTGGATTCCTCTCAGAGGATCGGCTGTTTCGGTGGGCTTGTCCCATTACCTTAGGGCGATACGTGCACGGGACCATTTCAGGCTGCCAATGGAGGTTTCAAGAACAGTGAGGGTGGCAAGGCTTAAGTAGATTGCGAAGTCAGTGCGTTTGATGCACCCTTCTGAACGTGGAAGGGGTGGGAAATCCGATTACGACGTACAGATAGAATCAGCAGGGGAGATGTGTGCGGAAATGGAAAGCCTTGCGGCAAGGATCAAGACGGCGAAAGATCTGATCGAAGGTCCCAACGTATCTCCTAGTGAGAAATCCGATCTGGAGCGAGCCAGGGCTGAGCTGGTAGCTCTGTTAGACTTCAAGACCAAGGTGCTGAGGTCGAGCTTGGACAGACTGGGGGAAGAACGTGGCCGGTCTGAGAGAATGATGTCTTTTCTCGAGAGGGAACTGGGAAGAGAACGTGCCATGCTTGCGATAGAAAAAGAGTCCAACGAGGATAAGGAAAAGGAATTTGAGGCCCAGCTTAGGATAAGCAGACTGGGTAAGGAACTGGTCCTTCAACAGAGCAGGGCGAAGGCTATTGGCGAAGCACTTGATTTGCTGAAACCCGTGTTCGAAAAGGCGGCCATCACGACGGAGCTGGCCCCTGCGAAGTGAACGCCGGGAGGCAATGTCCTCAGGCCAGCGTTTCCCCTAATAGGGATTTGAGTGCAAGACCTATCCCAGATGACGACCAAGATCCGCGGGACATCGCTTGCGACAAGGACATGCCAACGCTGAGATCCAAGTGGAGGTGGCTGTACTCCACAGTCGTAGATTGCGAATGGGAAAGAATGCCACCTCGTGTACGACCCACTCCCGAAGTCATCAAGGCTTATATGCGGACCTCCGACATCAGCATGGCAACAGCTTCGAGCATCGATGAAATGCCCCGTGGTCTTCACAGTCATTGCCTTGCTTCTGGTCACGGTTTCGCTCCCTTGGTTGATCGGCGTCAGGGGGTCTGATGAACAGGCTCAGGTCATGAGCCACAAATCGTTCATAGAACATGGGACTTTCGAGATCGACGGACACTACGAGGGAGATTTCCTGCACGTGATTGGGGTGATCCAGGTTACGGGCGCGGGAAACATCGAAGATGTCAGAGTAGACTTGACATTCTACGATGCAGTGGGCGATCGCATAACAGCTGGCCCGGTCGAGTCACTGTTGGGAACATACCGGGAAGTGGACGGTGTGAAGACGCCCTACAACCTGCTCGGGCCGGGCGACAAGCTTCCCTTCCATGTCGTTCTTCTAGATGAGGTCGCGAGCGCCAAGGTTGACGCCTATGACATCTCCTTGAAGTACGCAACTACGGAGGAGCAACCATACAGGAACTTGGTCATCCTCAATCACAGGTTGAGATCGTTCTACGGATCCAAGTCCGTGATAGGTGAGCTGACAAACGCGGGACAGGAGAACATTCACTGCGTGTCCGTCCATGTGGCCTTCTACGATGCCAGTGGGGAGATCATGGGGGCTGAATACTACCCGATTCCGCTCAGCGTCATGGTCCCGGGAGACAAGCTGGTCTTTGCCACGTACTCAGCCATGATAGACGAGGATGTCAGCTATGAGCTGACACCTGTTTGCATCGAGGCAGACTATGCGCCCTACAGGGAGTTCAGGATACTCTCCCACTCGTCTCGCTTGGATCAATACGGCGATTTCATTGTTGAGGGAGAGGTAGCAAACACGGGGAGCAAGGAGGCCACGAATGTCAACGTCGCAGTTGACTTCTACGACAGGTTCGGAATACCGCTTGGCGCGAACGACGCTGAGATACCGAGCATCCAGAGTGGCGGCAGTAGCCCCTTCAGCGTTCGACTCTGGGACATGGACTTGGCAAGCGAGGTCGCGAACTATACCTTCCACGTGAGTTCCGGTCCATACACGACAGGTGCTCCACCCTTACATGAGGAGGAACCTGTGAGGTCGCCCTCGTCCCTGCCGGTGGCATCGGTGGCCGTGGCTATCGGTGCTGGAGTCTCCGCTGGGTTGACTGCTACCGCAGGAGCGACGGGATTGGGACAACAGTTCAACGCGGCCGTGTCCAGACTGGATCTTCCCAACTCGATCAAGGACTTCCTCAAGTTCTACACGGAGGAGACCTTCAAACACGTGACCGGGAAGGAGGCGAAGGTCAAGAGGCGCAAAAGATACATGTCGATCAGTAGGCTTCTCTCTCTCGTGATTTCGGCCACTGCATTAGTGGTCGTGCTCTCATATGCCGAACTGAACGGCTTGTCGGGGTTTCTGAACGTATCCGAACTCATGTCAGTCATGCCCAGCGTGCTAATCACGGTAGTCCTGTTCCTCGTCATCAAGGAGGCAGTCGCTCTGATCATTGGGAACATGCTCAATGTCCTTTGCGAGCTCAAGGTGTGGCTCCACGGGCTATTCGCCCTCCTCATCTCAGGGCTAGGGTTTCTCCTGCCGTTTGGCTCCCCTTGGAGGACCGATTACGAAGGCGATTTGGACGTGAAAGGTGCCGGACTCATCGGGACTCTGAAAATCCTCTGTGACCTGGCGCTCATGATCCCGTTCTACGGCTTCACATTGCTGGGGTATGAACTCATCGGGGACGCAGGTATGCTCTTGACAACGATGTCAGCCTACTACTCGTCCTTCCCCCTGAGGCCACTCGAAGGGAAAGCTGTTTTCGAATACAACAAGGCGCTCTGGGCCTCCCTCTTCGCAGGATCACTTGCTCTCTTCGTCTCGTGCTCTGCCAAGCTGTTGCCAAGCATGGCATATCTGTTGGGAGGGTCTCTCGCGATGGCCCTGTTCATCGGTATACTGATCTTAGAGATGAAGAGAGCCAGGGGGCGATCCGCGATGGAAGGGACTGTGGAAATTCCTCCACCCCCTCCTCCGTTGTGACCATAGTGTATGCCTTCGTCCCACGGAGCACCACCATGTCTAAGTTAGATTTCAGAAGTCGATGAATCCCAGCGCACAGCACCGACTCTGTGATATCGAAGCCCCTTGCTGTAACTCGTGGTCGAATCATGACCAATTCTGCGCGATTCGGCAGCAATCGGTGCCAAAGAGAGGAGAATCAGGAGAAAATAGGACGGAACGATCTCGGTAAGGGGACGTGTGATGTGTGCGAAAATCTTTACACCCGAAGAACTTGAAAAGCCTGAAATACCGTGACCCGACTAGAACCTCGGAAATGGAACGCCTAGGCAGGATTGCGTACAACCACAAGGTACTGGCAATCCTGACGTTTGTGGCGATAGCGGGAATCTCCATTCAATTGCTGGGTGGCGCGATGGACCAGTACTGGCGAGAAGTCGAGGAAAGCTACGTCGTGGCTACACGCAAAGCAGATCAGTATCGAGCGCTCGGCGGAAAGGCCTACGTCGACAGGGTCGCCGGTGGCTTGTATGATGTGGTCTACAGCTTCACTCTCAGCCAACCCATTGACTTCTACGATGGGGTCATATTCAGGATTACGTTTGACCCGCCAATACCACCAGATCCATAGACAAAGGTGCACGGCGACCAAAGTCCAGCCGAATCTCCAGTGAGAAGGAATGAGCGGGGTTCATGAAAGGTCAATGTGCGGGTGGTCTTTGGCAGGACGCGTCGGACGGAAGTGAGAGTACTACATGCATGACATTTCCTTCTATTTGTGGTATCCTACGGTTTGTGCCGAGATCACTGTTTGTTCGGGGCGGAGTTTCATAACAGTGCCAAGCTTCTCTTTGTCGATCAGCATTCTCGTTCTCGCGCCCAATCCTTCCGAAGCACAATAGATGTAGACATTCTCGGCCTTATGGCCTGCCTCGATGTAGGCCCACTTCATCTTCTCGTCGGCCGGTGCGGGCATACGCGAATCTTTCAGTTTGTCAAGGTCGGCGACATAAACAAGGTTCACTGGCGCATTGAACACATAATCCTGCATGCCCGTCAGGTTTCGGAAATCGCCTTCCACGAGGGGCAAGAGCTGATGCCCTGCAGGCTCGTATAGGTAGACGCCCTCTTGTAGCACCACGTAGACATCCACAAGGTGTTTGTTCTGTGCTGAAGGCGCAGTGCGTCTGCCATCTTCCCTGTTCACGCCGTTAGCTGCCCAGAGCAGCTCCGATAGATGCGGCAAGGAAAGCTTCCTATCCGAGAATTCCCTTTCAGATTTTCTGTCCTTCAGCGCTTGCATCACGGGGGCTCCTCTGTCCAACCTCGGTGAATCTAGTTTGACTGGGGCTGTGTCCATGGAAGGTGAGAGTAGCTGACACCATATATGGTTGTCTGGACGAACTTCAACTTCGTGGCTGTGTGAGCTCCGATGAGAGATTCTATTTATGGTTGATCTGGAATCACAGCCGATTTGCGTACTGCGAGCTCAAAATGCATAGATCGCGCATTCAGTTACTACCTGATTCCGAGTGGACCTCGGAAGCTGCGGATACCATTCATTGCCCCAATCGTATGCTCGTGCGTGTGGTATGAGGCATCTGATTCCGAGAGCGAAGACGCGACGGTTTCATGCTGGCGGAGGAGGTGGAGGAGGTGAGGGGCGGGCCTTCCCCCTTCGGACCAGCAAGATCACTATGACCACTGCACACACTGCAGCAAGACCAGCCAGCGAATAGAAGAGGATAGGTTCGAGCCCGAACGAGGCCTGATAGGTGCCAGTGATCGTGGTGGGTGCTGTGATTGTGAGTGGCCTGTTGTCGCTCAGGAAGGTGTCCTTGGTTGTACCAGCAACGTTCAGCACAGGGCTTGGGAATACGCCCGTAGCTGAACCTCCAGAGTTGACCCATTCATCAGCTGGCACTGTGATAGAAGTGTGGTTACCGGTCGCAACGTAGTGGACCAGGTAAGAGGTCTGATAGGTGCCAGTGGTCGTGGTTGGTCCTGTTATCGTAGCAGGCCTATCGTCGCTTATGAAGGTGTCCTTTATGCCACCGACTATCACAGGACTTGGGAATGAGCCTGTGGCTGGACTTCCAGAGTTGACCCATTCATCAGCTGGTACTGTGATAGGATTGGCGTTACCGGTCGCAACGTAGTGGACCAGGTAAAAGGTCTCGACCCCGAGTTCCAGCTCATAGAAGTCTGGGAAGCTCTGAGTGTTGTCGAAACCTAGCGGGTATCTATCAATGAAAGAAGGGGTCACGGACTTCGTCAAGAAGGCCAGGCGGATCTTGTCGCCTGGATTCGCCCTCATCTCCGTCAGATTGAGCTTGACTTCGAAGAACCTGTGAGGTGTTGAGCTTGCCGGGGTGGGACCAAACCCCCAGACGATCTTGGAAGTTGTATTGGTGTATCCTCCGGTCCATCCCGAATCCGATATGGGCCAGGCCCTGGCGGTCTGTTGTCCCATCAACCAAGTGTACTTGAAGTCAACCATCGGGGTCTTCTTTCCGTCCCTGTCTAGGTCGACGCACACAGCCATGCCGTCTCCATAACTTTGAGTGACACGATTATCGGAGACATTGCCCGTGCTGTCCGGCAGGTCCACCAGGAGATAGAGGAACTTCTGATCGTTCATGAAGTAGATCCTGGTCTTGGTCATATTGAGCTGAGGTGAATTCGGCCATTCCCCTTGGCTCGCTACCCCGTCCAGCGTCGGAGGGTTCGAACACCATTTTGATGTTCCGGCGGTAGCCCCAATGGCGAGCACGGGGTACAGACATAAGGCAATCGTGAAGAGAGCAAGCGCCAAATGCGTTGATCCCTTCCCATTTGAACGAGTCTGCATCTCAATGCCTCGAAGATTGCACAGAATATAAGGCTTGGAACGGAATCTGGCGCACAGTGTGCGAGTACAGGAAATCCGGGGTTAGACTAACACGTCGGAGTCCATGTGACAAGCTGGGCATTCGCATCTGTAGCTCGGCGTAATCGGTCTCCTCTCTTTGAGGCACTGCTCCAATTGAACTTCTCCTGTACGAAAGGACTGGTCACTTCATTCGGAGCGTCCATAGCACTTCTCTATGATTGACATGACCCGCCGGGA
>JBGOYZ010000003.1:0-56094 GCA_041479945.1 Thermoproteota archaeon
CTTCAGGATTGTTATCAGCATATTGATCGTGGTCGTCTTGCCCGCTCCGTTCGGCCCAAGAAACCCGAAGATCTCGCCCTGCTTGACTTCAAATGCCACGTGGTCAACCGCCACGAGATCGTGGTTGAACACCCTAGTCAGGCCATCGGCCCTCATTATGACTCCATCTGCCAAATCCCCATCAGCCGGGCCAACCCTCTGTTCGGCCGTATCAGCTGCGGCAGTTCCGCTTTTCATATCGGAAACGATATCGGAAGCGATATTTAAACCTGTCTCTCTAAACCGTATCTGAGTATTCGCATATGTCGCTCATCCGGGTGGAAGTTCAGCGACAGTTGGTGGCGCTAGCGATTCCTCGACTGGGAACTCAACAGCTGAGACCCGGTCTAGCATCTCGTTCTTCTGTCCTCCTCTCAGTGTCAGCACCCTCCACTTTCGCATCATCTTCATCGCGATCGGATCTCTCACCTTTCTCAGTTCATCATCCCCAGACCCTCTATCGTGATTCACAATTATACAGCCACAAAGATTTTTAAGAGAGAAGATTTGGGCGCGAGATAAAGAGGAGACTGACAGTATGGAAGTCAAGAGTGGAGGAGCCGAGCTGGAAGCTCTTCCGACGGAAGAGAGAGTGGTGCCAGTTCAGAAGCTATACGACGAGTGGAAGAGGTCGTTGGAGAACCCGGAGGACTACTGGGCCGAACAGGCGAAGGAACTTGACTGGTCCAGGACCTGGGACAAGGTTCTAGATTGGAAACCTCCGTTTGCCAGATGGTTTGTGGGAGCGCTCTTGAACGCCTCCTACAACTGCATCGACAGACACGTCAAGACATGGAGAAGGAACAAGGCAGCGATACTGTGGGAAGGCGAACCTGGCGACACGAGGATCCTGACCTACAACACCTTGTATCGAGAGGTGAACTCACTTGCCAGCGCGTTGAAGAACCTAGGGGTCCGAAAGGGGGATTTCGTTGCGATGTATATGCCGATGTTGCCCGAGCTCCCGATCGCGATGTTGGCCTGCTCAAGGATCGGCGCGCCGTTCACGCAAGTCTATTCCGGTTTCAGCGCCGGAGCACTCGCAGAGAGAATGCGAGACACTGGGTCAAAGGTCCTGATAACTGCCGACGGTGCTTGGAGGAGGGGCAAGGTCATCGAGCTCAAGAGAACAGTCGACGAGGCCCTCAAGGATTGTCCATCTGTTGAGAAGGTCATAACGGTGAAGAGGACCGGCCAAGACGTGGCCATGCAAAAGGGGCGAGACGTCTGGTACGCTGACGTCGTCAGGGAAGCACCCGAGAAGTACGTGGCCCCCGAACCCTTGGAAGCCTCCCACCCGCTTTACGTTCTTTACACTTCGGGAACAACAGCCAAGCCCAAAGGCGTTCAAGTCTGCACGGGCGGGTATCTCACATACATTTGCTCGACCTTGAAATGGTCTTTCGACGTGAGGGATGACGACGTGTGGTGGTGCTTTGCCGACATAGGCTGGGTCACTGGACACAGCTACATAGTCTTCGCACCTCTGGCCCACGGGCTCACTGAAGTGATGTATGAGGGAGCCCCAGACTTTCCCGACCCAGGCAGGCCGTGGAGCATAATTGAGAAACACGGCGTCACGAAGTTGTACACCTCACCGACTCTCATTAGACTGCTGATAAAGTACGGGGATGAATGGCCCAAGAAGTTCGACTTGGGTAGCTTGAAGATGCTCGGAACCGTGGGAGAGCCGATAAACCCGGAGACTTGGAGGTGGTACTATGAGAAGATAGGTGGAAAGCGCTGCCCGATTTCGGACACTTGGTGGCAGACGGAGACCGGTGGGTTCCTGATAGCGCCCGCGCCAGGAATCGAACTCGTACCCTTAAAGCCTGGATCAGCAACTCTGCCCCTTCCAAGCATAGAACCTGAGATAGTGGACGAAGAGGGGCGTCCCCTTCCGAGAGGGGCGAAGGGCAACCTCGTCATAAAGAAGCCATGGCCTGGCATGCTCATGACCTTGTTCAAGGAGGACGACAGGTACAGAAAATACTACTGGGAGAGATACCCAAAGGCAAAGTCGCCTCTCTTCTACACGGGAGATTACGCAGTCCAAGACAGTGAAGGATACTACTGGTTGCTCGGAAGGTCAGACGATGTGATCAAGGTGGCAGGTCATAGGCTGGGAACCATAGAGCTGGAGGATGTGCTAGTTAGCCATCCAGCCGTTGCCGAGGCCGCTGTAGCTGGAAAGCCAGATCCCATAAAAGGAGAAGTTCCTGTGTGCTTCGTAGTGCTGAAGGTAGGCTACAAACCGTCGCCGGAATTGGCTGAGGAACTGAAGCAACACGTGAGGAATGTCATAGGCCCCGTAGCTACGCCTTCCGAAGTTCACCTCGTGCCAATGTTGCCTAAGACGAGAAGTGGGAAGATCATGAGAAGAGTCATTAGAGCCATCGCTACTGACACCCCAATAGGCGACGCAACTACTCTTGAAGATGAGGCTGCTGTAGGAGAAGTCACAAAGGCTCTGGAAGACTTCCGAAGAGCTGTAGCACAGAAGTAGGAAGGCTGTTGAGACACATCGGTCCGAGTCACGAATGAAGATGGGATGACGAGATGGCAGAGGAAAAGGTACCGAGCAGATGGATGTTTGTGGTCGCCGGATTCATCATCAACCTATGCCTCGGTACGATATATGCGTGGAGCGTTTTCAGGCCAGCGCTTCAACAGGCCCCGTACAACCTGACTCCAGCTGAGTCCATAGTTCCATTCAGTGTCTTTCTGCTCGTCTTCGGCGTGACATTCGCTTTTTCGGGCAGAATGGTGGGCAAGGTCGGACCGAGAAAGCCGGCATTGATTGGCGCTGTGTTGCTGGGGCTCGGCTACCTTCTGTCCTACGGCATAGCACTCGTTCCACCAGCGACATTGTACATCACAGTATTCGCATTTGGTCTAATTGCGGGCACCGGATGCGGCTTTGCCTACAATCCACCAATCGCTACCGTCAGCAGATGGTTCCCCACCAAGCCAGGACTACCGCTGGGTCTGACCGTGATGGGCTTCGGCCTGTCGGCTCTCATCACGGCACCTGTCGTCATCTTTCTCAGGGATGCTTACGGCATCGCAAATACCTTTCTGATCTTGGGGGTAGCGTTTTCGATACTCCTGTCCCTGCTCGGCTCGCTTCTAAAGTTCCCTCCTGCAGACTGGAAGCAAGCTCCAAGTTCGGCTTCATCATCTAGGAAAGCCTGGGCCGTGAATTCGCTTAACTTTTCAACGGATCAGATGGTCAGGACCACTGTATTCTACCTGACTTGGTTGATCTACCTCGTAGGAGCTGGTTCTGGGTTGATGGTGATCGGTAATATCGCACAGATTGCCACAGACGTAACAGGGCTGAAGGGAGAACTCGCATGGATGGCAACCTTTGCGGTACAGGCTCTCGCCATGGCCAACGCCTTCGGGAGACCGATAATGGGCAAGATATGTGACATGATTGGTCCAAGGGCGACATTGCTGAGCATGTTGGTGCTGCAACTGGCGTGTTTGCTCGCACTGTTCCCGTACGCGACTTCGCCCGCCTTCCTGTTCTTGGCCGTTGCCATCTTCGGCGCAATGTTCGGGGGATACCTAGCGGTCATGCCTACAATGGTTTCCTACTTCTTCGGAGCGAAGAACGTGGGGCCCAACTACGGCCTGTATTTCAGCGCTTACGGAGTCGGAGGCGTGGTACTACCTATGCTGATGTCATCAGTGCTGGGTGCCAACCCAACTTATGGAAACTACGTACAGGGCTTCTACATCACGGCGGGGTTCACAGTGGTCGGACTAGTGCTAACGTTGATTATGAAACCCCCTGGCATTGGCCAAGACAAGGTGCCACGACCTGAACAGAGTGCCACGAGCTGAAAAGCAAGTAGAGGCACTCCGGCAACAGCGGAGGACTACCTTGATGGGCCTACTGTCTTGGCTCTATCATGACCTTGACGTCTGCCGCCAAGAGCGGTCCAGGTTTCTCCGTCGCTCCGTACAGGAACAGCGGGTTGATATCAATATCCGTGATCTCAGGAAAGTCCTCGGATAGCTTCGCGACCCTCAAGATGACCTCAACGACAGCATCGAAGTCGCCTGGCTCTTGTCCCCTTATGCCTTGTATCAGGTCGTAAGCTTTCGTTTCCCTCATCATTTCTTTGGCGTCACTGACCGTCAGAGGTGTCACTCTGAAGGACACGTCCTTGTACAGCTCGACAAGTGTGCCGCCACTTCCGAAGCTTATCAGTGGGCCGAATGTCGCATCCCTGTGCATTCCGACGAATAGCTCCCTTCCTTGGGGTAACATCTTTCTGACGGCGATACCTCTTATGTCAGCTCCTCGAACCTTGGCCGAGACACTTCTCGTGATTTCCTCGAAGGCTTTGCGGACTTGTGACTTGCCAGCCAAGTTCATCTTGATGCCCCCAACATCGACCTTGTGAACAACGTCGGGCGATTCAACCTCCAGCACTACTGGATATCCCAGTCCCTCGGCCTTCTTGACTGCAGCGGTTGGGTTGGACACTATTATCCTGTCAGGAGTCGGTATCCCGTAGGCTCCTGCAACTGTCGCAGCCTCCGAAGGCATCAGGACTCTCCTGCCCTCTCGCTTTGCGGGGTCGATGACTGAATTGGCCTTCTCCTTGTCGGCTTTGATCTCCACCTGCTCTCGGTCGCTTCTGTTCAAGAACCGGAAGCGGTCAAGTAGCTGACCCAATGCTGCCACAGCCTCCTCGGGGGTGACGTAGGCTGGGATACGGTGCTTCACAAGCCGCCTCATCCCGGTGATACATTCCTCGCCGCCTATGAAGTTGGTCACGATTGGTTTCTGCACCGGAGACGAGCGACTTGCCCTGATTATGGCGTTGGCGACCTCTACTGGGTGAGTAATGGGAGTGTCGCAGTACACCACGATTATGTTCTTGACATTCTCGTCGCTCAATAGTGTCTGGATAGCTCCTTCGTAGTCTTCAACTCTTGCCATTCCCGTGAGGTCGATCGGGTTCAGAACGCTACCGAACGGCGGCATGAACTTCCTCACACGCTCGGCTAGGTCGTTCGATAGGCTCATGAGGTTGACATTGAATGCCTCAGCAGCGTCGGTGGCCATGATGCCCGCTCCGCCCCCGTTCGTCAATATGACCGTCTCCTCACCCTTCGGTAGAGGCAGCATCGTCAAAGCCGATGCCCATTCGAACAGCTCTGAGATAGTCGGGGCTCTTATGACCCCCGCTTGCCTGAAGGCGGCCTCATATGCCGCTTCTGAACCGGCCAAGGATCCTGTGTGCGAGAGAATGGCTGCCGCGGTCCTTGACGCCTTTCCAGCTTTTAGCGCGACTATTGGCTTGCTCTTGCTGACATTCTTGGCGACTCTGATGAAACGTTGTCCGTCCATCACGCCCTCTATATATAGAGCTATGACACAAGTGTGCTTGTCTTCACCGAAGAACTGGACGAGGTCAGTCTCATTCACATCTGCCCTGTTTCCTATGCTTACTAGGTCCGATAATCCAATATCCCTCTGCCTCGTCCACTCAGCCACAACCATCGCAAGCGCTCCGCTCTGGCTTATGAAGCCTATGTCCCCCTTTATTGGCGGTGACTCGACGAAAGTGGCGTTCATCTTCTTCACTGTGTCTGCTATTCCGACGATGTTAGGTCCGAGAAGACGCATGCCAGCCAGCTTGCATATCTCGACGATTTCTTCTTCTTCTTGCGCGTTGCCGGCTTCTTTGAAACCACCCGCGATCACCGCCACGGCCTTTACCCGCTTTTCCCCACATTCCCTCAGCACTTGAGGGACCGCCTTCGCAGGTACCGCGATCACCGCCATATGCACTTCAGAAGGGATATCCTTCACCGAAGGATAGCACTTCAGACCAAGGATCTGATGGGCGTTCGGATTCACTGGGAATATTCTTTCCTTGGGAAAACCTCCGACTATCAGATTCTTCACGATTGTGTGCCCCATCTTATGGGGCTCTCGCGCTGCGCCTATCACCGCAATACTATCAGGCCTGAGGAGCGATAGGAGTTCCTCATAGACACTGCGCGATTCGGTTGACATTCGGTTACGGTCAAGTTGACGCCTGATAAAGATTGTTTTTGGATCCTATCTAGGAAAATGTGATCCGACATCTTGGGGAAAGCGGACTTGATGGTGGCTCGTGACATGGCACGACTGTGAGGACCTCGGTGATCCAGTGGAGTCCGGCCAACTCGCACATAAAAAGACATATGCTAGTTCTCGCTGAGTCTCCTCATTGTCCGTCAGCCCCTCATTGGAAATGGACCCGTTCGAGGACCCGGATTGGGACTACGCCAGGACGATGAAGGTCTTGGTTAGGTCTCCTATCATGGAGTGGTCATCGAGCGTTAGTTCTGTTCAGGTCCAGATGCCCGACTTGGCCAAGTTCTGGGTCCCCAACCGCAACATGCCTGTAGAGGGACTGACAGTCCTGATTCGGGGGGAGCCATGGAAGGTGATGGACGGCGTGGGCATCTCGCTCGAGGATGGCCGAAGGCTGACCCCCTCAACCATTCACTATTCGGTCGGACTAGCGAGGTACGACTACTTAATCGACGACGGTTTGATCACAGTGGAGTACGCGCAAGCTGACCCGGGAAGTGCTGGTGCTGGTGGATTGAAGTTGACTCTCACTTTCCCTGACGGCCTGATCGGCGGACGAGTAAATCTCTTCTTCTTGGTCGACCTCAGACCGCTGAAGGAAGCTCCTCGGGCCGTGAGCTTGAACCGGAGTCTGAACGGAGGGCTGCTCGCGTCGTGCTCTGGGGCCAGTCTTGGTTTGTCCTGCGATGGTGAGATTGACAGCTCCAAGGCCTCGGTGTCAACACTGAGCTGGGTCTACAAACAGGGTTACGGGTTCCGAAGGGTCACCGAGCGGGGGTTGCAGTTCTCACCTGAAGAACGCACGATCAACGTCATGGGCCCCTACGGCGTCAAGATATCGTCCCAGACTCACACCCTCATCATCTCTCTATCAGGTACTTGGCCGCTGAACTCGGACACAAAGGACAGGATGCTTGCTTCCTCAGGCGTTACAGCGGCTCAACTCGATGCTGTATTGTCTTCCCTCCCCGAACCAAGTGTAGACAAGAAAACAAGGGACGCGCTGTACGGCAGACTGGCAGCGCTCATGTCGTTCGGGATCAGAATCAGAGACAGCCCCAGCAGAGTCTCAGGAGAGGCCGGAGCTCACTGGTTCAGGGAAGTGTGGTTCAGGGACATCTACGAAGGGCTCTTCTGGAACCTCAGAACGCTGACGATCCTCGGTCTGTCACGGTTCATCAGGGATCAGCTCGACCTCGGGTTTGAGTACATGGATGCCAACGGATTGACACCTGACAACTTGACCGCGGTCTCCGGGACCATACAGGCTTCCTATGGGTCAGTGGACTCAACGCTCCTTTTCCACCGTTTGCTCTTGAACTACGGGGAGACCATCCGGGACGAGCAACTTATGTCCAGAGGCATCTCTTCCATGCAGAGGTTTGTGCAGGCTCTGGAGAGCAACGCCATTCCGTCTGCAAGGATAGTTGACGGAGCTTTGTTTTCACCTCCTAACCACAGTTGGGTAGACAGCAAGTCAGACGTTGAGATTGACGGTATCCACTTGGGTTCGATTCCATGCAGAGTTCCGGGCGAATGGCTTCGCGACATGCTTTCCGAAGGGTTGTCAGCCCACCAGATCGAGACCATGATGAACGCGCCCAAATTCCTTCTGCCGGAGGTGCAAGCCCTATTCGTGTCGGTCTTGAGGCATGCAGTGAGGTCAGCGACTGAGCTGAGAACAAGTGTGGGAACACTGGAGCATCATGAGAGACTAGCGACTCAGGCTCTTGAGCGCTACGTGACGAAGACGAAACACAGCCTTCCTCCGAACCTAGTCATGGTGAGTGAAACAGACACAAGAGAGGACACCACGCCGTCCTCACCTTCCTTCTCTGCGTTGGCCATGTTCAAGGACCAGATTCCTCTCGACAGACTGGAGGAAGGTTATTCGCACGCGTGTTCGGAACTCCTCGTCACCAGGAAAATGAAGGTCTTGAGCTTGGAGGTGGCTCCCTTTGGCATGATCGTCCAGAGAAGGGCACTTGAACCGTATCTCGGAGACAGGCAGTACCACACCAGCGTGACTTGGCCAAGAGATGCTCCATATCTCGCCGCTGTGATGAGACAACTGGGACGCCGTGATGAGGAGAGAGGACTGCTTCTCAACCACTTGGACGCTTCGGTATCTGAGGTGATACCTTTCTATGTGAACGAACTCTACGGTCTGCCTCTGGGCAGGAACCCAAGCCCATCAGGCGCAACCCAAGACCAGTTGATACCCCTGAAGAACCCCGCACAGTTCTGGTCGATTTGGCACGACCCCTATCTTGAATGGTATCTGTCCTAGGAAGGTCTACTCAGCCTTGACCATCTTCATGCCGCCAGATCTGACCTTCTTGATGATCCTGTAGCCGCAGTAGGGGCACTTTATCTCTCTCGTGGAGATCATATCTGGGGCAAACACTTCGGAGCAGGATAGGCATTGATACAGTGCCTTCGGTGTCTCCTGCTTTGCCTCGTTCGGCTGTTCCATTAAGGGTCGGACCCGCCAGACTCGGGCTATAAATACTTGGTCCAACTCTGTCGAACCGCGACAGATGGCGGTATTGGTTGTCACCTGCGGATCAGGTTCAGGTGAGGCTGCTGCAATTGAAGCTATGGATGCCCTGCTTCCCGAGGACCGAGACGCACGCGTGGAGATGACCCGACACGAGGGGGTGCTTGTCGTCCGGACATCACTGGATCCTTTGCTGGCGCGTTCGTTGTTGTTCTCCTCACTCCCGAGGCGCATATCTAGGGTAGTGCCAATAGAACAGGAGTGTAAGCCTGATTTCGGCTCCATAGCTGACGCTGCCTTGACTGTGGCTCGAAGAATGTCCGGCCATTCCTTCGTCGTGAGGTGCAAGACAAGAGGTTCTGTGTTGAACTCAGACGACCTTGAGGTGACGGTAGGGCAGCATCTATGCCAGAAAACTGGGATGGCAGTGAATCTGAAGAGTCCCGACTTTGTGGTCTACGTGGAAGTAGTGGACGATTTCGCGGGCGTGGCGGCCCTTCCCTTCAGCCTTCCAATTTCGATGGAGTCAGTGCGAGAGGACATAATCTCTTCGATGAGATATATATCGAAGGGTGGCGTTTGAGCGGGAAAGACAATCCAGATGCCGCAACAGGTGGTGATAGACGGGAGGCCTTTCGACCCGGCCTTCCTGCCTGAGCAACTCGTCCACAGGGAGCCCCAGCTGAGGGAACTGGAGAGCTATCTCTCTCCGTTGCTGAAAGAACCCCCTCTGGCAGCTAGGGCCTTGATCGTGGGTCCGAGGGGGAGCGGCAAGACCACAATCTCTAGGCAGTTGGTCAACAGATACTTGGCTGAGAACCCTGAGGCGATGGGGTTCGTGGTCAACTGCAGGGTCGAAGGCTCGGAGTACAACGTGGCCATGAGAATGTTGATTCAGTCTAGGTTGGCTAGCGGGTTTATCCGTGGTGTATCCAAGGAGGAGATACTAATCTCGTTCATTGAGTCGCTTTCGGGGGTCAAAGATCCAGTCCTCGTCGTCTTGGACGACGCCGACTCGCTGCTGGTGAAGGGGAGGTCGTATCTGATATCCTCTCTGCTGAGATCCCACGAGGGGTTCGAGGCGGCTGCTTCAAAGCTGGGCTTCGTCATGACGATGAGATCAGTCGTTGTCGACTCATCGTTTGATGTCGCTGTGCTTCCAACGGTTAGGCTGACTCCCTATGTTGCTTCCGAGCTGAGAGACATACTGGCAGCAAGAGCTCGAGTAGCGCTTAACCCTAGCTCATATGACGATGAGATACTATCAATGATAGCCGATGCTGCACGCACGACCGGCGACGCTAGGTACGCGATAGAGGTCTTGGCCCGCGCCTGCCGGATGGCGGAAGCAACCGGGTTGGGCAGAGTCCTGCCTGAGCACGTGCGGAGAGGACTGTCGATACTGCCGAACTTTCCCTCCCAGTCAGAGATGTCCTTGCTGAGCGACTTGCAGAGGGATGTCCTCATGGCGATCGTCAACTGTCTGCAAGGGACAGACGCACCCTTCGTGACAACGGGAGACTTGGAGTCCAGCTACAGGAGATACTGTGAAGGGCTGAGCAAGGAACCCGTCGCGCACACGAGACTCTGGGAGACGCTGGAGAGCATCGAGAGCTTAGGGCTAATCAAGAAATCCGTGAAGAGCTTCGGGAGGAGGGGGAGGACTTCCGTAGTTTCCCTGCTCGCCCCAGCGTCCGCACTGCACCAGATGTTGACAAGTGAGATCACAAGGTGACCCTGGGGCATCGTGACATTGAGCACTCCCTGCTGGCTTCCCAGACCTTCAGGGTTCTGAGAGTGCTGGCCGACTCAGATGGCTTCGTCAGCATCTCATCGATTTGCAGAGAAGCCAACCTGAACCACCCGTCCGCCTCACGAGCACTCTCGCTTCTTGAGGCCAAAGGAGTTGTCTCAGAGAAAAGGGTCGGGCGGACTAGGATGTTCAAAGCAAACTACAGCGACGAGAGAGTCTCGCTATTCAGGAGACTAGTGGCCTCTGGCTTTTGACCTAGTGCCTCTAGCTCTCTTCGGTCTGGCGGCCTTCGTGCTGCTTCTTTCGGAGGGGGCAGGGACAACCTCGACGCACTCAAGCAAAGGAATGATCTGAGATCGGACGACCGCTCTCCGCTCATGGAGTTGCTCTCCTATCTCCTTGGCCTCAGCCGCTCTCTCCTTCTCCTTGGCCAGGCGAGCCCACCTTTGTGATACCTTGGAGGGCATCTGCAACTTCACCCAAGATGGTCCGCTTCGGCCGCAGGCCATCAGTCCAACCGATAGAATGTCGAGGATGTAGGGTATGAATGCCCAAATCCTCCCCCTCCTCATCAAGGCCGACAGGTAGTCAGAATCCGCCACGGCTCCCGCCAGCACATTCAGCGTGTCAAGATCCTCCGTGAGATTCTCAATGTTTCCGTACACCCAATCTACGAGATCGTCAACCCTCAGGCCAGTGCTGCTGAGGTGGTTGCGAGCTTCCTGAACGCTCCGCGAGTGCATGGCTCCTCTGATTGCCTCGAATATGCTCTCCTCCTGGGTCCTGTCCTGCAGGATCTGCGACACGGTCTCCTCCTCCAGAACCGAACCACTCGAGGCAAGTGCCTCCAGATCAGAGATAGCACTTCTCATGTCGCCGTGTGACTTCTCGGCAATCCTGTCCAGCGCGCGATCCTCGACGGTCAGAACCTGGGATCTAGCTATCGCACGAAGTCTCTTGATCACGGAATCTCTCCTCAGTCTCTTGAGTTCGAACATCTGACTCTTCAGGCGTATCTCACGCAGCGACGGCTTCCATGGGTCATTCGCGGTCAGCACTACTGGGCTGTTGGTACCATCAATCAGCTTCAACACTGCGGCTGCGCCGCCGATGTCCTGTCTTTGGTGAAGTCCATCTATCTCGTCCAGCAGTATCAGATTTCTCTGACTGTACAGCGACAGGGAGCGTGAGGCCGGGTAGATCTCATCCATCAGGACATCCTTCGTCCGAACGTCGCTCGCGTTCAGTTCAATGAGGTTGTACTCGAGCTTCTTCGCGGCAATCTCCACAGTGATGGTCTTACCGGTTCCTGGTGGCCCGTACAGCAGCCCAGCCCTCTTCCCGCGTTCAGGGCTCCACTTGCTCAGCCATTGAAGAAACTGCTCACGACTTTCCTCGTTCCCAACTATCTGGGACCAATCGTCAGGCTTGAACTGTTCTGTCCAGCGCATCTCAACGGGAACCTTTCAGCTGAGCCAGTTTGGCCAGCACCAGTGTGAACTGAATCTCTGGATCTGCTCCCACCATGAGTCTGTACTCAGTCTCTGCTAGAGTCGAGAGGAGCGACATCTTTGGTTCAGGCGATATGTCCATACTTGAAATCCTCCTGTGAAACCTCCTGACCACGTCCTTGGGTTGCACTCCAGATTCGTGAATGATCTTGCCCAGCAGATCGAGCGCCGCAGAGAAATCTCCGGATACTCCAAGGTCTATGAGTTCATCGACCTTGTCAACGCCGTACACTCCTAGGAACTCCCTCGCCGTCTTTGTGTCCACTCTCTTCTGAGAAGCTGCTATCCCCTGCGTCAGGTTGATGGCCATCCTCATGTCTCCGTCCGCCCTTTCCACGACCATCTTGAGCGCGTCTTCGTCACAGCGAACCCCTTCTTTCTCAGCAATGTAGTTCAGCCTCTGCAGGATGATCTCATCCCTCAGCGGCCCGAATCGAAACACAGAGCACCTAGACTGGATGGGCTCTATGATCTTGTACAGCTCATTCGCGATCAGTATGAACCGAGTGTTATCGGAGTACTTCTCTAGAGTTCTCCTCAAAGCCTGCATGGCGTCGCTAGTCATGCTGTCTGACTCATCTAGGATGATCACCCTGAACGGCACCTCAGCCATGGGTATGGACTTGGCGAACTCCTTGATCCTGATCCTGACAACCTCGATGCCCCTTTCATCTGAAGCGTTCAGCTCGATGTAGTTGCCCGAAGGATTGCCGTCGTAGATGTCGTTCACGAGCGCTAACGCTGCAGTTGTCTTGGATGTGCCCGGCGGTCCCACGAAGAGCAGGTGGGGCATGTTCTTCGTCGATGCGAAGGTCTTCAGTCTGGACACTATCTCTTCCCTGTCCATCATCTCTCCAAGATTCCTAGGCCTGTATTTCTCGGTCCACACAAGACCGCGTATGCTCACAAGACTCACCCGAACGAGCAAGCGTGGAACCCGTTGAAGTTTTAACCATTGCGGCCGGAAACTGACTGAGAGAGGATGCTGAAACTGCTACCAATGTCCCAGCGATTGCTTTTCGCAGTGCAGGAACGAGGAAGATTGCATCCTGAGTCGGAGTGACGCGGTCTCGGAGGTGTGTGACCCTGTTTGGGGCGTCAACTCTCAGGTTTCCACCTTCACACACCGGACTAGTCGTCAAACTGGAAAGTCCTGCAGGTATAGAGTTAAATCAGATTCTCTGCTCAAGACCAAGGAATGCTCAAGGCAGAGTCCATTCTCCTCGAGGAGATCATCCAGAGAGGAATGAAGCGTTTGGGAGTGGATCAACGGTTGCAGCAAACGAGAGTGGTTCCAAGAGAGGACTTCAAGTATTCGTCCTTGCTTGGAGTGGAAATGAAGCTCGAGAATTCAGTGGAAACCGAGGTTCCGCTCTACGTGGCCGAGCAGCTGTTCGAGGACGGGATGGCAGATCCGGCAGACAAGGCTCTGGACAGCAAAGTCCTGACCATGATAGCTTGGGAAGAAAGACACAAGACGAGCCAGATATCGAAAGTCCCAGATTCCTTCTATCAACAGCTCGCAATGTTGATTTCGTCCGACAATGTGGCAGAGAAGACGAAGAGGGTGCTGGAGGCCTCAGCTATCGAAGTGATGGAAGCCAGATTGAAGAAGATACTGACGTACTCGTTGGTACCTTCGCTTCCGCGAGACGTGGTGGCAAACCTCACGCCCGAGGAATCCTATGTGCTGGAACTGCTGAGGCTTATCACATCCTCTTGGAGAAAGGAGGTGCTAGGACTTGGAAGAGAATAGGGACAAGATTGGTGAGGACTTCGCATCCTTCATCAGAGGCTTCAGAGGCGAAGAGGGACAACTCACCTACCTAGACCAGCTGAGGGATCTCCCGATCAGGGGAGGTCATTCCCTTGTTGTGGATTTCCAGCACTTGGTTCAGTACGAAGGGGCTCTGGCGAGTGAGCTCGAGCAGAACCCACGCGAGATGTTCAAGCTGTTCTCCGAGTCCGGCCTCCTAATGCTGACCGAGCTGGACATGGAATTCGCCAGAAAGGTCCAGAGGTTCAACGTTAGGGTATCCAACTATCAGAGGAAGGTATCGATCAGGAGCCTCAACTCATCATACATTGGCAAAATGGTGTCAATCACGGGCGTCGTAGTGAGGAGTTCAGAAGTCATGACTCAGCTCAAGACTGGTGCTTTCCGCTGCATGAGTTGTCAGACAGTGACCCCAGCCGATCAGGTCGGGTCTTTGTACACTACGCCGCGGGCCTGCCCGGTCTGCAACCGATCGGGACTAGGCACTTTCGAGCTGGAGCCCTCCCTATCGACATTCGAAGATTTCCAGTCTATCTCACTTCAGGAAAGACCGGAGGACTTGCCAGCAGGCCATATGCCACAGACCTTGGACTTGGCGTTGACGGATGATCTCGTGAGCTCTGCCAGACCCGGGGACAGGGTAGTCGTGACCGGCATGGTGAACGTGAAACAAAGGGCAGCTGGCTTCGGAAGGTCGAAATCCCGGGTGTTCGAACTCTCCTTGGACACGAACCACATAGCCGTGGAGACCGGGGAGCAACTGGAGGCGGAACTCGACGAGGAGTCTATCAGGTCCTTCAGGGCCGATGCCTCCCAACCGTGGCATTACAAGAAGTTGATTTCATCCATCGCTCCCTCGATTCACGGAATGGAGAACGTCAAGGAGGCGGTGCTCCTTCAGTTGGCGGGGGGGAATCCGAAGGAGTTCAGAGATGGAATCAAGGTCAGGGGTGATGTGAATGTTTTGCTGGTTGGTGATCCGGGGTGCTATTCGGGCGACACTAGGTTAGTGCTGGGAGATGGCTCGATGCCCACGTTCAGGGAACTCGCGGGGATGCTCGGGGTGGAGGCCCCAGGGATCTATCCGGTATCACTCAAGGTCAAGAACAGAACGGAAGAGCAGGCCACGGCACTGCACATCTACGAGGGTCAGCCAGTCATCGAGATCACTCTCGCCAGCGGACGAAGTATTAGAGCCACTCCCAACAACCCGTTCTTCACAAGCAAGGGATGGAGACGTGCCGACCAACTCAAAGTTGGAACGAGCATCCGCATGCGAAGACGGATTCACTCTGACATCAAGGATTATCACCCGACTGCTTGGAAGCTGGTTTCGCGTGACCATTCACGCAATCACGTCGTCTCTGTGCCTGAGGTTGTGGATGAGCGGCTCGCCGCTCTGACAGGTATTCTGACCGCAGAAGGTTACGTTGACGGGCCATACAGCATCGCTCTGGCCGTGAACCAACACGAGAAGCAGCTGGCAGCATCAACAGCGCAGACCATCAAGGATCTGTTCGGCTACGAGCCGAGTGAATCCGTACTGAAAAGAAACGGCAAGAACGGGCGCACTCTAGATCTCATTAGACTGAGAGTCGCCAATCCGCACATCGTCAAGTGGCTCAACCCCGTGGTCAAAGAGAAGAGGGTTCCCAGCAGCATATTCATGTCTCCCGACAGCGTCGTGGCGAGCTACGTCAGGTGGCTGTTTGAGGGCGACGGAAACGTCAGAAGCCAGGCCAAGATGCGCGACCGCTACGTGGCCCTTTCTTCCAAGAGCATAGAGTTGCTTCGGGACGTTCAACTTCTCCTGTTGCGATTCGGAGTTGAGAGCCACATCTATGCCAAGTCGAACAAGAAAGAGTGCTTTGTGCTGCGAATAAGAGACGCGAGGAGCCTGAGGCTCTTCGCACGCTACATAGGTTTCGTATCGGAAAGAAAGAGAGGTCAGCTGAATGATCTACTGCAAGGCTATTCCAATGGCCGGAGACTTCCTGAGCGATCTGTTATGGATCACATCCTGAAGATCGAGAGGAGAGCACCTGAAACTGTCTATGACTTGGAGGTGCCCAAGACGAACTCGCTGATAGTGAACGGGATCATAGGGCACAACACGGCCAAGTCGCAACTCCTGAAGTACATTCAGAAGATAGCCCCTCGTGGTCTGTACACTTCAGGTAGGGGCGCAACAGCAGCCGGCTTGACGGCTGCAGCGATCCGCGACGAGACCGGCGCATTCTCATTGGAGGCGGGCGCGTTGGTGCTCGCGGACAAGGGGCTCGCAGCCATTGATGAGTTCGAGAAGATGCGAGAAGAGGACAGAGTTGCCATACATGAGGCCATGGAGCAGCAGACCTGTTCTATAGCCAAGGGAGGAATAGTGGCGACTCTGAACGCGAGGACTTCGATCTTGGCCGCTGCGAACCCACAGTTCGGAAGATACGACCTCAACAGGAACTTCGCGGAGAACGTCAACCTTTCGCCCGTCATATTGTCTAGGTTCGACCTGTACTTCGTCCTGCGGGACGTGCCCGACGAGACAAGGGACGCCCTGTTGACTGCGCACATAATCGCACAGCACCGTAAGATGGAACGAGCGGCGGAGGCAACGTACGACACCATGTATCTGAAAAGATACGTAGCGTACGCGAAGGTGTCCGCGCCAAAGCTCACTGATGAGGCAGCTCAAGCCATATCCAGGTTCTTCCTGGACCTCAGGAAGTCTGGGGGCGAGTCGTCGATCCACATCACTCCAAGGCAACTTGAATCTCTGATACGAGAGAGCGAAGCCAGGGCCAAGTTGATGCTCAGAGACCTCGTGACCAAAGAGGATGTCGAAGTAGTGATCGCGCTTTTCAGATCCTCGCTTTCTCAAGCGGGCCTTGATGTTGAAACAGGGAAAACGGACATAGACATCCTGATGACAGGGAAGGCCAGGTCTTCATGGGAGAAGCACAACGTCATAGTCAAGATAGCAGAGGACCTTGAGAAGGAGTTCGGTTCGGCCAACATAGAGGAGGTACTCAAGAGAGCGGAGGGAAAGGGAGTTGATAGGGCCGACGGCAGGCGCATAATAAACGACCTGCTGAGGAACGGATACTTCTACACCCCTGATGACGTGTCGTTGAAGAAGACGCGGTGAAAAGGAAGCGGTGAGAGTTCAGGACCTGCCGATAAGCGAGCCCGCCAAGTCAGCGCTCTCCACTTCATTCGGCTTGGATTCTCTCTACCCCATTCAGGAGGAGGCCATCAAAGCCGGAGTATTGGATGGAGTGGACGTACTGCTGTCTGCGCCGACGGCTTCCGGCAAGACCCTCGTCCCGCTAATCGTGACGCTGCAGGAGATGGAAAGAAGCCCCAGCAAGGTCGTGTACATGGTTCCGCTCAGGGCACTAGCGTATGAGAAGCTCCTGGAATTCAAGGTCGCCTCGAAACTGGTTAGGCCTAGTGGCAGAAACCCGAGGGTGGGCATAAGCACTGGCGACTATGATTCACCCACAGAGGGGATGAGGTACTACGATGTGGTCATATGCACCTTCGAGAAGATGGACTCAATACTGCGCCACAGACCGAGTTGGCTGCGGGACATATCGACAGTGGTGTTTGACGAGATTCACCTGATCCACTCTGCCGACAGGGGTCCAGTAGTCGAGATGCTCGTGGCCTCGGCCGGCAAGTTGTTGCCAGAAGCACAGAAGCTGGCGCTCAGTGCTACTGTCTCGAACGACGAAGAGATAGCTTCTTGGATGGGCTGCAAACTGGTAAGGAGCGACTGGCGCCCAGTGCCACTACACGAGGGCGTCTACTACGGCAACACGATCTCGTTCCCCGACAGGCAGGAGGAAGTGGAGAGCAAGTTTGGGGATGAGATGATGGATCTAGCTGACCACGCGATGTCGGACGGAGGACAGATACTCTTCTTCACACCCACCAGAAAGCAGGCCGTGTCGTTGGCCAACAAGTTAGCTCCTGTGACCTCGCTGTCGCGAAGCCCGTCACAGGTCAAGGAACTTGAGAAACTGGCCAGCCTCATGATGCAGGTCGAGGAAAGCAGCCCGGTCGGAATTCAGCTGTCGGCCTTGGTTAGAAAGGGGGTGGCATTCCATCACGCTGGTCTCCCAACCTCTCAGAGAAGGCTAGTCGAGGACGGTTTCAGACACGGGGCTATCGGAACAATAGCGGCTACTCCGACGCTCGCAGCAGGCGTCAACCTTCCCGCGAGGTATGTCTGTGTCACGTCCATTCACAGGTACAGTTCAGGTTTCGGCTCTCGGGAGATATCCACGATGGAGTACAAACAGATGGCAGGCAGAGCTGGTCGGCCGCAGTTCGACAAGTACGGCGTTGCCTTGATAAGGGCAGGAAGCGAAAGGGACGCCGAGACCCTGGAGGAGAACTACATCAGTGCTCCCGTCGAACCCATCAAGTCAATGCTTGGCCAGAGCGACTTTTTCTCATCGGCGACTCTGTCTTCGGTCGCATCAGGCGTTGCGACGGGAATGAATGATGTTCAGAGTCTTTTCTCGAACACACTGCTGGCCAGGCAAAGGGGTACCAAGTACGTTGACTGGAGAATCAAGCAGATGGTCAAGTATCTGGTTGACATCGGTGTAGCTGAACTGGATGGAGATGAGTTGAAGGCAACAAAGCTCGGGAGACGGGTCTCCGAGCTCTACATCCTTCCTGAGACGGCAGCTTCCATAATGGATCGTGCCGCAAGGCCTCCGCCGGATTTCACTGACGTGACGATCATGCACCTGGTGGTGGGCACCCCTGACATGAACCCGACGCTGATATCAACGCAACGTGACATGGAGATCGTCGGGGAATTCCTCCAGCAACACGCTAGGGAATTGTTCTCGCCTGATTCGGAGTCATCAGCGTTCGATGAGGCAAAGACGGTGATGGCTCTCAAGATGTGGGCCGAAGAGGCGGCCTTCGACGTGATCTATGAGAGACTAGGTGTGGAGCCCGGAGACTTACATGTGGTGAACGAGAAGGCGACTTGGCTACTCTATGCCGCCTCGGAACTCACAGGCTTCACCGGATCCAAGGAAGTTTCAGCAATGGCTGCTCTGATGAGCAAGAGAGTGAAGTTCGGAATAAAGCGGGAACTCTTGGACCTAGTATCTCTTACTGGGATCGGCAGGGCAAGAGCGAGGAGCCTGTTCAAGGCAGGATTCAAGAACAGGTCCGACCTAACCAAAGCGTCAGTGGAACGGCTATCCCTCGTGCCGGGAATCGGGTCGAGGTTGGCCTTGTCCCTAAAGAAACAGGTCGGCGGCCTCATCAAGGACAAGGACCTCAAATCCGGCAGTTATGAACAGAGGAAGCTGTTCCGGTCCGACTAGCGCTCGACGGCTAGAGTGTTCAATACAGGGATGTTTAGCGTTCCTCTTTTATCCGAAGTCCCCCTTCCCCAAGATGTAACGGCCGGTGTAGAAACCAGTTGAGCGAATTTGACGCGTTAGGCAAGTTGATAGGGGCGCCAGCCAAGGACTACTTTGGCAGGGAGATAGGGAAGGTCATCTGCTGTTCGCACGATGGCACTGGCGACATCAAGAGGGTTATCGTATCGAAGTCTGACGGCAACATCGAGGAGTACGACAGGAAGGACTTGGAGGTCAGCTCATCTGAAGTGGTTGTGAGGGACATGCTCATCTTTTCGGCGAGGTCACTGCGAAAGGAGATTGAGGTCAACTTCAGAAGAGTGCAAGCACTTGAGGAACTCAAGAAGAACAGTAAGATGCACCAGAGAGTGTACGACGAACTGAAGGCCGAATTCGAGAAGGAATTGGCCTCCCTCAGCGAGGAGAAGAAAACGTTGGCCGACTTGGCGGATTCAAGGAGAGATGACGTGGCAAAGAGGCTCATGGCGTTGGAGAAGGTCAGGGCTACTGTAGAGGTGCAGGCAATGTCCGGTGAAATAGACGAGAACATCTACAGGCTAGCCTTGAGCGAGATAAAATCGGCCATAGACAGGTCAACAAAGGAACTGGACGACCTAGAAAGGGAACTGAGTTTCCTGGATGTAGACTTCGAGCCGAAGCAGCAGACCGAACTCTACTTGGAGCCGACTTCCTACAAGCCAGTTCAGGGCAACTCTATTCCACAGGTTCAAGAAAACCCTGTTCCGCAGGAGCAGAGTTCTGGCACAATTCCAGGGTTCTCCTCCGAGACACCGATGGGCCTAGCTGAGGATGTGTCAGGTCCACTGCACGTCAGGCGAGTCTAGCCTCATACCAGTAAGGTTCGCACTGTCACAGATAGCCCCCGGGTCACTAGAGATGACGCGCAGTCTCTGACTGTTGCTTCAGTTGTCTGCATGATACCAACCCGGCATCTTGCAGATCCTTTGATCGTCAGGAATCACGAACCTCTGAGCCTGACCTAACTTTAAGTCGTTCTCTCCTCAAGATGTCGGGCAGCATCAAGATGGTAAAGACGGGGGATCCAGAGACGGCCGAGTTCCAGATTGCAGAGGGAATGTGGTCTGATCTACCATGAGATCTGCTCATCACATTCACGTCGGAACCTGCGGGTTCTCTGGTTCGATGGGCTCATACTTCAAGCGCTTCGGTGCGGTCGAAATACAACAGACCTTCTACTCCCTGCCTAGAATAGACACGGCCTCCAGATGGGCGAGAGCGGCTCCGGAAGGATTCATCTTCACCATGAAGGCTTGGCAGGGCATAACCCATGATGCTTCTAGCCCCACATGGAAGAAGTCGAAAATGCCACCCGGATTCGACCTGAGCAGGTTCGGGCACTTCAGGCCGACGGACGAGGTCTTCGCTGCTTGGGACGCGACAAGGAAGTTCGCGAGAGAACTGGGCGCTTCCTTCATTGTGATCCAATCTCCCCGTTTTTTTGGAATGAGCGCTCAGAACGAGGTGAATCTGGAGAGCTTCTTCACGACCATAGAAAGAGGAGGCCTGACGATCGGTTGGGAGCCAAGAGGGACTTGGTCGGACGATCAAACCAGGTTGCGCAGGATCTTCTCAAGGCTGAACATAGTGCACATCGTCGACCCATTCTGGGACATACCTTTGTCGGACCTGCCTCTTTCGTATTTCAAGCTGCACGGGAGAGGAAAGCGACTCACCTACAGGTCCGACTACACTGATGACAACCTGCACGACTTGGCCAAACTGACTGTGGAAAGATCAAAGTTAGGCCCAATCTACATAATGTTCAACGTGGTGGAGATGAGGAACATCGCTGATAGGTTCCTAGACCTGCTGGACGAAGTCGCGCCTGGCTCGGCTGGTTAACCCAGCTCAGGAGCTACTGAATCCACCTCTTCCTCCCAAGGGTGAATTCGTCTATCTCTCTGTGTCCCTCAACCGTGACAGTCCTTGGGGAAAGCGCTCCTTTGCTCAGAACTCTTGCTTTTCTGAACTTCTCTACGACATCATCTGACAAGCCTGCGCTGAACTTGTCCGAGCTGATGTAGCTGCGAAGCATGTCCTCGACCTCAGTCACGCCCCTTTTGACCACAGCCATCCATCTGCCGTTCTTGATAAACGGTCCCGACACAATGCTTGGGTTCAACCGTTGCTTCGCCAAGAACGCCTCTGAGTTGCTGTAATCGAACGCGCTGGGCCCATTGCGGAGGATAGACGCAGGCAATACATCGTCTTCAAGAGCGAAGAAGATCAAGACCTCCTTCGATTCATCCGTCCAGTTGCCGGATCTGATCACATTGAAGCCAGTCCGAGACAGTTCCGTTTCGATCTTTCTCCTGATCCTGTGAACTTGCCCCCAAAGGACATCAGGCGGAGCGTCCCAAGGTGAGACCCGGACGCATATCACGTCGAGACCAGACCCCGACACTGATTTGGACTTGAGCCCCGTTCTTGATTGAGAGAAGAAAGACTCCGAAGGTCGGGCAACAAAGGCCCTTGAAGCCCAGACGAGATCAGCCAAGTGATCTACCGAGACGGACGAAGCCACATTTCTTTCCCTGTCGACGGGGTCTATGACAACAAAGTCGGATCTGAATGCGCTCGCAATCTGTCTTGGCTCTTGGTCCGCGGTCAGGCCTTTCAAATCTACTACGAGGGGTAGCTTCAGCTCGGCGAGTTTGTCAAGTAAGTCCATGAACCCGCCGGACCATAGTGTCAGTAGCTCGCTCAGAAACCCACTGAATCCTTCGACCCTTATCTCGGCTCCGTAGACGCCGATACCCTTGAGAAATGCCTTGAAGATCCTGGCCTGATCTTTCGTCGAAGGGTTGAAGTTTTCGTTCACGAACTGCGTGTGGTATATCGTCCTGTCCGTCGCGGACAGCCAGTTTGGTGGTGTGGCCTTGTAGCATGGTACAAAGTCCACGTCAACGCTCTTGAACCTGACCGTCGCGTAAGGGTGCTCTGCATACCGGAGCGTGACTCTTCTCTCTCCGAATGCTCTTCTTGCCTCGCCTATGACTATTTCGCCCATCCGTTGCTTGTCGTAGCTCGGCGGGAACAGAATGAACACATCAGCGTCTACGTCCGACCTGATCCAAGTATCCTTCTGCAGCGATCCCTGAAGGGTGACTTCAAGCGATGGGTCGACTTTAGACAAGGCCCGCTTCATCACATCGATGGCTTCACTCACGATGCCCATGATTCGCTCTCTTTCCTCTGGAGCAGGCTTGATCTTGAGCAACACTTTCCTCAGGATCTCATCATGAGTTGTCAAAGAGGGCACACCTGACCTAGCCGGAGGACTCGCAGAGCGTTTCGTACACCGGGCCTCTCGGGGTGAGCGTGCTTCTCTTCAGCCTGACAGGGCTGGTCAGCGATTCTCCGATGTCAGCATCCACCAGCGACTCAAGCTTCGGGGTCAGGTTCTCTTTCCCGAAGAGCGACCTCGCCCTTGCCACTGTCAGATGAGGCTTGAACGATTCACGTTGATCTACTTCCACCCCTGATTCGATACCCATTCTCAGGGCGGCGCTTGCGTACCTCTCCAGATCCTCCTTGCCCTTCGTAACTCCCACCCATACCACCCTCGCCTTTCTCGGTCCCGGGAACGCTCCGACGCCCCGCAGACAGATGGTCAGAGGAGGCAACTTGGTGGAGGCTAGCCGACGGCACAGGAAGCTTCTCTGATTGTCGTCGATCTCGCCGAAGAAAGCCATTGTGAAATGCAGATTCCCAGGCTCAACGAACTTGAGGTCTGCTCCCGCAGTCATCAGAATATTCTGAATCCCCTTGATTTTGGCCCTTACCGTCTCATCCGTCAGGTCCAAGGACATGAACGCTCTCAAGTGGCTCATTATCGGTTCGGTTCCGCTGCTTTAAATCGTTTCTTTGTCGCCGACAAGCTTATCTCGGAAGAGAAAAGCCCGAAGTTCACGAACCATTGTCAAGGCCTCCGGAGAAAACAAACGAGGAGACAACTTCTCTAGTTCTGATCGCTGGCCTGCCGGGTGCAGGCAAGACGACCGTTGCGAAGATCCTGGCTGAGAAGGGACTGCCAGTGCTCTCGATGGGCGATGTCATGAGAGAAGAGGCAAGACGACGAGGCAAGCCAGATGACATTGACTCGATGAGGGGGTTCATGGTCCAGCTGAGGAAGGAACGCGGTGAAACGGTCGTGGCTGAGCTCGTCATCGGGAAACTGAGAGGAATCAGCTGGCCCCTGGTAGTCATCGACGGTCTCAGGTCCGAGGAAGAGCTTGAGGCTTTCAGACGAGTTGCGGGTAGAGTACTGCTGATACTGGTGGCCTCGGATCTCCAGCATAGGTTTCAGAGGCTTTCGAAGAGGGCGCGGCCCGATGATCCGAAAAAGGTGGAGGATCTGAGGAGGAGAGATGACACCGAACTGACGGTAGGTCTGGAGAAGCTGATGTCCAGAGAAGGCGTCAGGATCACAAACGACGGGGATATAGAGTCTCTCAAGAGAAAGACGGTCGAACTGTTCAGAAAGCAGGGCTCAATCTATGACGTATTCGGCTAGGTCCTGCGCGACTTCCACATTCTTGAAGGTCTTCCTAGCTTCCTCAAGCAAGGGTTCCGCATTCTGGTATCTCGCGCTGATGTGAGTCAGTATCAACTGCCTTACTCCGGCCATGGAGGCCACTTTGGCCGCATCGGCCGCCAGAGCGTGCATCACCTTCTTTGCCGACTCAGCCCTTGATGACTCGAAGGTCGCCTCGTGGATCAAGATGTCAACCCCCTTTGAGAACCCGACCACTTCCTCGGAGAAGGCAGTGTCGCCCGTGTAGACGATCTTGAACCCCGGGCGGGGTGGTCCCACGACGTCTTCGGGTTTTACGGTCTTGCCCCTGACCGTGACCGCCTTCCCCTTGGTGAGAACTGTTCTCAATGGCCCAGGAGGGACTCCCAGTCTCTTGGCCACCTCCTCGTCGAACTTTCCGGGCCTGTCCTTCTCCTCAAACTTGAACGCCCAAGATTCCACCGAGTGTCGTGATTTGGTGGCGAGGATCCGGTAGTCCTTTCCCTCTACAACCAACCCAGGCCTGACTATCTCGACTGAACTCACTGGGAAGTCAACGTTGTCCTCATATATCGTGGGCAGCAGACAGCTCAGGAAGGCGTTCAGTCCGGTTGGTCCATATACTGACAGCGGATCTTCCCTGCCGAGCAGATCCATCGTCATCAGCAGGCCGGGCAGGCCGAGGACATGATCTCCGTGGAGATGTGTGATGAACACCTTAGCCACCTTCATCGGGCTTATTCCCGCTTTGATCATGTTGTTCTGAGTCCCCTCACCGACATCAAGTAGCATCACCTCTCCCTTCCACTGCAGGGCGACTGAGGAGAGTCCCCTATCGCCAGTGGGAACGCCGGCGGATGTGCCAAGGAACACCAGTTTACCTCTCATGCCAATCATCTCCGCGCGACTGCGAACACCCTAGTGAGGGAGTCGTGCACCCTTATTTCATCCTTGCTGACAAGTTTGAGCCCTGCGTTCCTGACCATGTCAGCCACCGACTCTCCAGAGGGATAGACCAACGATAAGCACCCGTTTGTTGGCAATGCGTCCCTCGAGAACTCCACCAGATCTTGATATGTCTCACTCACGAGCCGGTCCTTGACCATTGGCGACAGTATGCCGTACGGCGGGTCAGTAATGATCGCATCTGCTTTCATGAAGGGGCACTTCTGCGCGTCGCCCACCGCAAGATGGAAATCGCTGTAGCCGAACTTGTTCAGGTTGGCCCGAGCACCCTTGATCATCGAAATCTTGAAGTCCAGGCCTAGACTCGTTGCGCCCAGTTCGCAGGCTTCGATCAGCATGCCACCCGCTCCACAGAACGGGTCTAGCACTATGTCGCCTCGCCTGACCCTCGCTAGGTTGACCAGCACTCTGCAGAACTCGGGTTGCAGTGTCGAATGGTGCGAGAAGGGCTTCACCTCGTTCCTGTGGGCCGGAAGCACCTTGCGGGCAGTGGGAACGATTCTCACGCCCAAGACAGCCCCATCAGGCGCGACGAGCATCACGAAGGTTCTTTCAGGATTGACCAGTCTGACCTTGGCCTGCATCGCCCCAGCCAGCAATCCGCCGATCTCGCTCACGAGGGGGTTCACCGACTCAGCTGGCACAGCTGCACCTACTCTCTTCACGACCAGCTTGAATGACTGGGTCTTGGGGGTAGGCATACCTCTCCGTATCTCCTTCGAGATATCCCCTGCGCCGCCCCTTGAGAAGGTCAGTTCCTCACACATGAACTGAGACAACGAAAGCCTAGCCGCCGCGCGCGAGGCTGAGCCACTATCTGCGCTGAACCTAAGGACACCCTGAATTCCTGGTCTCATCTCGAAGGCGGCTCCTTCGGCTTCCATCGCACCCTCCAACTCACTGACTGGCAACCTCCCGTAGCCCTGCGCAAAGGCGACGAAGAGAGATTCCGTCATGGAAACTCCTTCTTCACTGATTCGGCGACCGATTGTGCAACTGAGTATCTCGTGAACTTGCTTTCGATCGTGTCCGAGGCAAAGATGAAACTCACTCCAGCCTCTGTCATTTTCTGCTCGGCTTCATGGGCAAACAGACCATGCACACAGCCTGCTTCGATCCTCTCAAAGCCGGCCGACCTCAGCAGTTCTGCGGCTTTCACGATAGTGCCTCCCGAGCTTATCATGTCGTCGAAGAGAACCGCGACCGGACTAGTTCTCGGCACGCTTCCGATCTTTGCCGTCACACTCCCAGTGGCCAGGTCTCTGGATTTCTCTATCCAGCCGAAGTCGACCGAGAGTCTAGTCGCCAGGTCCTTTGCATCCGGTAACCTCTTCTCATCGGGAGCTACCACAACACAGTCTCCCCGGTTCCTCAAGAACTCAGCAGTGTCCTCCGCAGGCAACACTGGGTGGCAAGGCACGCTGAAAAAGGAAAGTGACTCTTCACTATGCGGTTCGACGATGAAGATCCCGCTGACCCCACACGTTTCAAGGTTCCGTGCAATCAGCTCTGCGGTGAGTGCCTCGCCTGGCAGGAACTTCCTATCCTGTCTCGAGTAGGCCATGTACGGGACAACTGCAACTATGTTCCTCACGCCGAGGCCTCTGGCTGCAGAAGCCATCTGAAGCAGGATCATCAAGTTCTCTGCCTGAGGAGAACACAGGGACTGTACGAGGATCAGTTCGTCGCCCTTGGCCGCCTCCTCCAATCTCACGTAGGTTTCACCGTCAGGAAAGTGCCTGCAGGTGACTCCTATCGTCTCTATGCCGAGCTTTTGAGCAAGTGATACACCCAGTGAGGTTGAGGACGGACCTACTGCCAGTTTTACTGCCATCTGCTTCCACTCTGTGACTTTCTCGTATTAACCCTATTGGCCGTTGACACATCAATACAATATAGATGCCGAAGAGACGGTCGGATTACCCACGATTGGTATGGCGGTTCCACAGTCCGGACATGAGTTGTCCTCAGTGAGGTTGACCGCATCTACGAACATGCCATGTCTGGAGATCAGCAGCTTCCCACAGTTGTGACAGTATGTGCTCTCTGTCTTATGGCCTGGCACGTTGCCCGCGTAGACATATCGCAACCCCTCCTTCTTTGCGATCTCCAAGCCCTCTTCTATCAGCTTCAGCGGTGTCGCGGGGACATCGAACATCTTGTAAGAAGGGAAGAATCTGAGCAGATGAAACGGAACGAACGGGCCTAGTTCATCTCTCACCCACCCTACAAGTTTGACAAGGTCCTGCGTAGATTCGCCGTACTTGGGAACTATCAGATCCGTGACTTCCACGTGAACACCTTTCTCCTTCATCCCCTTCAGTGTCTGGAATATGTGGTCGGTGCTCGGAACGCCCATCTTCTGCAGGTAGAACTGTTTGTTCCCATTGCCCTTGAGATCCACGGTCGCCGCATCCAGATGCGGATGGACAAAATCGAGTGCTTCGGCCGTCATTGAACCGTTCGTCACCATTGTGTTCTTCATGCCCTTCTTGTGGGCTAGTTTGGCCGTTTCCGCGACGAATTCGATGTTCATGGTGGGCTCGGTGTAAGTATAGCTTATTGATGTCGCACCTAGCTTGGCTGCATCTCTGACGACCTGTTCGGGTGTCCTATCCCTCCCTGAAATCTCCTTGCTCTGCGATATGTCACTATTGCAGCAGAAGCAGCATCGGTAGTTGCACCCGACGGTCGCTATCGAATACGCTGTCGACCCAGGATAGAAGTGAAAAAGAGGCTTCTTCTCGATCGGGTCGAGGTTTTCTGCGATGAGTCTGCCGTAGTTCAGACTGTAAAGTTTCCCGTCCACATTCTTCCTAACGTAGCAGAAGCCGAGGCCTCCTCGTCGGATCCGGCATCTTCTGAAGCATACCTGGCATTCCACGTCCCCATCCAGGCGTTTGTAGAGGGAGGCTTCAATCAAAGTCTGGATCAATTGTGAGAAGGGAGATTTAAAGCGAATCTGAGTCTCCATCGGGAACGAAAGGATTAAGCGCATGCGGGGTGTTGGCAACAGGGCTTGTGGAAGCTGACCCGCCCCGACGCGATCAGTGCCACACGCGACGAAAAGGTCAGGCACGCCCTCGGAAGGTACCTCAGGGTCGCCGGAGGGAAACTCCCTGCCAAGTACATGATAGCAAGGACTATTGGCATTGACCTTGCTCCCGCCGCAGGTCTCGATGAGATGTTGTCCGAACACTCCAAGGCCATGAAGAGGTTCAGGGAACTTGAGAACTCCGTCCGCGGGCAGACAGATCTGGACTCAGTCTCGCACCCCAATCTCTTAGATCTGAAGCTAGCAACAGCTGGGAAGCTCATGGAGGAGTGCACGCTGTGCGAACGAAGGTGTCGAGTGAACAGACTCGCCGGGGAGCGTGGTGTGTGCAAGGCCGGTACTGATATGGTCGTTTCCTCGATGTTCAACCACTACGGCGAGGAGCCCGAATTAGTGCCGAGCTTCACAGTGTTCACAATGGGGTGTTCCTTCCACTGTCTGCATTGCCAGAACTACACAATCTCGCAGTGGCTGGAGAGGGGCATGGAAATGTGCCCCGAAGACGTTGCTACAGAAGTGGACAATGCCAGAAGAAATGGATCCAGAAACCTGAACTGCGTGGGCGGGAACCCTGACCAGTACCTTTGGTCTTGGCTCAAGGTCTTCGGATTGCTGAGCGAGAGCATCCCCGTCGTCTGGAACTCGAACGCTTACTACTCTGCGGATCAGGCTGAACTATTGGACGGGGTAGCGGATGTCTATCTGCTGGACTTCAAGTATGGTAATGATGACTGTGCCAAGGACATCTCCGGTGTCGATCACTATCTCGATGCAGTGACTAGGAATCACATGAGGGCGAAAGCGGCAGGCGAGATGATAGTGAGAGTCTTGGTGCTTCCTAACCACTTGGATTGCTGCTTGAAGGGCATCTTGGAGTGGATATCAGACAACTTGGGCAGGTCGACTAGGGTCAATCTGATGTGGCAGTACAGGCCAGAATGGAAAGCTTTCGACCGAAAGGACCTGAGCAGGAGGTTGACCAGATCTGAGATGATGAGGTCGCTTCACATGGCAAAGGCTGCTGGTCTTGAGAACGTGATTACGTGATCGTCCGGGTTCCTCAGTAGGTTATCCCTACTCTGCTGTACATTTCCTTCGGAGACTTCACGTCAGAAACTAGGTTCACGAAATCCGCCCTGTTGATAAGCGCAGGAGGAGCGTACCTCCCAGTTATCACTATGTCAGTATCGTCGGGAGACTCGTCAAGCAATGATATCACCTCGCTCACATCTACAAGGCCCGTAGCTGCAGCCAGGTTTATTTCATCCAATACGAGCAGATGAGGCTTCTCGACGAGCTTCTTCTTGGCGAACGCAAGCCCCTCCCTTGCCCTTTTCTTGTCGTCCTCGCTCGGGTTTTTCAGATCCACCCAGTTCGGCGACCCGAACAGATAGGACTCATACAGAGGAGCGAGCTTCTCAGCTATCAGATGCTCACCGATCTGATCCCAGCCTTTCATGAAGAAGATGACCACTGCCTTCTTCCCGTGCCCAACCGTCCTCATAGCTAGGCCTATCGCATTCGTGGTCTTGCCGGCACCGGAGCCAGTGTACAGGAACACCTTTCCCATTGTCCCTCACGCCACCGGACAGAAGCTCCAGCCACAGTCCATGCAGACGCCACATCCCCCTTCCATGGATATCCTAGTGCTTCCACACGAGGGACACTTGTCGTGATTGCCACCTGACAGTGGGACACCGGTGTTTTCGTTGACGGTGGGTTGGCCCATTCTCGTGCCAACTGGCGTGACGTTTACGGGCTGAGCTGGTGCGGTAATTTCCGGCTCTATGCCAGCCTTCTTCATCAACTCGATAGTCCTGTTCTTGACCATCACGGCATATCCTCCTTTCTTCGAGGAAGGGGCTACCAAGACTTGCCCTGGCCTCGACCCATCGCGATAGACGGTCACCCCCTTGATTCCAAGCCTGTGTGCGAACAGGTAGGCCTTGAAGACGTCTGGGACTCCTACCCACGAGGGCATGTTTATCGTCTTGCTCACAGCAGCAGCGATCCACTTCGCGAACGCGGCTTGTGCCCTGAGGTGATCCCACCAAGGTATGTCAAGTGCCGTTTGGAACACAGCTTTGAAGTCATCCGGCATGCCGTCGATTCCCTGAAGCGAACCGCCGTTGTCGCTGATGTCCTTGAGTAGCTTCTCGGAGTAGCTCTCAGCCAGCTTCAGCCTCTTGTCAAACTCTTCGTCTGTGTAGTAGAAGTTGCCGACGGTGACACGCTTTTCGTAGGCCAACGCATATGCCGGCTCTATGCCCGATGATGTATCTGCGATCATCGATATCGAGCCAGTTGGAGCGATTGTTGTGCACTCTGCGTTCCTGATGCCATCTTCTCCTATCTTCTTCACGAGGACTTCCCAGTCCATCTTCCATTCCTCCCTGTGATAGTAACCCTCGATCGGGAGTTCCCCGTTCCTATAGGCTGAGCTTGAGAAGAGAGGGAACGGACCCCTCCGCCCTGAAACCTCGGTTGACTCCCACATGGCCCAGTACGACAGGTACTCGGCTACCTTCTCCATGAACTCAAACCCAGCTTCGCTGTTGTAGGGAACATCCAAAGCAAAGAGGACATCCGCCAGGCCCATGACTCCAAGGCCGACCTTTCGTGTACGCTTGGTAGCTCTCTCGATTGCTGGGAACGGGAATCTGTTCACATCGATGACGTTGTCTAGGAACTTGAGTGCCACAAGAATGCTTTCTTTGAAGTGATCCCAATCAAAACTCTTCTTTCCTTCTTCGTTCTCTTTGATGAAGGCATACAGATTCAGAGA
The DNA here is from genome assembly GCA_041479945.1 of Thermoproteota archaeon. Taxonomy (GTDB): domain Archaea; phylum Thermoproteota; class EX4484-205; order EX4484-205; family JAAOZO01; genus JBGOYZ01. Next base: position 30,441 of record JBGOYZ010000003.1, read on the forward strand.
CCCGAGATTACATGACTCGTAGGCGTACAAGGGTTCCTCCCCGCAGTTATGAACGACCAACCCGTTTGCGACGAAGCTGTGGGTCTCGGGCTCCTTGAGGTCGAAGACGGTTTCGTACCCGACTCGTCTTATCTCCTTCACGCTGGTGACGTATTCCTGTCTGTTTGAATTCCTCCTCTTGTCATCTATCCACTGCCTGAGCTTGTTCTGCTTCTTCCGGATCAGGAACCCGATCTCCCGCGCAAATGCGTCCCTGCTTTGCCCATCGATTGACAACTCATGGTAGGCCATGCACTCATACTCCTTCCTGCCCCCGTGACCATCCGGCAGGAAACGGACTTGTTTGCCTCTTCTGTTGAAGTAGATCCTAGACACTATGCCGAAGTTGAGCAGAAGTAGCTGAACCTGTTCCAGGAGTTGTCTTGAGACGCTTGTCAGGCGCACAGAGCAGCTCTTGTTCTTGGTGATGTTGATGTGCCCATCAGCGGTGAACAGTCCCTGGAGAAAGCCCCTCTGCAATTCCTTGGAGCCGCGAAACACCAACTCAGGTGCCTGAAGCTTGTTCCCATCAGGAAACGCCGGCTCCAGCTCGCCATAGAGTCTCTTAGATGTGATGTAGAGGCAGTCCTGTCTTGGATTGTCATTGATCCTTACGGGGCTGCCCGTCAGTTTGGCCACAGCCTTGGCCATCATGGGAGCGATCTCCTTATCCTCGCCATAGAATCTCAGGTACACCCTTTGGCCGCTGATGTCACCATCCCCGACAGTCCAGCCGACCGTTCTGCCAGCTTCCAGTGTACCGAACTCACCAAAGCCTCCGACTCCAGACTGTAGATACAAGACATCGTTGTGCGTCAGTTCGCAGAGAGGTTTCCAGCCATCTTGCGTGCGGAACTTATGGTCTGATGTGGCCTTGATCCGGTATCCATGTCGGGTCTGCACCTCATAGACGAGCTTCGTACCACTGCACACGACATCAGCAACATCCTTCAGTTCCGTTCCCGAAGCCTGATACGCTCTGCTCTTGTGTTTCATGCCGTAAGGATAAACCATGACTGGGGCCGGTCCGACTCTCGCATCAGTGACCGCTCTAATGGACATTTGATGGTCATACAGGTCCGCGATCCTGATCATCCCCCTGTCGGTTGACACCCTGCTGTTCCCCACGATGCAGGGGTTCGTGCTTGTTATGGGCCCGAGAACACCATTCATGACATTCCTCTTGTTCATGTTGTCGAAGAACACTACTCCAGGGTCGCCGTTCTTCCATGCCTGTTTTGCGATAGTCTCGAAGAGCCTCGCCGGATCGATTCTCTCTGCCACTTTTCCGTTCCTCGGATTGACTAACGGATAGGGCTCGTTCTTCGCAAGGGAATCCCAGAAGCCCTCTTTCACCATGACCGAGATGTTGAAGTTCTCGAACCTACCCGGCTCGGACTTGCATAGGATGAAGGACTCTATGTCGGGATGATCTATGTCGAGTATTCCCATGTTCGCCCCTCTTCTGCGCCCACCCTGTCGCACGACATCCGTCACCGTGTCGATAATCCGCATGAAGGAAACGGGGCCACTTGCCACACCGGATGTGGTGAATACGATGTCACCGGTTGGCCTCAACCCAGAGTAGTTCAGACCGATTCCTCCGCCACTCTTGAAGATCACAGCGGAGTCCGTGGCCGCTGTCATTATCGATTCTATGTCATCCTCAATGGACAACACAAAGCAGGCAGACAGCTGGCCCAGCAAGGTTCCCGCGTTGAACAGGGTTGGAGAGTTGGGTAGAAACCTCCTCGTTGCCATCATAGAGTAGTATTCGCTGAACTCACGTGCATGGGAGTCGAACTCACCCCTGAGCACGCCGTCCCAGAACTCAGTCCAGCTCTTCTTCATCTTCCCTTCTTCGTTCAGCTCGTCGTACAGCTCCTTCATGCGTTCAAGGTGGTACTTGTTCCAGGTGAACTCATACTCACCGCTGGGTCCCTTGAGCCCCACCTTGCCGTCCCAGTCGACGGCCTTCCACATCTCTGGTTCCCGGGCCTGCTGATCGCCGGCCTTCGAGAAGATCGTCACGTCATGCAGTATATCAGGGATCACGATCAGGGCGGCAATCCTCTTGAACATCAGCTTCGGTCCTTCGATGAAGTTACCTTCACTGTCCTTCTGAAGGTACCTGGCGGCCAGAAGTCTGAGTGAATTCACGGAGAAATCTTTGTCCACCTCGTCGAGGGGCTCTTTCTTCAGTGTCCCCTCCTTCTCTTCCCTTATCTTCTCCCTCTCCTTCCTGTAGATTATGTAGGACCTTGCTACCTCAAACAGATCCTGCTTGACGAGTTCCATCTCGACTATGTCTTGGATTTCCTCCACGGAGGGGACCTTCCCAGAGGAATGCAGCCCCTCTATCACCTTGAGCACACTCGAGAGAACAGACTTCAGCTTCCTCTCGTCGTACTGCCTCTCGTCCAGCATGGCCCTCCTTATGGCGCGCTCAATCCTAGAAGGGTCGAAACCTACGACTGTTCCGTCACGTTTGATAACCTTCCTTTCGCTCATGCGATCAGGTGATGGCTTCCCTCAGGCCTTTCGTTCTTAACGGTTTCCATGTCACTGTAACCGAGCTTAAAACACGGAGGGGCGATCCTCCTTCAGAACATTAGAGGCCCGACGCCGAGTGTCGGCAGACGAAATGGGACAGAATCTCGCCTATCGAGCTCAGATGTCCGGAATTATGGAAGGGGCTCATGGACCCGTCAGACTACACAAATGTAGTGTTGGAGGAGGTCGGCAGCTTCGATGCCGAGAAATGCCCATACTTTCAAGTCGGTCGCCGAGATCGTGACTGCACCACGACCCGCTATAGCAACAAAGGATTAAAACGACATAGCCTTCGACCTAGGCAAGGGGTCGTCGTCTAGAGACGCAGTCGGACAACTTGGTCTAGGATACCAGCCTGGGGCGCTGGAGACCTCGGGTTCAAATCCCGACGACCCCATGTGATCATGGATCTTACATGCTCGCCCATCTCTCTCACTAATCTCCGCGCGCGGTTGTGATCTACATGGGAACGTCAAGCTTGAAGCTGCATTGGGGAGAGCTTCTACAACGGAGAACGCGGCAATCCGAGAAACGAGAAGTGTCGCCCCCTCAATAGCGTTAAAAGCAACAAGCTCTTCGAGGCACGCTGATCTCCGCGGGCAATGGAAGTGCGTGTTCAAGCCCATCGTGGCAAGCTCTTCTCGATACTGGAGGCCCTGTTGGTGACCTTCCTGTGGTCCTCGTCTTATGTCTTGATCAAGATCGCCCTAGTTGAAGTGACTCCCATGCTGTTCGCTGCCATCAGGTACTCAATGGCATCTATCATTCTGATCGCTGTGAATGTCGTGTCAACGCGAAACGAGAGTTGGAGATTGACCAAGAACGACATCCTCCTACTGGTCGCGGCCGGTTTCTTCGGGTACACTGTCGCGCAAGGTCTTCAGATAGTCGGGTTGTTGTATCTTCCAGCAACGATGGTCACTCTCGTTCTGAACTTCACCCCAGTCTTCGTCCTCCTGATGGAGGCGGTGCTACTCAGGGAGGTACCGACATCGGTCCAAGTCATAGGCGTGTTCACCGCGTTGTCGGGGGCATTGCTGTACTTCAGTGGTCAGATCGGGCCGGCTAATCCGGCCGGGATAGCTCTCGTGCTAGTGTCGGGTATCGGTTGGGCAGCTTACTTGATAATACTCAGACGCATTCAGAGATCTGGCACCATCTCCTCAATGAGACTCACTGGGATCACGATGACCGTCGGTACGCTGGGCATCGTGGCTCTGGTTCCCTTCTTCGAGCCGTTCCGTGTACCGAGCATCTCTGCGATGTTGATTCTCGTGTGGCTCAGCGTCGTGAACACAGCGTTGGCTTTCTACCTGTGGAACCAAGTTCTTCGTTTCCTCAGGGCATATGAGCTGTCGATCCTGCAGAACAGCATGCTCGTGCAAATAGCGATACTCTCCTTCATCTTTCTGGGAGAGTCCGTAACCTGGGCAATGATGGCTGGGATGATTCTCGTCCTTGTCGGAATAGTGTTGGTCCAGGTGACATCCGTGAGAAAGCGACGATAGTGCGACTGGGACTGGTTCATCACGTGCGCAATGACTGGTCCCTCACGGCGTCACTTGTCTGCTCTTTCACTGAACTGTCGTGCCAGTTTCCTGACCGTCGTGGTGTGAAGCCTTTCGTGCCAGACAAACCTCCTGAGCACTTTCCTGGCGGTCCATCCTTCCGGCTGGTGTGTTCCCGTCCATTCTCCTGGTTGATGATAGCTTACTTGGCAATTCATCTCCTCATCAGATAGGTTGAGCAGTCTCATGATCGACAACTCATCTGCGACCTCCAAAAAAGTCAGGGGCCATTCCTCGAACCTCCTCGGTTTGATCCTCTCCATGTAGAACAGAGAGCATTCTGCCACATGTTCTGCGATGCGCTTGATGTTTCTCGGCGTGGTCGCATCAGGCTTCCATTCCAAGGAATCCTTGGGTTGGCCCGAGTACAGACTTATGAGATCTTCTCTTGCGTATTTCATGAAGCGGATGCAGCGGTTCACCTCCTCCCTGTCCAGGGATATCAGGTCTGCCTCAAACAGCGCCTGACTGTCACCTAGGTTCACTGGCCAATTGCCCCTCACGATTTCGGCCACTTCTGTCTCGACGCCATACGCGTCTTCCGTGATCGGCTCGCCATGCTTGTGCAGCCATTCAAGGAACTCTCTGATCTTGAGCGGGGTCTTTGTCACAGCACCATCGAATGTGGGCGCTCTGCTGTAGCAGCCAGGCAGTTCCCGAACGAATACCTGCGTTGAACCATCGGGCCCTACTTCACACAACAAGTGGTATTTCATGCGCTTTGAGCGAGGACAAGAGACGTCTGGTAATAAGCTTGGGTAGTCAACGCACGCCACTCAGGTTCGCACGATCCTCCATTTCCGTCCCGTGCTCTCGCCGCGATGGCAAGAATCTACTCGGGAGTCGTTTCTTGGCAAGGCTTCGGGCATTATGCGATCCTTGATGCTTCCGAGAGGACATTCACTCACGGTGTGTGCAAACGTGGAGATCTGATGAGTCGTCCCAATCAACCTTTAAAGTCATCAGGTCGAAAAGTGCACTGTGATCCTTGTTGCCCGACCAGTTGGTGCAGACAATGATCCTCGGCTTGATTCAGGGCCTGGCGGAATGGCTTCCGATCTCAAGCACTGCGCACCTGAAAATAGTTGAGCATTTCTTGGGCTTTGCAGCCACACCACTGTTCAACGTAGCTTTGCACGTTGGAACACTGGTCGTGGTCGTGTTCTATTTCAGGAAGGAGGTCGGAGACATCCTCTTGGCCCTAGTGCACGTGGATTTCAGGTCAGAACGTGGCCATCTGATACCTCTGATGGTCGTGGCTACGATTCCCACGGCAATCATCGGCCTGCTTTACGTGCAGTTCCTCGAAGATGTGTTGCAGACGATGCTCGCAATAGGGATTGCTCTTCTCGCGGGTGCTACAATGGTCTACATCTCGAAAAACGGAAGGGAAAACACGGATGTGATAACCTACAGGACAGCTCTCACAATAGGTGCAACTCAAGGCCTTGCAGTATTCCCAGGGCTCTCAAGAAGCGGTGTGACCGTCTCGACGGCGTTGCTGCTCGGTCTGAAAAGGGAAGAGGCATTCAAATTCTCCTTCCTCCTCTCGATTCCAGCCATACTCGGAGACCTGATAGTGGAGGTCTACAAACAACGCGGTCAACTGGCCGTCCAGAGCATAGGTTCTGTTGAGCTTCTGGCGGGAGTGGTCGTGGCCATGATTGCGGGCTACCTCGCGATTGAGCTTGTTTCGAGGATAGTGGAAAGCAAGAGATTTCACTATTTCGCCTTCTACACTTGGCTGCTCGGAATAGCGTTGATAGCTCTCACGCTCGGCGGCTTCTAACACTTGAACTCACCTGACAAGAACGCCTTCAGGACGACAGTATCGAGAGAATCACCGGCTGTCCGGGCGGGAATCTCGCATTATCCAGACAACCACTAAGATTATTAACGCCTGTCACCCAAGCACTTCCGGACATTGTCCTCAGCGAAGTTCTGCCCTGAGTGCGGGGGTGAAATGACGTACGACCCCGCCATCAAGGTGTACATCTGCACCAGCTGTGGAAGGATGTACACGCAGAGCCAGCTGATCGAAGCAAAGGAACGATTGTACTCATCCCTGAGCGATGAGGACGAGAAGAGAAGGAAGAAGCGGAAGGACGTCCTGAAGTGGTACTTGTCAGACAAGGAAGAGAAGTGACTAGGCCTCGTGGGCTAGTCCGACCAGTTCACCAATTGAAATACCCCTTTCGTCCAGGTATTGAGACATCCCCTGCTTGATTCTGCCGAAGACTTGAAGGTCCTCGGAAGCGGTCCCTACCTGAACGGCCGTGGCACCCGCCAGCATCAATTCGACCGCATCGTCCCAATCTGACACCCCACCCGCTCCCACAAGCGGTTTCCTAGTAGTCTCATACAGCTCGTACAGCAGTCCCACAACCACTGGGTGCAGAGCATGCCCTGATAGACCCCCGAACTTGTTCGACAGGACGGGCTTCCCAGCAGAGACATCGATTGCCATTGCTCGCATGGTATTGGAGACGACAAACCCGTCCACGAAGTCCAGCTCTTGCACCAACGAGGTACAATCTGATCTGATCGGTGGCAACTTGACGAACACAGGCTTTGGACAGGCAGCCTTTGTCTCCCGAGCTATCCTCCTCACCATCTCTGGGTCAGCGGCGACCTCGTATCCCAATCTGCTCGCATGAGGGCAGGAGAGGTTGATCTCAATTGCGCTCGCTACAGAACTCATCTTCCTCGCCATCAACTTGGCCCCGATGTCGTCCGCTGGGGCGATACTAGCTATGACCGGCACACCTAGGTCAGTCAGCTCACCCAACTCCTCCGCGACAGCCTCGTACCCGGGATTGGGTAAGCCCATTGCGTTTATCGCGCCGCAGTCTAGCTTGACGTATGTTGGATTCTCGTGACCTTCCTTGGGCTCTATCGTCGCAGATTTTGACACGACCGCACCAGCACCGGCCGTCGCCACCTTCCTGAGCAGGGATGCCGCATTGCCCAGCACACCCGATGCGTTCATCAATGGGTTACGCAGCTTGAGTCCAGCTAGCTCGACTTCTAGGCTGGTCGTCTCCTCAGCACCTCCCCTTTGGGTTTCTCTGTGACATAGCCATCTTCATATGTTATCATCCCTCTGACCATTGTCATCTTCACCCTGCCGACCAACTCCTCCCCCTCGAACAGAGAGTATTTGGCTTTGCTGAAGAACAACTCCGGATTTACTGTCCACGTTTCGTTCGGGTCAACTACGGTGATGTTTGCCAAGAAGCCTGAGGCTATTCTGCCGTTGTAAGTGAGCCCAAACCTGCGCGAGGGGTTCCTTGTCATGCACCTGAGAACTTCAACCAGCCCGAGTTGTTCGGCCTTCGCCATCTTGAGCACTGCAGACAGGGCCGTCTCTAGGCCCGGGGTGCCAGAAGGTATCTTGTCATAGTCTTCTTGGTCCTTCTCGACTTGGAGGTGGGGGGCGTGGTCGCTGACCACCACTGAGATCAATCCGTGGTTGACGCCTCCTCTCAGGGCCTCTACATCGCGCGCGCTCCTCAGCGGTGGATTCACTTTTGCCGCCCCGCCACGGGATCGGGTATCCACGTCGGTTTTCGAAAGATGGTGGACTGTGGCCTCGGCGCTGGTCGTTTTCGACTTGAGACGCTCACTCAGGGCTTCTAGTCCCTCCTTGGTTGTGACGTGGGCAAAATGCAGGTCGCATTCGCCGAACGAGTCTACGGTCTTCTCGATCGCTAGGAGTTCGCATCGGGATGGTCTCACCTCCCCGTGCATCGCAGCCCCCCTCAAGTCTTCGCCGAAAGACGCTCTACTCTGCCCTATGCAGTCTTCATCCTCAGCATGAACGTACAGGGTTAGGCCCGCCTGCTTCAGCTCTGTCGCACCCATACCGGGCATTCCTTCAAACAGACTTGACAGGTTCTCAGGGTATAACTTCATCGAGAATGCTCCGTCTGATCCCATCTTTCTCACCCCATCCAAGGAGTCTGGCAGACTGCAGTGAAACCCAACGTCACAGAAGATCCGATTCTGAGCTACCTCAATGGCCCCTGCAAACCGCTCGGGCGAATCCAACGGAGGGATAGTGTTCGGCATTGCGATAATAGTGGAGAACCCTCCTGCCACGGCTGCTCTGGTCCCACTCTCGAAGTCTTCCTTCGCTTTCTCGCCGAAGTCTCTCAAGTGTGTATGAACATCGACCAATCCCGGCAGCACCCAGAGACTGCCGAAATCCAGGTGCTCTGCGCTCGACGGAATTTCGCTTGAGGACTTGACGTCGGAGATCCTGTCCCCGCGTAACACCACAGCGCCATCGTAGAACTCTCCGTCAACGAACAACTTGCCAGAGACGGCTAGGTCGGGCTGTGTCAACCTAGTTCTACTCTCCTGCCGAACTTGTCTCTGGTCTTGGATCCGAAGTCACTCGCGACCAAGACAGATCCGGAAATGATCGGGCCATCCTTGCAGACCAGTTGTCCACCCGGGTCCAAGACGCAAGATCCGCAAACCCCGTCAGCGCACTTGATGATCCTCACAAGCGAGGCCTCGGAGTAGATGCCGAGTTTCTCCGAAACCCTGACAACGGCTTTCATCATGGGTTCAGGTCCTGCGGTAAGGACAACTCTCGCCTTGTTATCACTCAGCATCTCCTCGACGTAGTCCGTCACTTTCCCTTGGCGCCCGAGTGACCCATCCTCCGTGGTGAAGATGGCGGCGGACGCGAGCTTCCGGAACTCCTCCGTATAGCAGAGCCTCTGGGAGTTTCTCGCACCGATCAGGACCATGCCTGGTCTGCCGCTGTCGGCCAGTTCCTGAGTAGCCATAAGAAGTGGAGCCGCCCCTGTCCCTCCGCCTATCAACAGGAAGGGGCCCTCCCTTCCAAGGGAAAAGGGATTTCCATATGGTCCCCTCAGAAAACATCGGCTACCGGGTTCCAATGACACAAGGGCTGAGCTGGTAGGACCAACATCCTCAACCACGAACTCCGCATAGTTGCTGCGACAGACAGACGGACTGAGAGGGATCTCGCCGTGCCCGGGCAGCCACAACATGAAGTACTGACCAGCATTGCAGGACACTTGTTCATGCAACACAAGACTCATGATCCGGAGATCCGACGCGAATTCCTTGTTCTTGGCGAGTTCAGCCTCCACATAGTACCTGCCCATTTGCTACTCGACCAAGTGCGCTGATATTTCGTCCGCAGGTAGAATCGTCCTGCAGTAGACACATCTCAGGACGACAGGGTTCTTGGATTCCACGCTGAGCTTCGGCACTATGGGCTCATCTCGTTTGTTTGAGATACACATCATGTTAGGGCATTTCACGAGACCTTCGACGACGTCGGGAGGGCTTGGCCTGTGTTTCTCCTTGACTTCGTAGTTCGAGACTATGTCAACCGAGGCGTCAGGCGCGATAAGTGCGATCAACTGGGTTTGTTTGGACCCCACTGTCATGTCCTCGATTTTGACCAAGTCCTTCTTGCCCAACTTCCCACTGGGAACGTTCATCAGGATGGTAGCGATGTGACCCTCGGTTCCCTTTATCCCAAGTATCCTAAGCACCTGTAAGGCTTTCCCAGCGGGGATATGGTCTATCACAGTGCCGTTCCTGATCTTGGCTACTCTCAGTTCCTCTTGTGGCATCCTCTCACCCGAGTATTATGTTCAAGAGTGCCATCCTCACGAATACCCCTCGCTTGGCCTGCTCGAAGTACCTAGCCTGCGGATACTTGTCAACTGCTGGCGAGAGTTCGTCGACCCTCGGGAGCGCATGGAGGACTATGCTCTGCTTCTTCATCTTTTGCACAGAGTCCTCGCCGAAGGTATATGACCCCTTCACGCGTTCGTACTCCAAGAGATCTCCAAAGCGCTCCTTCTGGATCCTAGTCAGGTAAATCACGTCTACCTTCTCAATGACCCCATCGAGTGACGTCTCTTCTTCGAACCTGACTTTGGCGGAAGAGAGAGAAAGCTTTGTCTCCTCAGTTGCTCTCAATCGTTCGGGGGAAACCAAGTGGATTACGTCCGGGCGGAACAAGCTCAAGCCTCTCAGTAGTGACGAGGCCACTCTTGCATGTCTCAGGTCCCCGACGACAGCGTACTTCAGACCGTCAATCTTGCCGAATGATTTCAACACCTCATAGAGGTCTATCATGGTCTGAGTCGGGTGATACATCGTTCCCTCTCCGGCGTTTATCACTGGGCTGGTACACACATCAGACGCAAACCTAGACGCCCCCTCAACGGAATGCCTGATGACTATGATGTCGGAATAGAAGTCCAACATCCTGACCGTGTCAGCGAAGTTCTCACCCTTTGCCGCCGAAGTCATTGCGGATTCTAGGAAGGTCATCACCCTACCACCGAGTCTGTTCATCGCCGATTCGAAGCTGAGCCTAGTTCTGGTGCTTGGCTCAAAGAAGGCGAGTGCCATCATCTTGCCATCCAGTGAGTGCGATACATCGACGCTGTGGCTCTCTATCTGGTCGGCCACTTCGAAAAGATGCTCCAATTCCCTCCTAGAAAGATCGGTAATGTCCACTATGTCCTTGATGTCGGACATCCTCCTATCGCTGGGCCGGACTGAATTAAACACTTGCCCCCTCTGACCCAAGGTACGCGGTTATCTTGTCACGCTGTTCGGTTGGCATTGCCCCACCCGCAGCCAACCGGTCGATGGCGCTCAAGACATCTATGGCGGATCTGGCCACGATTCCGTTCTCAGCGAGGAATCTCTTCCCCCCTTGGAGCCTGTCGAAAAGAACGTAGGCCGATCCGATCTCGGCGCCCTTGTCCCTCAGCGCCCGCGCCGCGTGCAGCACGTTCCCACCGGTCGTCAGGACATCGTCAACAATCACGAACTTGTTCGATTTCCTGACCTCCCCTTCGACCAGTTCGCCCGTTCCATGCGTCTTCGCCTCCTTCCTTACATAAACAAACGGGACGGACATCTTGCTGGCCAGTGCTGCTCCCAGCGGTATGCCCGAGAGTTCGACTGAGGCGATTCCGACTCCCTTTTGTTCGTTCTGTGAGATCATGGAATCGAGTTCGCCTAGGGCCATGCTGAACAGCTCAACATGCGAGGGCAGAACACGCAGATTCACGTAGTAGGGGCTCTTCTTTTGCGATGACAGGGTGAATTCTCCGAACCTTATCATACCAGCTTCGGAGATGCCGCGAAGAAGCTCCCACTTCATCCTCTCAGCGCCTTCCTCTGTTCCTCAACTGCTGCGCGTGCGGCGGCCACCGGGTCTTGACTCGCGTATATCGCCCTCCCCACTATTTCGTAGTCCGCCCCTGCCCGTATGGCAGAGCCGAAGGGCGCACCCTGTGCACCGACGCCTGGCGAGATGATCAGCATGCCACTGGGGATCTTTTTCCTCACCTCAGCGAGAACGGTCGGTCGCGTGGCTGGCGCGATTATGCCATCGGGATCGAGCGAGATCGCCTCGCTGATTATGTCCGTGAGTACCTTGTCTATTATCCTCTCCGAGCCTTTGTGTGACATGCTGACTAGGACTAGGATTCCCTTGCCGAGCCTGACAGCTGTTTCCTTTGCACCGTCCAGACCGCCCTCGCGGCCTATGAATCCGTGGGAGATGACCGCGTCGATACCGGATCTGAACAGTATCTCGCAGGTCAATGCGTTCACGTGCGATACATCGGCCAACTTCGCGTCAGCAATGAATACAAAGTCGTCACTTCTGTCCTCAAGTTCTTTCCTAAGATCCTTGAGTGATGTAGTGAGAAGGAAGGGGATTCCCAGTTTTATCCCCACAAGGTAGTCCTTCAATCTGTTGGAGGTGTCCTTCAGGGTCTCTACTCCATCTTCACCGGCCACATCTAGGGCGAGCACAAGCCTGGACCCTTTCCTTTTCGAGATCAGGCTTATCTTGGTCGCGAAACCTCCAGGCATTGCTGACGACAGGACTTGTGCGTGTCGTAATAACTCTTGACCCCAGCGCTTCCAACAACTTGGCATTCCTCTCAGTGTTTTCCGCCGGAGAAGAATGAGAACTGCTTAAATAGAGCACTCCTGAATCTGCACCAGATCGCTCGTCATGAGAAAAGCGCGAGTTTCCGCGGCAACGACACAGCAAGCAACTGGCCTCGAGGCCATACTCCGCATCATAATGGACGGCAAGGTGAACATTGCCGAATCGAAGATAGACCAGTTGCCAGTTTCGAATGACGAGTTCACAAACGGTTACAGGGACGCACTTCGGGGAATCGTCAATTCGCTAAAAACGAACGACCACAGGAGCTTCGTGCACAGACTCAGAAAAGACAAGGGTTTCCTGAAGAACGAGATCGCGAGGCTCAGGGAGACCGAGGCCTCACATCTGTGCACGGAGTGGGATCTCGGTTACTTCAAGTGTTGGGTCTCCTATCTTCAGGGACTCCTCACTAAGCCCCTACAAACTGTGAAAGAAGAGACTGTAGAGTAGTATCCAAGCGAAAAGCACAGAGAAGAAGAATATCCCTATCCCAATAGTATATAGCTTGTTCTTGCCACCGATCAATTCCACCCTGTGTTTGCCCAGCAGACTGGCTGTGATGAGGTAGGTTGCGAGATAGGCGAATATGGACATCGAGGCAGCCGTGAGTAGCCCACCCATGAATGGCCTCCAGAAGGCTGCAAGTAGCATGCCCCATCCGATACCTACGGCAGCCCTCCCCCAGTAGATCGCCTTCTGAAGCTTTTTCTCCTCGTCCTCAGTCAATCTCGATTGACCACCAGAATGCAGAGAAGACCCCCATCAAGGCTTGAGGTCAGGTTGTTGGCATCTGAGCTTGACCGATATTTGAGCGGAGCTCGGGTCTCCAACATCTACAGCAACACGGAGCTCGGATTGACCCTTTTAAAGCTGAACGGATCTGATGGGCCTCGCAGGCTTCTCCACGAAAGAGGCCTAAGGGCTTGTCTGACGGAGTTCCGATATCCCGCCGAAAAGTCACCGCATCCGCAGTTGCGAACTGCTCGACGATTGTTGCGAGGATCAAGAGTACAGAGAGTCGAGCAAGAAGGTTTTGACCGAGTGATCTCAATCGAATTGAGTACGCCTAAGGGTTCCAGCCTCAAACTTGTGCTTGAGATGCTCTCTGGAGGGGTCTTCGTGATACTGGATTCAGAAGGGAAAGTCAGGTTCACAACCGAGAAGAAGGTGATGAGGGACAGGTCAATCCTCCTAGGCGAGGAATACCGCCTGCCTCCTCAGACCTACCCATCCCCTCTCCTTGCCAACAAAGAGGAACTGCTCAGGATATTGAACGAAGAATCCGTCGTAAAGCCAGCTCTAGCAACTAGGTTGGGGCTAGGCAATCTCTCCGACTTGATCTGTCTCAATGCAGGGATTGACCCAGAGGCGATCCCGACTTCGTTGTCTCCGGAAGACACCCACAAACTCTTGGATGCGATCAGACAGACAGTCGAGTCGCTGAAACTCGCACCCACGGTCTACTCAGACGGCCCGAATCCCATAGAATACTCATTGGTGCCTTTGCCGAACCCTCCCTCACAGACCTCCGAGAGGTTCGACACAGTATCTGAGGCAATGGACTGGTACTACTCCATAGGCGGCAAGATGAGAATCGTCGCTCCGTCCAAACCGAACCGGAGACTAGCTTCTCTGAAGAAGACCGCTGAGGAACTCCTTCAGCAGTCAGCGCAACTCAAGGAAATCGCTGAGATGATCATGGCTGACGCAGCGAAGTTCGACCGTGTACTGTCGCTAGCCAAGCAGGGCACGAAGGGCGCGATCGAGGCGGGGATCAACGTAAAGGAGATAGACTACAGGGAAAGAACGGCCAAGGTTCTCATGGGAGGTCGCGAAGCCCAGCTCGACATCACGAGGTCAGCGGCAGCCAACGCATCCGTACTGTTCAGCAGGTCAAAGGAGCTGAGGTCGAGGGCCGGTGAACTCATGGCGGAGGCGGAATCCACGAAGGTGGAACAGAAAGTGAAAGAAGTCGAACTGAAGAGGGTCAGGAAGATGGCATGGTACGAGAAATTCAGGTGGGCCGTTCTATCCAGCTCCAGAAAGCTCCTGCTGGGTAAAGATGCCATCACCAACGAGATCCTTGTGAAGAAACACACGGACGAGAACACGCAGGTCTTCCACTCGGACTTCGCAGGTTCTCCGTTCGCGGTCGCTTGGCCGCCTGGGGAGATGACCGAAGGCGAGATTCAAGAAGCTGCAGGAATCACTGCATCCTACACATCGAAGGCATGGGAGATGGGCTTCTCCTCTCTCGATGTCTACTGGGTTCGAGCATCACAGCTGAGCAAGTCTCCGCCGTCGGGGACATTCTTGACGAAGGGGGCTTTCTTCGTCTCTGGGGAGAAAAACTTCATCAGAGGTGCGAATCTGGGAATCGCTTTGGGCGCCGAATTGAAGGAGAACAAGCTCTATGTCACGACAATGCCCCCCAATGCAGATGCTCACATTCCTCGGTGCATACTGGCTCCGGGCAGACACACGAACTCTGAGGTTTCGAGGAGGCTGGCGAAGATGTTGGCAGATCGCTATTCTGTCAAGATTACGGCAGAGGTCAGCGATGCTATCAGGGAAAGGATGCCGGACAAGAAGAGCGACATCATCGCAGTCAAAGGCTTATGAAACCCAACTTGCAGGGCCCGGATCTCATGAAGATCGAGTACGGCCGTCTCTTCCTGCTGCTGGCCACGTTCTTCTTAGCTGATCTTTCTTGTACCATCTTCTCCTTAGTGTGGGGCATCCCGCGAACGCTACCCTCAAACTGGGCGTTCCTCATCTCGCTAGCGGTAACGCACTTCATCGTGTCCTTCGCGTGCACCTACGGGATCAAAGACAAGGGCTTCGCGATGGGTTCGGCCATCCTATCTGCCGCCTTAGCCTACGTGCTGTTCTGCGCGGTGTCGATTGACATCGACTTGCTGGCCAGATCGGCCGTCCCTCTAGCTTCCTTGGAACTGGGTGCACTTGCGGGTGCCATGCCAAGCCGGTTGTCAACGCGTGCAAAGGCCCCCGAGTTGTTGCCACCGCCCCCTTCTCCGTTTCCGGCCTGACAGGCTCCGCTTCTGGTCTTGCGTGAGGGGTTTTAACCGGGCCTGCCTGCACACTGACAGGCATGGTGACTGTTGCCGCAGTATCCGACGTGCATTCTCCACTGTACCTGAGGGAGTTCTTGGCCAACGTGGGTCTCAGGGTGAGGGAATGCAGCCTTTTCCTCCTAGCAGGGGACATGATCCTGCGGTCCAGGGTCAGCCAACTGGCGCCTGTTCTCCGGGGCATCAACAGGGCGTTTTCCGGACAGATCATCGCCACGCTCGGAAACGAGGAACACGACGCGGTCAAGGACTCTCTCATGAAGGAGTATCAGCAAGTGCGCTGGCTCGATGACTCGGACATCGTGCTGGAGATAGAGGGCAGAAAGGTCAGAATAGTTGGGACGAGAGGGTCGCTGGCTGAGCCGACAAGCTGGCAGAAGGCGCATCTCCCTGACATCTTAGAGGTGTACTCGAGACGAGTTCAGTTGATCCGGGGCCTGTTGGAAAGAAGGAATGGCGATGACACCGTGGTTCTGCTGTCTCACTATGCCCCGGTCCGGGCCACGACGCAGGGTGAGCGCGAGCACATCCTCCCCGTGTTGACTGATCCAAGGATGGAGAAGGTGGTCAAGGAAACCTCCCCGGACATCGTGATTCACGGCCACGCGCACAATGCCACAACGCTCTCAGCGAACGTCTACGGGGCGCGAGTCTTCAACGTGGCCTTCCCTGCCAAGAGGTCAACGACCATCATCGACTTGTGGTGAGCAGCGTGCGAACACTCATTTACCCACCTGTCGCACTAGTAGCTGCTCATGGGCGAGAGAATATCACCAGACCAATATGTGCGCGTCATCTTTGAGGGAGGGAAGTCCTCGATCCAGAAGGTGGGGAAGGACTCCATACACACTCATCACGGGTTTGTCAAGCTCGACGACTCATTGGAGTATGGCGCCTCAGTTTCGACTAATACAAACAGAAGAATTGTCCTGTTGAAGCCCGTCCTGGCGGACTTCCTGCAAGTCATGTCGAGGAGGACGCAGATCCTGTACCCCAAAGAGTTGGGCTACATTTTGATTTCCTTGGGGATAGAAGCTGGATCCAAGATATTGGATGCAGGCACAGGCAGCGGAGCATCAGCTGCACTGATGGCGAACTTCGTCGGGCCAGGAGGCCATGTGCTCTCCATAGACACCAACCAAGAATCGCTGGACATAGCAGCCAGAAACCTGAAGTCGCTCGGATTGGACGCCACGGTCGAGCTCAAGCTTGGGGACGTAGTGGCGGGGATCGGGCAGAGGGAGGTGTTCGACGCAGCTGTCATGGATCTGCCCTCCCCTTGGGAGGCAGTTCAATCGTACTACGATAGTCTGAAGCCCTCGGCGAGGGTGGTGGCAGTCGTGCCCACGTACAACCAGCTTGAGAAGATAGTCGAAGCTTTCGAGCAGGGCGGCTTCGTCGTTCTTGAGACAGTTGACATCATGTCTCAGGGCATAAAGGTGAAGAGGGGAGCGGTGAGACCGATGCCGTTGGCTAGGAGTCACAACGCCTTCTTGGTCGTGGCCGCAAAATCAGTGGCAAAAGGTTAAAACAGACACAAGCGCGGAACGGTTGCCATGGCAGCTCAGAAGGAGCAAAGATCAAACCTAGACCTGATTGGCAACGCCTTCCTCTACCTGTCCCTGCTCGGGTTCATGGGCGGGATGGTGATTCTGGGCGTGACTGCGTTCTTCGAGAACGACCTCTTGCTTTATGGTTCTCACATAGCCCTGCTCTTGGCTGTGCTTGTGCCCTGTTTTCCGTTAGCATCGAAGGAGCCGTACGAGAGGTTTCTGAGCAGAGGCGCTGGAGGACTCCTGATAGTGGCTGCAGTTGCCGCAGTCCAGTTCGCCTTCCTTCCGAGCTTGAAGCTTTCCACGCTTCTCACAGTTGCTGTCCTGGCTGTGGTCTTCGTGATCGGCTGGGCTAGGACAGTGCCGAGCCAAGACAAGACGGGCCTAGGGTTCAGGTTGCTGGAGCTGATAGGCGCGGGCCTGACGGCATTTGGTGCGCTGCTAGAGCCGATACTAGTGAAGTTGGGAGTTGCCAGTGGAGAGGGGCTAGGACTATACGGGATCGCACCCATGCTAGTGGGTCTAGCCGTACTGTTGTACGTGAGGTTCTTCTCCAAGCAACAAGGACAGTCAAAGGCCTAAAACACACACGCTTTCAGCAGAATGGAGGCCAGGAGCTCGCGCTCCTAAACTTGAGTGTCGTTATAGAGCTAGTTCCGTCTCCGGCAAGCTTAATTAGCGATACGCCCGTTCGTGATTACCGTCCCGCGAGGGTAGGTCGGGTACAGGCCCTTTGCATGGTGGGGCAACCTTCCGTGTGTTGGGTCTGCATAAATGAGAACGTCTACCTGAGGACACCTAGGTCCTACAGGACTGGGCGCAGAAACTGTTGGGAAGGTGGCCGCTCGGAGGGAGTCGCTCTCAGGAGTGCTTGGGCACCGTTCCTCGATGTCGTCTGAAACCCGAGCGATCGAGGTCGGGATAACCCGGGAACCTGAACCCAGTTCGCGGGGCCTTCCTTTTTCTGTCGTCTTCTTCCAGTCTGAAACCGTTTTATCTTCCAAGCCCAGACTGCAGCAAGATTGGTGAGAGTCTACGCTGATCTGCACCTCCACTCCAAGTACAGCGCAGCCACAAGCTTGAGCATGGACTTGGAGCATATAGCGTATTACTCCAAGTTCAAGGGACTGGGGATCGCAGCAACAGGAGACGTCCTGCACCCGAGGTGGAGGTCCGAGTTGCGCCAGAAGCTCGTTGACGTCGGAGGATTGTTCGTTCTCGTCGATAGACCAGAGGGCCCACTCTTCGCACTATCGGGAGAGGTCAGCACAATCTACAAGGACGGTGATAGCGTGAAGAGGCTCCACCACGTCGTACTCTATCCCTCACTTGATGACGCGGACTCCGCCGCCGAGGTGCTTGCCGAGTACGGCAATCTTCAATCGGACGGTCGTCCTATTCTGTCGTTGAGTTCAGAGGGCCTGCTGTCCGAGCTCAGGCGCATCAGCGACCGGATCGAGCTCTTCCCGGCTCACATCTGGACCCCTCATTACAGCCTCTTTGGGATGCATGGGTACGACTCAGTGCAGTCTGCTTTCGGCTCAATGTCAGGCGAGGTTCACGCGCTTGAGACCGGGCTGTCATCTGACCCCGAGATGAACTGGACGCTTTCCTCGCTTGACCAGTACCTGCTTGTGTCCAACTCAGACTCTCATTCTCCGTACCCGTGGCGCATGGGCAGGGAGGCCAACCTGTTTGAACTGTCCTCTCTGGACTATGAGTGCGTGTTGCAGGCCTTGAGAAAGAAGGGCCCCTCTCGCCTGCTCATGACCGTAGAAACCTATCCTGAGTACGGGAAGTATCACTGGCCGGGGCATAGGAACTGCAATGTAAGTGTCTCGCCCGAGGAGTTCACGAAGCTCAAGGGTATCTGCCCAAAGTGCGGGAAGAGGCTCACAACCGGCGTTGATCTTGAAGTCCAGAATAGAGCTGACAGGCCAAGGGGTTTCAGACCAGCAGGGGCTGCTGATTTCGTGAGAGTGATCCCGCTCTCTGAGATCTTGGCCTACTCGATGGGCTCCACGGTCTCATCAGGGAAAGTGTGGAACCAGTTCAGGGCTCTGGTCGACCGGTTTGGGAACGAGTTCTCCGTGCTTATAGACGCGAACCTCACTGAGCTGGGCGAAGTGGCTGGAAAGGATCTCGCTGCTGTGATACAGAGAATGAGGTCGGGAAAGCTGGCGGTCAAGCCGGGTTACGACGGCGTGTACGGTGAGCTGAGGTCTGAAGGTGAGGGCAGGCACTCTCTAAGTCAGTTCATCTGAAGTCCGCTATTCTCAGAGGCACCAAGTCCTTTGGCAGATACGAGAGAGCTCTTGGAGATGGCCTGGTTCCGAGTTCAACGGCCCGCTCAGTGGAGTCTTGAGCTATCTGAACTACTGAAGCTCCACTGATCCTACCCAGTGCGCCGGTCGTGGCTTCTCTCTCTGAGAACAGCTTGGTCTCATCAGTTCTTATGCTAGGTCCACTCAGTAGGATCGGCACAGGTTCGCCAGTGTGCATGCCCCGATCGCACGGGGTTGTGTGGTCGCCGGTTATCATCACTGTGGCAGATCCCGCGTAGGCTTCTGCAAGATACGACAGATTGTCGTTGAACAGCGAGATGAAGCCCGATTTGCCGACCGGATCGCCCTTGTGAGAGAAGTTGTCCGTCGCCTTCACATGCATGAACACGAAGTCGTACCTATCGAGCGCTTTCGTGGATGCCTCGACCTTGCCCCTCAGGTTCGTGTCTGGCATGCCGTTTGCGCCCGGGACCTCAATCAGTTTCATGCCGACTGCCTTCGCAACACCCTTGTACAGAGCTCCTCCAGCGATCGCGCAGGCACTCATTCCATGCTTCTCCTCAAATGGTGTCAGTCTCTTGGCCACTCCTGCGCCCCTGACAAGCATGGCGTTCGCTTGGGGAAGGCCGGATTTCTTTCTCCTCAGGTTGACTTCCGCCTTGCTGAGTGCCTCAATCGCTTTGACCTCATACCTGTTCACAATACCCGCCAGCTTGGAGGCGCCCTTGATGTCCTCAGCTTCTTCCACAGGTTGACACTTCAGCAATGGCTTACCATCCGCGTGAGGGTCATTGTCAGTGACCTGGTGAGAAAGCCCTTGACCACTGATTATCATAGCCAACCTGTGCTCTACAAGCGGTACCAATCTGAACGCGCTTCCGTCTATCTCTGGTATCACCTCGTTGAGCATCTTCGCCAGCGCGCTCGTCTCTTGGGATGATATCCTGCCCGCTCTTCGGTCTACTACGGTGGCCCTGTCTTCGCCAAGCTCCACGGTTGCCATGTTTGCCCTGAAGGCTATCTCGCCTTCCTTCAGCTCAACGCCCTCACCGGAGGCCTCTATGGGCCCTCTCCCGAAGTACTCCGTCTTCAGGTCGTAGCCAAAGATTGTCAGGTGGGACGTATCGCTGCTGGGAGGGACTCCAGGCGATATCGGATCCATCAGTCCCTGAGCTCCCCTTGCCTTGAGCTTCGCGATGTTTGATTGACTTGCTGCCTCCAAGGGGGTTCTGCCCCTCAGTTCAGAGTATGCATGATCTCCGAGGCCATCCAACACAATGAGAAGGAACGGCATGTTGTCCTTCATGTATGATGAAGCCTAATCGTGGCTGTCTTGATAAGGCTGTCTCCAAAGTCAGCCTCTCAGCGACTTTCAGAGTTACCCTATGACTTCTCGACTAGGTCTTTGAGACCCTTGAACCTGTTCCTGACTGTAACTTCGGTCACGTTCGCGGCCTCGGCTATCTGTTTCTGGGTGACTGATGTAATCCCGAGGTTGAGGGTTGCCATGTACATCGCTGCTGCCACAAGCCCCATCGGATCCTTCCCGGATGTGGTCTTTTGCCTCTTAGCCTCGGTGAGTATCTTCTCTGTCTCGCGCTCAATCTCCGGTCCCAACTTGAGCTTCGAGGCAACCTTCGATATGTACAGCATTGGGTCGCTGATCGGCATCTTGTCGCCTTCCATAGCCCTTAGGATGTTTCTGTATGCTCTGGCCACTTCTTTCTTCCTCAGTCCGGCCTTGGTAGCAACTTCCTTGAGAGTCCTCGGCACCTCACTGCTCCTACAGGCTGCATACACAACTGCTGCCGCCATTGAACTTATGGGCCTGCCCTTTACGAGGCCCATCTCAAGGGCCTGCCTGTAGATGCTCGCAGCTCTGGTGACGATTGGCTTGCCGATGTTGAGCTGATCCGCGAGGTGACTGATGTGTCTCATCGCAGCCATGAGGTTCCGCTCGTTTGCGCTCATGGCACGGCCTCTCTCCTGCCAGACCCTCATCCTCTGAGCTCTGCTGATCTCTTCGCTCGTCATGCCTCTGCCAGAGGCGCTCTTCGTGCCGAACTCCAACGCTGTTGTGAAACCCAAGTCGTGTATGAGTGGCGTCAGTGGGCTTCCGGCCCTGTCCCTCTTTTCACTTTCCTCGTCGCCGAATTCTCTCCATTCCTGACCCATGTCGTACACTTTCGACAGAACGAAGCCGCACTTGCTGCAATACACTTCGCCGCTCTTTTCATCAGTAACTAGCTCAATCGACCCGCAGTTCGGGCATATGTTCCTCTGAAGCGCCCGTTCCCACTTGCTTTCCATTTCCATCGCCTCACGATATCTTAATAACTACTGGCAACAGCTCGTCAAGGATGCCTATTTAAGTGTTCCGTACGTTTTTTCTTATAAACGTTCCCTCTACCCTTCCGCGATGCCCCAACTGGCGGCTTGACTGTGGGGACCTTCTTCACTCTGCAGAGGTACTGTAGGATAGCCCGGGAGAGATTCGAACTCTCGTTGACGGGTCTCTTCTCTCCTTTGGGGAGAACCAGAGCCCGCTATCCTTGGCCGGATTTCCTTTGACCGCTAGACTCGGCGGCTATGGCCTTGACCGGGCTATTCCGGGCCATCCATGTGATCGTTGTCGTAGGGGTATTTCTCCCTTGTGGGCGCAACCGAAACCCCCCGATTGGTCAGCCTGCGACTCTTCACGCTCGGCTTCCGGACACTCGTGGTTCGGTTGTCGATCGTCTGCTACTGGGAGTCGTGCCATCAGAATGCTCAACAGGAGCTGAGAACACTATTCCAAGACTTATCTTCCCGAGAAGCCCTGACGCAACCATGCGGAGACATAGGTCACCGCGAGAGGGCGATCTGAATGGTGTAATGGTTCACCCTGATGAGATGAGGATCGCTGAGTTGAACGCGGTCCAGCTGGGGGTGTCGAGCCTCGCGCTGATGGAAAAGGCCGGCTCCGCTGTTGCTGATGCCGTAGCCAGATTGACTAGGTCAGGCAGAGTTCTCGTTGTCTGTGGGCCGGGGAAGAATGGAGGTGATGGCCTCGTGGTGGCAAGAAGACTTCTCGAACGTGGCTATCCGGTGGTTGTGTTGCTCGCTGTACCTCCTGGATCCCTAGCGGCGGATGAAACCAAGCTGAACTGGAACAGGTACTCGCAACTGGAAGGCACTCACATCGCCACGGACCAAGAAGGATGGCTGGAGAGGGCAAGACTGGAGATGCGCAGGAGCAAGACGATAGTTGACGCTCTGTTCGGAACCGGGATAAGGGGTGAGATCTCGGGAGACGCGGCTGCCGTCATTGACCTCATTAGCTCATCGAGGAAGCCGATAGTCTCCGTCGATACTCCCTCTGGGCTGGATCCGTTCACTGGCACTGCCTCTTCGAAGGTAGTGCATGCACACGCCACCGTGACTTTCCATGCCATGAAGAAAGGGCTGGCGTCTAGGCCCGACCTCACTGGCAAGGTTTCTGTGGTTGACATCGGCATGCCGAGGTCCGCCTCACTTTTCGTCAATCGGGAGGACGTAGTCTCGGCGCTGCCCGCAAGAGATCGGTTCACACACAAGGGTGATTATGGAGTCGTCTTGGTTGTTGGAGGCAGTGAGCTCTATTCAGGTGCTCCTGCCTTGGCTGCCCTCGCAGCGCTCAGAACAGGGGCGGGATTGTCACTGGTAGCTTCGCCCGAATCCGTCGCTTCGTCAATCAGATCGATGTCGCCGGATCTGATCGTGAGGAGCCTGCCCGGCGAAAGGCTAAGTTCGGGTCATCTGAACTTGCTCAAGGCCGAACTGGACAGAGCGACGGTCGTTGCCGTCGGGCCAGGAATGGGCAGAGCTGAGGATTCCCTTAGGGGTATTCTAGAGATCGTTGAGCGAGTCCTTGCGGAAGGAAAAAGGCTTGTCGTTGATGCTGACGCTCTGGGCATCAGCGGGCAGCTTGTTGCGACCGCGTCTCCGAAGTCGGTGATTTTGACGCCCCACGCGGGAGAGTTCAAGAAACTCACGGGAAAGGAGGTAGGGCCTCAGTGGCCTGAGAGAGTGAATGAAGTCAAAGAGTTTGCCAAGTCACGCAACTGCACCGTGATCCTAAAGGGATACCACACGGTGATCTCCGATGGGTCCGTGGTCAAGGTGAATAGGGGAGGTAATCCTGGGATGTCAAAGGGGGGGACTGGAGACATCTTGACTGGCGTTGTATCAGGTCTGCTGGCTCAAGGATCAGGCGCCTTGCAGGCTGCTTGTGCTGCCCCTCACATCTGCGGCGAGGCCGCTGACAGGCTCTTCACATCAAAGGGCTTTCACTACACTGCCTCAGATCTCCTGACAGCCCTTCCGGAAGTACTGAAGGAATATGACAGATATTCAGATTGATGTCGCCGGGATTCCTCCGATAGAGGAGAGGTACGATCTGCGGCATCTAACGACCTTCGTCCCGAACAAGGGAACGCCGATTCACAACTGGTTCTACTACAAGGAAGGTTTTGCCAGAGAGTTCGTGGTCGCGAGCCTAGAATGGATGGGTGTCAGCAATGGCACGATACTGGATCCATTCGTAGGGTCCGGGACCACCGTCCTGACCGCCCGAGAGGTGGGCATGAGTTCGGTCGGCGTGGACGTTTCGCCTTTGATGATACTCGTGAGCCGCGTGAAGTGTCAGGACTACGATGTAGATTCACTCTCCGAGTCTGCAACCGAGATCTTCTCGGCGAAGTTCGCCAGGCCTGATCTCTCTGTGGTGCCGAGAGAAGTCAGAAGATACTTCAGCAAGTATGCCTTAGAGGACATTGTCTTCCTCAGGTCTCTGATAGCCCGGGTTCAGGATCAGAAGGTCAGGGACTTTCTCCATGTCCTGCTCATGTCTTCGGCGATCAAGGCATCATATGCGTACAAGGACGGGGCCATCCTCAGGGTCCGGAAGAGACACACGCCCCCATTCAGGAAGTTCTTCAGGGCAAAGACGAAGAGAGCGATAAAGGAGCTTCAGCGGTTCAAGCCGCTTGGGTCAGAACCGACTCTCTACGTGGGGGACGCTAGGAGGCTGGACTTCTTAGATGACTCCTCAGTCGACTGCATAGTCACCTCGCCACCCTATCTCAACAAGATAGAATACACGAGAGTGTACGGAATAGAGTACTCGCTCTTCCTGCCGGATGTAGCTCAGGCTCCAATGCGGTCGTTCATCGGTCTGGATGTCAAACCCGACAAGCAGCTGTTCCCTTCGTTGCCGCCCGTGGCAAACGCCTACTTTACCGACCTGAGAAGTGCACTTGCCGAGATGTGGCGGGTCATGAAAGACGGATCAAAAGCCACCATACTGATCGCCGGAGGTGTGTTCCCAACCGGTGTGGTGGACTCCGACATCTACCTGTGCTCTCTGGCCGTGGAATTGGGCTTCAAGGTAGACAGGGTACTCGCCCTCAACAGAAGAGTTGCGACCCGGGATCGGGTCGTCAAGATAGGTGAAGCTCGGGAGAGCGCAGTGATACTGTCAAAGTGAATTGGTCCCAGAGGTCTGTGCCTTGAGCCACATGAGGAAACCCTTGACCTCGTCTGGAAGTGCTGCTGGCTTCAATCTGTACGTTTGGACTCCCCCCAGCGCCTCCTGCTCAACCACGCCGCATTTCATCAGGATCTCAAGCCGGCCCTTGGTAGTGCGCGGGTAGGCACCTATCTTCCTAGAGAGTGAATACAGCGTCAGGGGATTTCCGTGGTCCAGCTCCATCAGGATCTTTAGGTTGTTCTCATCTCCAATGACCTCCAGCCAGTCTGTCCTCAACTCTTGCTCGCCAAGTAGTTCTTGATCACACTGAGCGGAGGAGAGACGAGTGCCACCTTTGTTTCGCCACCCTCGACCAACAGATCCACAATCCCCTCAAACTCAAGTCTTCTAACGAGCGCAACCTCTTGCTCATTGTCAGCGCCGATCTCCGAGAGGGAGAAGTATGCCATTTCACCGGCGGACGAGACATCTGCAATCCTCTTGAGAATCCTCTTGATCTCAGGAGGCCATCCGGCGAGCGCATCCGGCCTCAGGATCGGTTCTATTCTGGTCTGCGCGACTCTCACGCTCTCAGGGGTGACGCGCCGAGATCCCTCCCAATCAGCTTCTCTTCCGGACGCGAGCAGTAGCTCAAGGCCGTATCTTGCCGACCCATACCCGAACTTGGTCGCCATCCTGCTCGCCAGTACTATTTCCTCTGCACCGATTGCCCCGGTAGCGAAGGCTTCCTCGCTCCTGCCCGAGAGGATCTGTCGCATCTGCTCATACCCGTACGGGAGATATGGCAGCCTCGTCCTCCAAACATAATTCCGTATCCAAGCCTCTAGGAAACTGGATGAGAAATCCTCTATTCCCACCAGTATGAAGAACACTCGGCCCTTGCCTTGCTCGTGGTACTTCAGCATGTCGTACACCAGACTGGTCTTGCCCTTTGTGATCCTAGTGAATGAGTCAAAATCGTCGAGGGCAATCAACGCACGCTGTCCTCTGTGTTCCAAGTAGTCTTGGACCGCGGTCACCAGTTCGCCAGCGCCATACCCGCGGGTTGACATCCCAGGTATTATCTTCATTGAAATCATC
>JBGOYZ010000004.1:0-49482 GCA_041479945.1 Thermoproteota archaeon
ATGCAGCAGCGAGGTTGAGGAGGAGCATCACTGAGGACTTGGGCCGTGAGCTGGGCGCAGGCGTGAGGGGCATAGAGTTTCCCAGCTACAAGATCCGCTTGAAGGGTAAGGGACTGAAGACCACTAGCCTTCCGTTCACCAAGAGCATCAAGGAGACGGCGGATGGTGTCACTCTCGATCTCGAGCTATCCGAGAAGGACATATACGACCAAGTCCCGGATAGGTTGATCAAGCTCTACGTCGAGAAGATGGAGGGAGCGCCCAGCGGTCGCGAAGTCTTCGAGGAGGTTTGGAGGAGCAGGACCAAGAGCCCGAAGTACTCCCGCGATCCCAACGAGGAGTTGGTGGAGCGAGGCTGGGTCAAGAAATTCACTCAGGGGATATGGTATTACATGCCTCCATTTGCGTCCCTGGTCAGGGCAATGGAGTCGATCATAGTCAACGAGATTGCCAAGCCCAACGGATTCGTCGAGGTCTTCCTGCCGAAGCTGATCACGCTCGACGTCATGAGGAAGAAGGGGCAGCTCTATGGCATACCGAACGAGATGTTCTACGTGTGCGAGCCGCTTTCGAGGGACATGTCTGGGTTTCAGGACTACGCAGATCTCGTGAAGATCACCGGCGAAACTCACCCCGAGAAGCTGAGGGAGAAGCTGAGACCTCCTGAGTATGGGCTTCCTTTTGCGCAGTGCGAACCGTTCTATGAGATCTTCTCCGGGCAGGTGGTCGACCTTGATCAGCCTCCCGCAAAGTTCTACGACAAGAGCGGGTTCAGCTTCAGGTATGAATCTGGCGGGCTGACCGGACTGGAGAGACTCAACGCGTTCACGAGGATAGAGCTGGCTTTCTTGGGGAACCCGGAACAGGTGATGCAGACTAGGGACAGTCTGATGAGTTCATACCAGAGAGCACTTGACGGCACACTCGACTTGGAGGTGAGGACCAAGGAAGTGACTCCGGTCTGGATGGCACACGCTGGCATGACGAAGGATGTGTCAAGGGACGTGCCCGCCACTCTCGACATAGAGGTCTACATACCGCACAGGGGCGACAGGGAAACGAGCGAATGGCTTGAGGTGGCGAACGCGTCGGTCCACTTCGACAAGTACGTTGACTGGTACAACGTGAAAGAGAAGAAGGGAAGGGAGACTTGGACGGGCTGTTCCGGAAACGGGCTGGAGAGGCTCGCGGTCTCGGTCCTAGCGAACCACGGCTTCGAATACGACGGCTGGCCCAAGGGGCTGAAGAACCATCTGGAGAAGCTGCCTGATCCTTACAGGATGGTCACTTGGCCAAGGAGTCAGTGATATCTAGCACCATTCTGATCGCTCTGAGAAGGTCGTCCAGAGTTTCAGACATGGACCGCGCTCCCCTCTCGCATGAGATGCGTATCATCACGGAGTTGCCCTCAAGTTTCGAGCTGATCTTCAGTCCCTGCAGTCTGAACTTCTCATCCGGCTTCAGGGATCTGGCCAGCGTCTCCGCTCTAGCTTGATCCTTCAGGTCGAACCTCAGCACTGCCCTTATTCTTTCCGAGTGTTTCTCCAACTATTTCCTCCACCTTCTCGAGGAACTTGTCCGTCTTCTTCCTTGGTATCGTAGCGCCAGCTGCAACGTTATGGCCTCCCCCTTGCCCTCCAGCCACCTTTGCAGCGACTTCCATCACTTGACCAGCGTTCACCCCTTTCTCGACGAGAACTGAGGATGCTCTGCACGACACTTTCACGTTGTCCTCGTCTTGGAGGCAAAGCGCGAGCAGTAGCTTGTCGTCGCTGTAGAGTATGCCCGTTGACAGTATTGTGATCAAGGGGCTGAGCGTGTTCGACTTCAGCAATCCCTCGCCCCTCACCACTATCGTTGAATCGGACTCCGCTATCGCTCCCGGCGTGGACAGAACTGTCCTGATGGCCTCTTGTATAAGCGAGGAGTATGATTGCGATACCGCTTCAGTCTCTTCCAACACGTGTCCCCTGTACCCCATCACAAGTGCGAAAGCAAGGTCGAATCTCTCCGATCTGCCCAAGGAATTGAGCACGAAAGAGAACTCCCTCCCGTCCCTAGTGGGCGACCACTTGTCCTCCTTCGTGAACGTGTACACCTTGCCTATGAAGGGAACGTCTGCGGGGAGTTTGACCCCCTTGCTCACCATAACTTGGAACAGGCCCGCGGCCAAGCGCTGTTTCTCGTCACTGGTCAGGTCGGAAAGCGATCTCAGCCTGTCGTCCTCCTTAAGCGGAATGTCGAGGGAATCGAGTAACTTGTACGCGGCCATCTCGTTTCCGGTTATGCCAGGAATCTGGAAAGAGTAGGTGCTGGACAGCGCCCTCGCAAGAGGTCTGGTCTCCCTTCCGAAGAACACGAAATCTTCTTGGACTTCAACTGCACCCATCTCCTCGCCGCGGCTCACTATCAGGGAGTTCAGGCTTCTGAGTTCCCTGAGCTCGTTCTTGTCCTGCATGTCGGCGAGAGCGCCCGTGACGGCCACGACTGGCATGAGTTCTACGCCCTTGCTGATGGAATCCCCGACGAAGAACGCTGTGCCCGACCCGGAGAGATCCTTCCCGCCGTCGAACCCGAACTCCATTGAGTTCAGGTACTGTACGTACCTCGTGTCCCCCTGTTTCCGGTGATGATCGATTATTGCGACTTTCCCTCTGAGTCGTTCTGAGAACAGGTCCAGTTGACCAGCGCCCATGTCAGTGAGGACGACCGGCAGTTCGGATTGCTCGAGTGTCTGTATCACGGTGGCCGTGAGCGAATCCAAGAACTTGATCTTGAAGGACGAACCCTTCGAGGACAGTGCCAACGCCATTGCCCCCGCAGCACAGATCCCGTCTGCGTCCCAGTGCGACACAATCGAGATGTCTCCCTCGTCGCACCATCCCACAATCGCTTCTGCGACTGCGTTGGCTTGATGCAGGAACCCCTCTGTATCGCCTTCTAGATTCCCCGTGCTACTCATAACGCCAGTCAGCTGGAAGGATTCCCTTCTTCTTATAGTATTTCGCGAGCCTCCTGATCTTGGACTCCACCAGCTGAATGTTGTGGACGTTGAGCCGGTCCGACCTGTACTTCTCGGAATGCCTCCTCATTGTCTGAGCCTTCTTGATGAGCAAGTTGAGATCTTCTGCCTGCATTGGGTCCTCTCCGGCTTCCTTCAGGATCTCTCCGACTGTCATGCTGGTCGCGCTCTTCACGGACGGTATTCCGTGCCTGTCCCTCAGGGTGATACCTATCGAACTCTTCGAGTGACCCTCTCTGGCTAGGCTCACCACTATTCTCTTCAGCTCTTCGGGAGGAGCCTGTACCCACTTCGGTTTCAGTCTGGCTGACGGTCTCTTCGAGCCGCTCTTCCCTCTCCTGTGGCTGTACATCCTAGCCATGTTTTCGGAAGGACACCAGTTTGGGCCCCGGTTAATAAAGCTCACTTGATTATTTCTGGGCGAGAGGAGAGGTAGGAACCCAGCGACTCAAGCGCTCTCGCTCTGTGCGAAGTTTTGTTCTTGTCTTCAGCCCTCATCTCCGCGTACGTGAGGTTCGAGCCCTCCGGGATGAATATCGGGTCGAAACCGAACCCGCCGGTCCCCCTTGGGGATCCTGCTATCTCGCCCGATACTTCCCCCTTGAACAACAGGACCTCTGGATGAACCGATGTGCTGGTGAACCCGACAACCGACTTGAACGAAGCGCGCCTGTCGGACGAGCCCCCCATCAGCCTCAGGATTCCTTGGAGCCCTATGGTCGAGAACACATAGGAGGAGAACACACCGGGGAAGCCGCCGAGGGGATGGATGAAGAGCCCAGCGTCTTCGACGAACAGAGGAGACTTGAGGATGCCATAGGCGGAACCCGCTGTCCTCTGGGAAACGTACTCC
This sequence comes from Thermoproteota archaeon, assembly GCA_041479945.1. Classification (GTDB taxonomy): domain Archaea; phylum Thermoproteota; class EX4484-205; order EX4484-205; family JAAOZO01; genus JBGOYZ01. The sequence continues at coordinate 3,876 of JBGOYZ010000004.1, forward strand.
AAGGTGTCCGATTGAGGTTCGTCCACGTCTAGGTCCATCATGCGCGGCTCAATGCCGAACCTTGGCAGAATCAGGCGGGCCTCCTCAAACTTCCCTCTGTTGCCCGTCACGAAAGTCAGTGGGATCGTCTATCTTCCTTCCTCCTGTATCTACCCCTACCCTGAACCAGTTTAAGTCGTTCGATCGTTTCCCTGCATCTGGGCGAACCTTCCTCAAGGTATCCGGATTCGAACTCTTCCCACAGATATTCCCATCGTTCACCCACGAGTGACTTCAGTGCGCCTATCATCACGTTCAAGTCCTCGGCGAACCTCTCGATGTCGTTGGTCCTCTCGCTCAACCCGAAGTCCAGCAGCACCACTTCATCGTCGCTCACCAGAAGATTGGATGGGGTCAAGTCCCCGTGTGATATCCCCTGCGTGTGCAGTTTCCCGACGGACGAGCCCGCCGGTCGGACCCAAGAGCCGTTGCCCTTCCTAAGCAACTCGGTGAGGGTAGGGCCCTCGACGTATGACATCAGTATTGTGCCGGTCTTGGAGTTGACGTAATAGACGTAGGGAGCCCTGACGCCCGCCAGTTTGCATTCATGCAACGACAGGGCTTCGCCCGTGGTCCTGGAGATCCTAAGCCCTTCGTCGAGTTCCCCGTTCCTGTATGCTTTGGGGAGCCTCTGCTTGAGCACGACCCGCCTGTCCATCCAAGTGCCGAGCCAGATCTTCGACTCGGCGCCCGAGTAGAGCACCCTCTCTGGCTCAAACCCCTCTGGGAAGTCTGACATCATCCACTCTCCACCTAGACATCACGGTCGAGTCGTCGACTGGGAGCGTGTCGCCGTGGGCGAAGCTGCTCAACCCAGTCAGGGCAATCATCACCCCGTTGTCCGAGTAGAACTTCTCGGGATAGTCGAGGAACTTGGCCTCTCTGTCCTCACACATGACCTTCGCCATTTCCCTCAACCTCGAGTTTGCGCCGACGCCCCCAGAAACGACCAGCTCGTCCTTCTCAAGGTACGCCATGGCCCTCTCGGACGCCTCAAGCAACATGGCGAAGCAGACCTCTTGGACGGAATACGCGAGGTCTTCGATGGACTCTTTGCCGATGAGGGACTCAAGGGTGGTCAAGGTGCCTGAAAGCGAGACGTTCATGCCCTTGACGGAATAGGGGAGCTGAATCAACTTCTTCCCCTTGGTGGCCAGCTCCATTACGACCGGTCCTCCGGGAAATCCCACCCCAGCGGCCCTAGCGAACGAATCTAGCATGTTCCCGAGCGCAACGTCCTCGGTCTCGCCGAAGACAACGTACCTCTGATCGACTTCACCGATCACTTGGGTATTGCCGCCAGACACGTAGAGGAAGACCGGGTCATGAGCTCCTGACATTTGTCTTGCCAGCTCGAGGTGCGCAACCGCGTGGTTCACTCCCACTAAGGGTCTGTTCAAGGAGAGGCTCAGAGACCTTGCTGCCGTTGCGCCGACCCTGAGGCATGGACCCAAGCCCGGGCCCCTCGAGAAAGCTACGACGTCTATGTCCGATGGTGCGATACCCGCCTCGCTGACAGTCCGTGAGACGACCGATGAGGCTGCCTCGTAGTGATGCCTGGACGCGTCGCGCGGGTGTATGCCGCCAGTCTTTGTCCTGTAGGACTCCCTCACATCAGACAGAATCCTGCCACCTTCTTCGACTATTGAGCCCGCAAAGGTGTGGGCGGTGGACTCCAACCCAAGGGCGTACAACTAGACGTACTCGGTGTAGTAGCAGTGGCCGCAGTAATACCTTTTCTTTCCCTGCTCGTGCAGCGCCATGAAACCGCCACACCTTGGGCACTTCTTCTTGAGCCGAGTGAGCTCGCCTTTCTCGACGTCGATCTTGTAGTATTGCCAAGCGCCTCTGGTTGCCTTTTCCTTCGCCTTCGGCTTCTCGGTTGCTTTCGCCTTCGGCTTCTCGCTTGCTTGAGGTTTTTCGCTCACTTCTTGGCACCCCCTGGCGTTCCGCTCTTGGCGGCCTTGGCCTCCATTCTGGCCTTCTTCAGCTGTTCAAGCGCCTGCTTCTTTTGGTCCATCTCAAGGTTTGCCATCATCACGTGCTTTGGCTCCCACTTCTTCGCCTCCTCCTCCGACGGATAGACGTGGGCTAACCCTCTCACTTCCTGCGTGCCCGTGCGGTGTACTACCTTCACCACAACGGTTCCGCCTGAATCGAAGCCGCCCTTCGCGGCCACAAGCTTTCTGACCTCTATCATCGTCGGAGTAGGACCGGGTTTCTCAAGCGTGACTGCGAAATCCACGTCCTTCCTGCCGATCAGCTTCCTTTCGGAGGTCTCGGAGATCTCGACTTTCATTGGATGTGCCCCGCCGCGCAGGGGTGGGATTAATTGCTTTCGGCCTTGACCCTTGGGATTGAGTTGAGGAGCTCCGAGTTCCTCTCTCTGGTCTCAGCGTTCACTCTTACCACCACGGCGCCTTCTCCCGGCTGGCCGTAGATGACCAAGTCTCCTTCCCTTGACAGGTCTATCGCGAACAGGGTGAGCAGATCCTCTTCTCCTTCGACGACGACTATGGCACCCGCACCGACTGACAGGGCGTTTCTCATGACCTCCAGTGCGGCCGGGTTCAGGTATCCTCTCGGGTTGTTCGTCCTGAACACCTTCCCCTCGACCCGTCTCGGGATCCTTACGGCCTTTGTACGCACCTTGGCATCAACAACCGCAACCTCGAACGGTATCCGGCCCCGAATCAAGGTCGAGGTCACGGCGTCGCCCACGCAGAAGGAGACACGAGCACCCGTTCGGAGGAAACGCTCTCTCAAGATCGCGGGAAGCGTCCCACTGGGCTTGGCTACCAGTTCACCTAGCGGTCTCGACACCAGGCTCCTCTGTGCCGCAGTGGGGCGAAGCATTGTGGCACTGTGTTCATCTTGCCTTGATGGCATATCTGCCAACTTTCTTCGCTCCTATCAGCTTCGCCAGCGAGGACTTGCCGGGATCGAGTATGAAGATCACACCCGACCAATCGGTGGTGAAGGCCTTGGAGCCGCAATTCGAGCAGACTTGCTCATCTGTTATGAACTTGCACTGCAAGCAGGCTCTTTCCTTCATGCGGTGGCACCTGCCGCCAGCTTCTTGAGATCTTGGACTATCCAGTCTTCTTTGCCGAGGAAGGGCTGTCTTGTCGTGACGCCAACTCTGTCTCCTCCTCCGACACCTCCGATGGACACAGCGGTGACCCTCAGTCTTATCCAGTCCCCCACGGAGAGCACACGACCCGACTTCCTTCCGACGAGCGTAGCCTGTTCCTTGTTGAAGTCGACGTAGTCGTCCAGTATTGAGCTCACGTGGAGCAAGGCTTCGAACGGCCCTATTCTGACGAAGGCGCCGTATTCCTCTATCTCCACCACCTTGCCCAACATCACCTCTTGGACTTCGGGAAGGAAAGTGAGCACGCTGAAGGAAACGTTATGATAGGATCCTCCTTCGCCGGGTGCGATCTTCCCTAGGTAGTCAAACTTGAAGTCGACGACACACACGACAAATCCCAGATCCTCGAAAACCATCCCCTCGTACTTGTCCTCCAAGAGCCTTCTGACTGACTCCTGGACGGGGCTCCCGTACATATCAGGAGGGACCTTTATCACATCCTCTAGGGAGAGTAGCCTAAACAACCGACGCCGAGGGAAAGTTTCCTTCTATTCTTATTCTTTTTCCCTTTGAGACGAAAACTACCGGGATCCTCCTCTTCCTCAGCTCTTTTCTCAGGAGGGAGTCGGCAGTGGCTACTGCCGCGCCAGTTTCCTTGGCCAGAGTCACTATCTGCTCGTCTGTGTTGGTCACGTCCGAATGCAGAACCTTCAGATCTTTGGAGAAAGCGAGCGCTTTCTCGGCTGCCATGGACAGGGATGGGCTTCTCCCCCGGCGGATGGACTCAAGTTCCCTTACGACGCCGTCTGTGACAGCAAAGGTGGCGGGGGCCAGCACCATCTCCCGTATTCCTTTGACGAAGTCGACACCTGTCTGGAATGGGTAGATCAGGGCGCTAGTGTCGAGTATCACCAGCATGACAACCTTTGGCTCGCTCACGCTACTATCCCGTGCCCTATCAGACGCCATCTCCGCTCTATCTGCCTGCTGACAGCGACTCTCTGACCTGTCTCTGCAACCACGGGGACAACCAGTTCCAACTCCACGGCCCCACCTTTCTTGGAGGTTACCGTGCCTCTTGTCAGGCCGACCCCGACGTTCAGGTTCAGCTGCTCTCCCATGGAGACCGGTTTCACCTCTTGGAGGTCCGGTGTGCCCAGCAACTTCTCGAACAAGCTCAGCTCGAGTTTGATCGTCTTCACCACTGGTGGAGGCTGGTCAGCCCGGGTGAGCACTGACCCGGAAAGCCTGTCGTCCTTGGTGAGCGAGGGGTCCAGACCAGTTCCCACAGCAACGAGACCTCCCGAGTCGGCCTCCTGCACGAGGGTACCGTCGAACATCAGGGAATCAGCCCTGCAGCGGATTGGCTGACTTGAGAAGTTGCCGACTTGCCCGGTTATCAGACCTGGACTGATCATGATCTGATCTCCCACCTTGACCTTGCCTTGGAGTATGGACCCGCCCACCACGCCTCCCCTGAGTTCTGCCATGGGAGTGCCTGGTCTGTTTATGTCGAAGGATCTGATGATGGGCATCTTCAGCGAGGCGTTCGTATCTCTGACCGGAGTCGGGAAGTCCTTCTCCATTCGATATAGGAGGACATCGATGTTCAACAGCCTCTGAGCTGAGACCGGGATGATCGGAACGTCAGAGTAACCGGCTTCTTTCAGGAAGCTCACTATCTCCTTGTAGCTGTCCATAGCCCTCTCCTTGCTAACCAGGTCTATCTTGTTCTGCACCACGATCATCTTGTGCAGGCCGAGCACCTTCGCAGCGTAGAGGTGCTCTCTGGTCTGGGGTTGGGGGCATGGCTCGTCGGCGGATATCACCAAAAGCGCTGCGTCGATCACGGCTGCGCCGCTGAGCATGGTTGTCATCAGGACCTCGTGACCGGGCGCATCCACGAAGGATATGCCCCTGACGTATTCGCATGCGTGACCCTTGGGGCACGTGTCCTTCGCGAAGAAGACGTAAGGTGGTTCGCAAGTAGGACAGCGGAATATGCTGACAGAAGCATACCCCAACTTTATCGTGATGTTCCTCGCGAGCTCCTTGCTGTGCCTGCTCGTGAGCACGCCGGTGATCGCCTTGACGAGAGTTGTCTTGCCGTGATCCACGTGCCCTATGGTGCCGATGTTTATCTCCGGCTTCCTCACGCCGTCCCTTGTTTTACTCATCTCACTCTGTTCTTACGAGATTGACCTGAGCTGTGTCTTCTGATATAGTTTCTCCTCTGAGGGTCACCCGGAGCCGCTCCCCCTTCTCGGCCTGCCTCGCACCCCTGCCCCTGGTCAACAGCGTTCTCTTCTGCGCCGCGCCGTGTATGCCCTTGAACATCGGAAAACCGGACGTGTCGCTTCCTCCTGATATCCTGTACTTGCCTTCTTTCCTGCCTATGAGCGAACTGTCTATCACATCTCCAATCTTCAGGCCTAGCAGACGGGCTGCCTCGTTCCCCTCAAGGGTCAGGGTTTCGCCCTTTCCCCCCTTCTTCTCAACGATATCGATTTTTATTCTGGGAGACAACTAACGTCGTCGAGGCGACCAAGGGCGTTAAAAAGGCTTGTTCTGTTAACTCTCAGGGGCGTGAGTTGGCTCAGAAGCGATGAGCCGAAGGGTTGACGAACCAGAAGCTACCCTTCTCGCTCGACCTCGCCCCAGTATCCCCAGTAAGGTTCAGTCTTTCTCTTTATCGTTCCGACTTCCTCCAGCGCCTGCTGCAGATCCGGAGTGGCCAGGGAAGACAGAGTTGTCTTGATCTCATGAGCGTCAGACGAGGGGACATCAACGTAGAGGATCTGCCCTTCTCGAACGTTCCTGCCCACTGTGGCATCCGACACCGATATGGAGACCTCGTCGCCTGTCCTGGCCTCCTTCGACACCTCGTCCTTCAGCCGGATCGAATGGACATGCCCAACGGCTTCTCCCCCGGAGTTGAGCAACTTGGCCCCATCTCTCAGTATGCCCCTTTCCACTCGCACACCGAAGATCGCGGGTTTGCTCCTCCTGAACACGTAACCTGGTAGCACCAGCAACGTTGCGGGCGTCTGTATCTTGGCGAACCTCTCCGCATCTGTCGACTTCTCGTATTCTTCCTTCCAGTGCGTGTAGTCCTCCGTCAGACCGTAGATTATGTCCCCGGTGAATATCCTCACCCCTAGGTCCCTAGCTGATGACTCGACCTCCTGAGCTACCTTTACGTTGAACGCCAACACCGCCCTGTTCGTAGCGCTTGAAGAGGCAGTGGAGGCCTCCACCACATCCTTCCTCGACACTGGTCCGATGTCGGCGGTCCTCACCTTGATGTTGACCTTCTGGAGCTCAAGGACCAGCGCCTCAAGGGAGCCCAAGGCGTCGGCTTTGACGATCAGGCCCTCGGTCTCCCTTCTGAACATGAAGGTCGAGTACTCCTTGGACAGTTCATCGACAGCCTCCTTCTGCTCGGACTGGGAGTTGGCAACCATCAGGCTTGAGCCAGCGAGTGCCCCTTCGAGATCCGGTGCCCCCAACTTCACACCAGCCGAGGCGCGACAAATGCTGACCTGGGTGAACTTGTCCCTAGGATCGCGCATCTCATCCAGCGGCTTCGGGACGAGAATCGCCCTCACCTTCGTGATGATCGGGCCAGAAGATCCGGACAGGACCACCGTGTCATTGACTGACAACTCGCCGTCGTACAGGATGACGTTGAGGGTGGGTCCCATCCCGACTTCTTTCTTGACCTCGAGAACTGTCCCCCTTCCTCTCTTGGACTTCACAGCCAGCGAATCGGACAGGTAGCTCTGGATCATCCCTGACATGACCGCTATCATCTCGGCCACGCCCTCGCCTGTCTTGGCGCTGAGCGGGATGACCGGTGCCTTTCCCTTGAACTCCCTGATGTTGTAGAACAAGTCCGCGTTGGACCCCAGCCTCGACAGCTCACCGACTATATCGTACAACTTGCCCTCCAATGTCCTGCGAACCTGCGGGTCCTGACTCTTCATTGACTTCAGGATGGACCGCGTCTTCTGTGGGACCCAGCCCTTCAGCAAGTCCACTTTGTTCGCGGCGATCACATATGGCGTGCTCCGCGTGTTGAGTATCTCAACTGATTCTATCGTCTGTGGCATCACTCCGGCAGTGACATCCACGACCAATATTGCGAAGTCGGCTATTGAGCCTCCCCTTTTCCTGAGGTTCATGAAAGCCTGGTGACCCGGCGTGTCTATGACCAGAAGGCCCGGTATCTTCAGCCTAGCGCCGACCTCTACTCCCTCGATACCCTTCACCACATCAAGGATCGTGTCTAGGGGTAGGTAGGAGGCACCCACGTGCTGGGTTATTCCTCCAGCTTCCCTCTTCGCGACCAGCGTCCCTCTGATCTTGTCTAGGAGGGAAGTCTTGCCGTGGTCCACTTAGCCCCCTCGCGGGTGTGGCCTAGAACCACGACTATCGGCTCCCTTAGGTACAGGGTTTGGCTCACCTCGAAAACGTGGATGAATCCTCTTAGCTCTAATAAAGGTAATCTGAAAGCGGTTGATCCCAGTCCACTATCTCGTCGTCCTTGAATAGGATGCGGATTTCCTCCTCTGCTCTCTCGGCTGAGTCGGATGCGTGGACGAGGTTCTTCCCTGTCGACATCGCGTAATCCCCCCTTATTGTGCCTGGAGCTGCTTCTGCGAATTTGGTCGCGCCCAACATCAAACGCACGACGGACACCGCGCTCGGTCCCTTCACCACTATCGCGACCAGCGGACCCTTCGACATGAAGTCGACTAATTCCTGGTAGAAGGCTTTGCCCTTGTGCATTGAGTAGAGACGCTCGAGCTTGGCCTTGTCAGGAGACATCATCTTCAGGGCGACGATCTTCAGCCCTTTTCTCTCAACCCTGCTCATGATCTCCCCGATGTAGCCCCTGACGGCCGCGTCAGGCTTCAGCAGCACTAGGCTTCTTTGCACCTGAGACAGATTTCATCACCCACTTTACTTTCCTCGGGTTCCTCCTAAGCTTTAGAGAGTTCTTCCTGCACTTGGAGCTGCAAAACCAGAGCACCGACCCATCGTTCCGTGCGAAGAGAAGTCCTGTTCCGGGTTCAATTCCTCGGCCACAGAACGAGCATTTCCTCTCCCCGGGCATCTACCTTAGCCTCCTTGCCTCCCTCTCGTCATCCCTGAGCACTAGGTTCTCGCCAACTCGTACGGGCCCCCTTATGTTCCTGAGAATGACCCTTCCCTTGTTCCTGCCGGTCTGAATCCTGACTCTGGCTTGGATGACCTCGCCTGTAGCTCCACCCCTTCCGATCAGCTCAACGACTTCGGCGGTTATGTCTCCTTCTGAACTCAAAGGCGGTCACCCATACCTTCCTACGCACCTGACCTGAGCTGCTTAATCTTCTCGACCAGCTCGTTCAGTTGCTTGGTTCCTTCTCCGGGATCTTCTATCGTCACGCTTGAGGCTCCAACAGGTAGCCCAACCTGGCTTCCGAGCGTCTTCTTGTCCGGCACCACGATGTACGGAGTGTTCCTGTCCTTGCAGAGCAGCGGAATGTGCAGGATGATCTCGATCGGGTCGACGTTCTCCGCGATGAGCGCCAACTTGGCCAAGCCTCTTTCAATGGACTTCGTGGTCTCATTGGTGCCTTTCCTCACCTTGCCAGTCTGGGCGGCCAGCTTGAGCACCTCGAGCGCCTGACCTTGTAGCGCTTCTGGGGCTTCATATTCTGCCGTTGTTACTTTTCCCACACTAGACACCTCGACGGTTAGTCCGCTACTGAATCACTCTTACTTAAAGTTACTGTCAACTGGAATCAGTCAGTGTCGACAATGCAGCTTTCACATCTCGTCTCACTCGCAGGGCGGCAGCACAACTCAACGGTGAGAGAAAACGGCGGAAATCCTTCCTGCTTGAACCTCCTCGAGCTTGACGAAACCCACTCTCATGAGTTGCACGAGTTCACCTTCTTTCTCCTTGCAGAGGTTCGACTCACCAAACCCCTTGAGCCAAGTCGCGTCCGGCATCAACAGCGCAGTCGGGACCGCCGAAGCCTCTGGCACCCACTGCACGGTCTTCATGCCCCTGTCATAGGCAGACCCTGCGGACATGTTCTCGAAATCAGCGGTCGACTGGTTTCCCGTTCTGCTGCCAAGCTTGACGACGAACAGTCCCATCAGTCTGAACGGGTCTCCACTGGAAGCGGTCGACAAATCCTCAGACGAGACCAGCAGGCGCATCTCCCCCTGACTTGGACTGAGGACAATCTTCCGTTCCCCGAGTTCCTTGTTCGCGGGATGATTCGGAAGGGTCACATGCTCCATGGCTGGTGCTCCTCTCACGACCAAGCTCACCGGATTCCCGACGAAGAAGAACCGCTTGGTTGTTCCGTCCACCATTGCCCTGTTAGCGGAGCTGAGGTTGTCCCACTTTATCATTGCTTCCACCGGCTTTGCGCCCAAGTCCAGAATCGTCTCCCTGATGACCTCGGGAAGTATCCCCCTCCTCCTGAGTGACTTCAGAGTGCCCAGTCTCGGATCGTCCATTCCCAAGTAGGAACCCTCCTTCAACCCGGCCATAATCTTGGACTTGCTCAGAACCGAGCCCTCGAGTTTCACTCTCCCTATTGTCACGGTCGTGGGAACCTTCCAACCGAAGTGCTCGAAGACATACTGCTGCCTCGCCTCGTTCGTCAGGTGTTCCTTTGCCCGCACTATGTGAGTAATTCCCATCTCGTGGTCATCGATCGCAGCGGACCAGTTGTACAACGGCCACACCCTGTATTTTGAGCCCACCCTTGGGTGAGGAGCATCGTCTATTCTCAGGGCTGGCCAGTCCCGAATAGCTGGGTTGGGGTGAGAAAGATCTGTCTTGACTCTTACGACCGCTTCGCCGGCCTTCAGCTTGCCTGACAGCATGTCATCCAAGAGCTCAAGGTTCTTGGCCGGGGTTTGTCCTCTGTGGGGGCAAGGCTCCTTCCTTTTGACATGTACCCTGAACCGCTCTCGATCGCACAAACAGACGTACACACCCCCTGCTTGAATGAGTTCCTTTGCCTTCGAGTAGTAGAGTTCAAGCCTGTCTGACTGATAGTAGACTTCGTCCACCTTCACGCCAAGCCAGTTCAGGTCCTCGAAGACCCAGCCATATGCCTCCGGCAGCGGCGGCTTCACAGAAGGAGATGTGTCCTCGAACCTGAGCACGAACCTGCCCTTGTACTTCTTCACGAAGAAGTCACAAAGCAATGCTGGTCTGGCATTTCCCAAGGTCAGTGGTCCGTCCGGGTTAGGTGCGAACCTTAGGGCGTATCCCGGAAGTCCCGGGTTCGGTGCTAGCCCAAGCTCAGAGGGTGCAGCCCTCTGAATCGCGACCGGCGGGGCCTCGCCCAACTGATCGAGTTCTCTCTGGATCTCGTTCCTTGACAGCGAGTTGACCTCGTCACAGATGCTCGTTATGAGCGACATGAACTCCTTGATGGATCGTGTCAGTTCTGGTCTCCTCGCTAGGAGATGACCTGACACCACGCCCGGAGAGGTCTTCCCGAATCGGCTGGCGTTCTGGAGTGCCAAGTGTCTCGCGAGCGCGGCTATGTCCGATGTGTCCGTCAACGCGTCGAGTACCTCTCAACGTCAAGCTTCCTTGACTTGGCCCATGCGTACAGGTTTCCAGTTATCACTGCCGGCTTCCTTCTCAAGGAGTTGATGCTGTCCGCGCCGACCAAGAACATCGCAACCCTCATCTCCTTGGAGAAGCCTCTGATCCAACTGATCGCAGAAGATGAGCCGCCCTTGACGACGCGCTCCAAGATCGGCCTCGCGACAGCCACGTAACCCGCACCCAAGACCAGGGCTTTTGCGGCGTCGAGGCCGTTCGTTATCCCACCCGAAGCAATCACCCTCACTCCCGGTACTGACGTGGCTTCCATGATGCTCGCCACTGTGGGGATCCCCCAGTCCGAGTAGAGCCTTCCGAGCGACGCCCTCTCCTCATCTCCGGCTTCAATTGCCCTCCTCGTCTCGATCGAGGCGAAGCTTGTTCCCCCTCCTCCGGCCACGTCGATGAACTTGAACCCTATTTCCCTGAACGACTTTGTCACTTCCTTCGAGATGCCGGCCCCCGTCTCCTTTGCGATGCAGGGAACCCGGAGACCTCTCACGACGCGCTTGACCGCGGACCTCACTCCCTTCATTCGTGTCTCGCCCTCGGGCATTATGGCCTCCTGCACTTTGTTGAAGTGGATCGCAAGGGCGTCACCGCTCACAATGTCTACGGCCTTCTTGGCCATTTCAAGTCCTCCGCCGACCAGTTGCTGGGCGCCTATGTTCGATATGATCGGCGCTGAAGCTGCTATCTTCCTGACGATGGAGAACGTGGGCCTGAGCCTGTCGTCCTCGAGTCCAGCTCTCACACTTCCAACCCCGATCGGAAGGTGCTCGGACTTGGCAGCCAGAGCCAACTCCCTGTTGATTCCCAGCGCTCCCTCAAATCCGCCAGTCATGCATGAGATGATTAGGGGCATTGAGATCTTCTTTCCCAAGAACTCAGTGCTCAGGTCTATGTCATCCGTGTTGATGTCGGAAAGGGGATCGTTAATCAGATGGACCTGTTCAAATGCGATCGGTTGGGGTCCGGAATTCTGCCCTGACTCGACCGCGATCCGAACATGGTCACTTTTCCTGCTCTCCAAAGGAGTCCATCACCTCCTACCAAACCACCTCAGTTCCCCTAAAGGGTTTCCCCGAGATCGCATTGAACAACCTGTTCGGTCTGAAGGGGCAGAGGAAGAGAACCGGAATGCCTCTCTTCACCACTGGCTCAAGTTCCTTCAGCTTTGCTCCGAGACCCCCCGTCACGTCTATCCTTCCCTCTTCGGAAGGCCACAACAGACGATCGTATGGCTCGCTGAGCTTCACGCGATCCAGCAGCTTGGAGTCTGGGCCGATGATTCCGTCTTGATCCATGCACATCACTAGCCTTTCGGCACCGAACGAGATCGCCAGCCTTGACGCCAGCGCGTCACCGGAGACTATGTCGACATTACCCTTTTCCCCGAACACAACATCCCCTTTGAGCAGCGGGGAAAAGCCCAAGTCAAGGGCTAGCTTGATGTTTGACTCATCGAGCTTGAACTCGCCATCATTGGCCGACCTCCCGATGGCGTGCGTAGGTAGAGTGACCGCTGGTATCCCCTTCTCAATCAGATGAGAGGCGATCCTCGTCGAAAGCTTGTCCATTTCCAACAGGACGTACGAGGAATCCATCGGTTTGATCTTCTCGCTGCCCAACAGGTTCAGCTTGTCAGCCAAGTAGTGACCCACGGAGCCGCCACCGTGTATGATGATCAAGTCCGTTCTGCCAGTCTGCGCGAGTTCGCTTGCCATCCCCGCGATCACGTCATCCCTGATCTTGAAGGGCACCATCTTGTCCGTGACGACGCTACCGCCAAGCTTCAGAACTACCGGCTTCAACCTGCCCACCCCGTCGCTCCCTCGTGTGAGAGCTTGGCCGGGAACGACTTGAACCCGATCTGGTCCATTCTGTCAATGATCTTGGACATGAGATCGGGTCGAGCCAGCACTATTGCCGATCCTCCTCCGCCAGCGCCCGTAAGTTTTGCCCCGAGTGCCCCCGCTATTATGGACTGCGCAACGATGCTGTCCAGCGCAGGAACCGAGACACCAAAAGAGGAGAGCACGCAGTGGTTCGCTGTCATGAGGTGTCCGATGAGGTCCAAGTCCATCCCGCCGAGCGCGACCTCAATGCTCTCGGTTATCGAACCCATCGTATCAAGCAACCTTCTCTTCTCCTCTCCGCCTGATTCTAGGCTAGACCTGAACTTCTCCACCATGTCTCCGGTGCTCCTCTCAAGGCCCGTGTTGACGACCAACAAGGGAAAGTCCGCATCTATCCCAATGTGTCTTGACTCGCCACCCTTGACGTATTTCATCGCCCCGCCTGAGACCGCGATCTCAACGTCGACGCCACTTGGCCTACCGTGGACCAATTTCTCTCCCACCATCGCTGCGTCGAAGAGCTGAGCCTTTGAGGGATCAACACCCGCAGCTCGGAATGTGGCCAGCGCCGTCGAAACGAAAGCTGATGCTGAAGAACCCATTCCCGCTGCCACTGACACCTCACCAAACGTCTCAGCTGTGAGTCCGGATCTGCAGCCACACGTCTCGAGGATGCTTCGCGCTACCTCAAGGGCAGGCAGGAGCTTCCGCTCGCCCTTGAACCTGCCAGAAACGAGATCATACTCAGCCACGCCAAGATGGCCGGAGGAAACCCGAATGACTGTGTCATCGGTAAGGCGAACCTCTGCCCGCACCTTGGGTTCCACTGCTAGCACTATCGCAGGGTAACCGTAGACGACTGAATGCTCCCCGGACAGTATGATCTTGGTCGGAGCTTCAGCTGAATGGATCCCATCTTTCATCTCAGTCACCACTGGGGTTGCTGAGCAACTGACAGGTTGAGAGAGGTCCCACCATATTTAATGGTTGTAAGTGACGTTCGTTCTGTCGAGCCAAGGGACTCAGTGGTCTGGGGCTATCGGCCGGTTGAACCCTTCTTGAACGCGACCGCAGAATAGCCAACGACTGCAGAGTTGTCGCCAGTGATGTCTCCGCTCGTGTAGTAGCCCAGTACCTCTCCCTTCTCAGCACCTAGTCTCCGTGCTGCGGCCATGCACGACAATACCGGCCCCAGACCGCACAGAGACTCAAACTCGTTAGCCACCTTCCAAGTCTTCTCTTCGTCAAGCGCCCTGATCTGTTCGAGCGTCCTCTTGTCCTGTTCGGAGGCCACTTTCGCTGGCATGTAGTGGGTCATGTCGCTCGAGGCAACCAGCAGCGCATTGCGACCCGACAACGAGCCCGCTATCGACGAACCCAGCTCCTGGGCTGCCTTGAGGTCGTACATCCAGATGGATATCGGGACAATCTTGAAGGGATTGTCCTTGAAGACGTACTGTAGGAACGGCAACTGTATCTCCAAGGAATGCTCGGAGCGATGAGCAGTCTCGTCAAGGTCGGCTATCCCAGATCGCTTTGAGATCTCCCTTGCAGTTTCCAAGTCAACCTCAACCTCGCCCAGCGGAGTGCTCCAGACATCTGAAGGCGAAATGGCAATGCCTGAGCCCACTCCATGGTGGTTTGGCCCGAGGAGCACGACCAGGTCTCTGGGTCCGTTCGCAGCAACCTCGTAGTACGCTAGTGCGGCAGCCTGGCCAGAGTAGAGGTAGCCAGCATGAGGCGAGAGTACCCCGACCAAATCGTCACTCCGTTTTCCTAGCTTGGGCAGTCTGCCGGGGCCGTGTGGACCGAGGAACAACTCCTCGACCTGATGCCACAATGACTCCTTTGATCCTGCGTACCAGCTACCGGCGAAGACGGCCCTGCGAGTTGCTCTACTCGGCAACCTCCACTTCCTCCACCGGGTATTCGAAGGCGGAGGCTGGCTCCGGCAGGTCTCCATTCGGTGGGATCGTGCCTCTCAGTCGACTGATCTCACGGGTCAAGATCCAGAAGATCAGAGCAAGTGATTTTCTCCCCTTGTTGTTTGCCGGGATTATCAGGTCGATGTTCTCGCAAGAGTTGTCCGTGTCGCACACCGCTATGACGGGCACTCTCACGAGCGAGGCTTCCACTATCGCTTTCTCGTCAACCTTTGGATCCGCCACCACCAACAGAGAGGCGGGCCAATGGTAGCTCACCGCGGGGTTGGAGAATATCCCCGGTGGGAACCTCCTGACGATCGCCTTGAAGCTCGTGTACTCGCAGAACTTCTCTACCGGCTTCGCGCCGTACTCCTTGCTCGATACGACGACGACCTTGGAGGTGTCTTGCTGCCTGGCAAGCATCTTTGCCGCTACCCTGAGCCTGAGGTCTAGTTTGTCCACATCTATCAGGTTAAGGCCATCTGCTGCCTGTAACTTCACGAACTGTTTCATCTCTTTTGCTGCCACCTTCGTGCCTATGTGGACACCTGCGTTGATGTAGTCTGTCGGCGGCACCAGCAAGTCTTTGCCTGTGCTCATCTGGAACTCTGCCAACTTACCTCTTCACCCCTCCTGAGTAGGCCAGCACTTCGTCTATGTACTCGTAAGCTGAGACCACCATCCTCCTGCAGCAGACCCTTTTGAGTCCTAGCGAATCCAACACGGCCTGCGGGTCCTCGCCCTTTTCCTTGGTTCTGATGAGGAACTCCTTGTACTTGTCCCCAATCACCTTGCCACACGTGAAGCACCTAACGGGTAGGATCATCACACATCACCTGTAACTCTTCTGGAACTTCCTTCTGGCTCCAGGCCCTCCGAACTTCTTGGGCTCCTTCGCCCTTGGGTCTCCCGAGAGGATGTGCTGGTCGTATGAGATGAGGGTCTTTCTGACCGTGGCCGACCTCGTCCATTTCACTATCCCGTTCGCCAAGGTCACCATGACCGCTCTGGCCTGAGAACTCCAACCTCCTCCGTCCACCCTGACGTGTACGTTCACCTCTTTGAACCGATCAGGCAGCAACTTCACTGGCAAGGTAGACACCCCGCTCTGTATCCTGTTACCCCAGTTCTGTATGGGGATCGAGTTCACCTTGATCACTCCATTGCCCGGCTTGAACGTGGCTCTGGCTGAGGAGGACTTGATCCTAGCGGAAACGACAAGCGGAAGCTTCCTAGCTGGCGGCAACTTCTAGCGATCACCTGCCTCGACTGCGGATCCTATCGGAGATCTCCTGCAGCTTGACGTACTTGTGGCTGAGCTTAGTTGCGCTTGTCCCCTCGAGTACCAATGGTTCGCCTTCAATGGCCGTCGGCATTTCCAAGTAGACCCTGAGCCTCTTGAGAGCCTCCCGGCCCTTTGGCTTCCTGTGTGGCAACATGCCGCGTATGGTGCGCCTCATCATCATGTCGGGCCGTGAGAAGTGTCTGGGTGTGTTCTTCGGATTGACTGCACTCCTCACATTCCCGAACTCCTGGATCTCCCTGAGGGTCGCGGTTTTCGTGCCCGAGATCACGGCCCCTCCTGCGTTCACAATCACGACCTTCTTTCCGTCCAATAGCATTTTCGCGACCATACTGGAAAGTCTACCGACCACTTGATTGTCCGCGTTCACTATCACAGTCGGCGATTCAGGCAATAATCCTCACTCCTTTTCCGTCCGGTTTCTTCTTTGCCAGTTCGTTGAGACTCAGCACCTTCCCGCCAGCGCTCTGTATCGCCCTCGCGGAGCTGAGGGAGAAGTGCATTGCAGCGACCGTCAGAGGATGGTCAACCTTCCCGCCTCCGAGAACTTTTCCCGGGACCGCGACCGTTTCTCCGCTAGTCGTGAGCCTGTTCAGCCTGTCCAAGTTGACCACCGGGAAGTGGCTTCTCGGGCCTCGCACGGTCTCGGACAGAGTTGTCCATATCTCGGCCTTCTTTCCGGCCTTCTCGAGTTCCAGGCTCAGGTTCCTTCTCCTTTGAGACGTTCGCGCCTTGGGCAACTGTCAGTTTGCCTCCCCGAGTTCTGACTTGATGCTATTGAACCTTTCTTTCATGATGTCGAAGGCTTCAGACACTATCCTGCCCGCCGGGATGGCCCCCGTGGACTCGACGGTGAAGAGCACCGTATCGGGGAGTTCCGACATCTTGATGGACGGAGGATCGGACGGGCAGGCCTTGACGCAGTCAGCGCATTGGGTGCACTGCTCTGGATCAATTACCGCTATCTTGCCCTTCTCCAGCCTTATGACACCCTTGGGGCAGGACTCGACACACTTGGCACAAGCATCACACCTCTTGAGGTCTATCTCTATCACTGGCTGGAACTTGTAGTAAACTGTGGATACTGGTTGAAACTTGGCGTGGGTTCGCCCGGCTCCCAACACTGCATACGCCTCGAGTTTGAGCCTCTTGCCCGGGGCCAGCTTCGTGATCGTGATGTTCGGCGTGACGGGCTTGACCGCCGGGTCATCGCTGGTCAATTGTCCCGAGGTCACCTCGAGGACACCATCCTTGGCTTGCAAGTCGATCGTGAGAGTCGCCCTTGACCGCTGGTCATCACGCTTCGTGTCGGCGTCCTTCGGAAAAACGTACGTGCCCTGAGGAGGCGTGGTCAGCGGGATCATCGCCAAGACATGGGCAATGTGTTCGTCGCTCATCGGGCTCTCGTTCTCTATGAAAACCACATCTTCCACTGCAAGCGTCGGAACCTCAGTAAGAATAACCCTGCGCAGACAGTTGGCGAGCGACGGGCTCGTGTCGCTCCACCTGAACCTGAGCTCCTCATCTGAACCTGATATAACGGATAATCCCATCGAAACGAGCCGTGCGTCTCAACTTGTTATAAACGTTAGCTTCGCTCGTGTCAGCGATGTCTTTATTAGCCGCTGCAGGCGCTCGGCTTGAACGATGAGCGAGAAGGCCGAGAAGTGGGCGATTGTCCACATCTACTCCAGCTTCAACAATACCATAGTCCATGCCACCGACTTATCTGGAGCCCAGACTCTGGCGTTCTCGAGCGGAGGCAGGCACGTGAAGGCTGACAGGCTCAAGCCGAGTCAGTACGCCGCAATGAGCGCGGCATTTGCTGTGGCCGGACAGCTCAAGGAGAAGAAGATCACGCACCTGCACATTGCTGTCAGGGGCGTAGGCGGGCATATGTCAAGGACGCCAGGACAGGGCGCGCAGTCCGCCATAAGGGCTCTGGCCAGGTCGGGGTTCGCGATAGGCCGAATAGAGGATGTTACGCCGATACCGACGGACGGAACTAGAAGGCCCGGCGGCAGAAGAGGCCGCAGAATGTAGACCTCACTCGGCTTTCGCCAAGTGCTTTTCCTCGTCCCGCGTGACTATCCTTCCGGGAGTCCTCACGACTACTCCGTTCATGGTGACATTGCCGTGAGTGATCATCTGCCTGCTTTCGTACAGGGACTTCGCCAAGCCCTTTGCTTGGACTATTGACTGAAGCCTCCTTGAGAGGATCGAACTCCGGTCCAATGATAGGACTGACTCAAGTGTTGACTTCTCCTCGACCAAACCGAGGCGGTGCAGCCTCGATATCAGCTCCTTCTCCGTTGAGGCTCTCTCACCAGGCGGGAGTGCTAGGTAAGACCTAGCCGTCCTCCTTATCTTGCGGAGGAAGGATTCGGCCGTGTACAGCTCCCTCTTGGATCGCAGTCCGTACTGGCCCATCATGGGGAGTTCCTCAGTCAGCCTGTCCGCGTCCCAGGGCCTTCTTGGTCTGACGACTGTGCTCCTTATTCTCCGAGGATCTCCCATTTGCATTCACCTACTTCTTCTCAGCAGCAGCTGCTGCTTCCTTGGCGGATTCCATCAGGGCCTTCTTCGAGACACCGACGGTCTTTCCAGTCCTGCCCGTCGTCTTCGTGTGTTGGCCCCTGACCTTCAAGCCCAGCGAGTGCCTTATCCCCTTCCATGAACTCGTCCTTCTCATCCTCTCCAAGTCCGATCTGAGCGCTATGTCGATATCGGATCCCACGAGCTGGCTTGTGGTGCCCGTCGATGGGTCGTTTCTCCTGTTGGTCATCCAAGCTGGGATGTTGAAGCTACTGGGGTCTCGCAAGACCTTCTCTATCTTCTCTACATCCTCATCCGTCAGCTCTCCAGTCTTCATATCAGGCGGAAGACCGGTGGCCTTGGCTAGGGCGTTCGCGAAGCTGAAACCCACCCCTCTTATCTTGCACAAGCCGACCCTCAGTTTCTGTTCCCCATTGCAGTCAGTTCCAGCTATCCTGACGATCACCCTCAGCTCTTTCTCTTCTGACATCAGACCGTGCAACCATTCGGACCCTCTATTAATAGTTATTTCCTGTTTCTGGACGTGTGAGCGATTCCCTCCTTCTGCGTTAACGTGGTGCGATCACGGATTGTGGAACTGCTAGGATGAGGCGCCCGGGGTGAGACTTTCAGAGCACCTCTCTTGAACTCACGCGGGCCCGAAGGCCCACAAGCTTTCTGAGCCGGCTCCAGGCATAGGCGACTATTGCCCCGTAACCGTGCTTGGGTACCCGGGCGCTGAATCCTGATTCGACTCCACGCGATAATAAGATTTCTTCTGCGGGTTCATCTCCACATCTTGGGATACAGGTTCCTGTCCATCACAACCCGTTCAACCGCAACGGCCATCCCCGTCTTGTCTGTGGCAAGCGCTGAGCCGTCCTTGCTGGCTCTCCCCATTGCCGCGAGTTCTCCCTTGAGGGTCTTGATAGCCACGATCTCATGTTGGGCAATAGGCTCCTCAAACGATGATATTCCCCCCACCGCTAGGCTCGCACCGTGACAGACCGCGGCCACTGCGCTGTCTTTGATGTAGATCGAAGGAAACGTTGAGACAGCGGTCTCCACCGGGAGGAAGATCTTCCTCAACAGGGAATCGTCCCCGTTCCTCCGGTACAGCTCCAAGGAGGCCGCGACATCCCACATCGAGTGGGCGTCCTTTTCGAGGAACGGCCCGTCTAGGGTTCTTCTCAACTCTGCCATGTGTGCCCCTGTCCCTAAGAGAAGGCCGAGGTCATTGATGAGCTTCCTAGCGTAAGTCCCTGATTCGGTTCCGGCCTTGAACAAGACCCTTCTGTCCTTCATCTCTAGCAGATCGAAGTAGTAGATCTCTCTAGTTCTCAGTCGCCTGCTGACAGCGGATCTGACCGGCGGCCGCTGGTAAATCTCCCCGATGAGTTCCTTCATTGCCTTCCTCACGCGGGCTTCGCCCACCTTCGCGTGGAGTTCTCCGACTCCGACGTATTCCTTGTTGAAGGTGTGCGTGTACGACATGATGTTAGTAGCATTGCCTGTGAGCACGACGAGCACGCCGGTTACCTGGGGATTTCCCCGATCAGATCACTAGGGTCCCCGTGTGACCGGCCCTGTCGACTTTGATTAGCCTCTTGAAGTTGGCGACCACATCATGGCTGGTTGGGCCTTTCTGCTTGTCCAACACCACGGTCGCCAAGTTCATCAGAAGGTCGACTGGCCTGGAGCGCGGGTTATGTCCGTACTCCCAAGATGGCTCGGATTCCTCACGAACTATCAGTTTCCTCGTCCTCTGGGGTATCCTCGTCTCTCTCAATCTCCTTTCCACCCATGAACGGGATCAGCCTAGATCTCTTGAGCGCGGTAACGACCATCTTGTCAGGAGCATCCTTTCGTATCTTGACTGACTTCTCCAGAGGGGCTAGGTGCCCAATGTTCACCTTCCTCCTCCTGACACCGGTCACTTCCTTTGGGCCCGTGATCTCCACGTAGTTCTTGTCTATCAGGTTCACCACCACGCACTTACTGCCAGTCTCCCTACCCTTTGTCTTGAGGCATATCCTACCTATTGATAGCACTGCCAATTCGGCCAAACCCTCCGTATGTAGGTGGTCACCGCACTGCACAGGATTTTAACGTTGTCCTCGATGGGGAAGAGCGACGTGTCCAACATAAGGTGGTAGATTGAGGTGTCTGTTATGTCGATGTCGTAGTACCTCTTGAACCTCTCAAGCTCAGTCCTCTCCCTGAGTTCGGTCTCCATCAGGGCGCGCGGTTCTCCTATTTCGTCCCTGTTTGCGATCCTCCCGGTCCTCACCTTCAGTGGCGCGAACAGGCATATCCTGAAGGACTCAACCCCTCCAGACAACGAAAGGTACGGAGCCAGCATGCTGTCGAACACGACGTTGCCCTCAACCAAGAGCCTCTTGCTGCGATCGTCTATCTCTTTGTCAATCGAACGGTCTTTTGCTGACAGTCGGGTGAGTTCGATGATATCCATTCCTTTCTCCGACGCAACGTCTCTGAACAGCAGGCCCGTGGAAACGTACCGCAACCTCATGCTGTCTGCCAGAGCCTTGGAGTGGGTGGACTTGCCCACACCGTGTAGACCTCCCACGGCTATTACTGGTCCTCGGGGCCTTGTGATGTCCATGACGGTTTATCCTCAGACCATACCGAACAACTTCCTCGTCACGATTGAAAAGTAAGACGTTGTCACCACAAACCAAAATACCGAATCCAGACCGACCAGTCCGTCTCCGGGGTTCCACAGATAGGTTGACACGTAGGCAACTGTGGTACCTTGAGGTATCAGCCACAACATTAGATAGAACGCGACTAGTGTAACGGCAAGAGAGGCCAGTGTCTGTTTGAGCGTGGCCGAGGAGACTTCATTCGAAAGCATTTCAATGTACTTCTTCCGCTTCTCAAGGCTCTTCATGACTTTCGTGTCCGAGGCCTTCTTGGCCGCGTCCAACTGTTCGCGGTAGTCTTTCGCTTCCTGTTGAAGCCTCTTGAGCTTCTCGGGGTTGCTGATCTTGACCGAAAGGAAGGTGTTGCCAGCGGCATTGAAGACCGCAGCACCGGTCACCAACAGGAGAGAACTGATGAAATCCATCCGGTCACGCGCCCTCCAGCAAGAACTCATAAAGCTTCCCAGCGGCTTGGGCCGCTTGGTTTCTCCTGTTCAACACGCGTATTACGTCTGCGTTGCAGAGAGAGGCCAGCAAGAAGGCCGCCTGCCTAGTGATGTCCTGCTCAAGCCTCACCTCGGGGCGGTCTACGACGTCCCTCGTTCTTTCACTGTCCTTGTTTCTCCTGCGTACTATCTCGTCCACGGATGTCTCAACGATGACAAAGGATTCCGGCGAGATGTTCTCTAGGAACTTGCGGGGGAGCGCGATGAGGTAGCCTCCTCTCGACCTTACCATGAAATGTGTGTCCAGCAGGACTATCGCGGCCTCTTTCTTGGCTCCCAGAATCTTTGGGACCGAAGCCTCTCTCAGCTCCCTCTGCTGCTTCAGGGTCAGCCCCCTTAGTCCGTCCCTGTCCTGAGCCAGTCCCCTCGCCACAGCCTCCTCCAGCATCAGAGTTCCCATGGTGAGCACCCTTGCCTTGATCCCCTTCTGTTGGCACATCTCAACGAAACTGTCCATGACGGTGGTCTTGCCGACACCGGGTATGCCAACGACTACCGCTAATCGACCCATGTGAGGCGCGCTACCCTTTTCGATTTAAACGTGAGGTTCAAGTTAGGCCTGGCAGTATCCGCCCGAGCCTCGGGTAGAGTTGCGTTATCTGTTCCCGAGCGATATCCTCGTACAGCGAGTACACGATACCCACGCACAGCATGAGCCCAGTACCAGAGCCAAAGGCTCCGAACATGTCCCCGAGGCTTGCCAGCAAGCCGACAAGGGCCCCGCCCACCACCGTGACCACGCCCAGGTAGTCCGAGATTATCGCCTCCAAAGGCTTGTTCGATGCCCTGAAGCCCGGGACAACCGCCCCAGCATCCATCAACTGTTGGGCGATCGACCTTGGGTCCATTCCCGCAGTGTAGACCCAGAGTATTGAGAAAACTACACAGAAGCTCACCAAGACGAGCATGTAAATCAGACTTCGAACTGGATCTGCCATCGTCTCGGTGATGTTCCTCGGGGCGCTGGTGTAGTAGACTAGACCGCTCAGAGCACGACCTGAGGTGGCGTTCACCTCGCCGATGATGCCCCCCAGTGTTACGTTCATGAAACCGATCGATGCTATCTGCTTGTTGCTTTGCACGAAGTAGGAGACAAGCGTCAAGTTCGCGAACACCGCAGCCGCTAGGATTATCGGCAGGGTTGAGACGAACAGGAGCTTGATCGGGTAGTTACCGCTGAACCCCCTCGCCCTTGCTGATGACACAGGAACCTGTACGCTGACGTTCTCCAAGTACACCACTATCGCCAGAAGCGCCAGCGTGACGAAGACTCCGCTGACCGTGGGGAGATTGGGGTCCGGGCTTCTGACGAATAGCATCGCAGGCGTCAGTTTGCCGGCAAGGGCTGCTTGCACGAATGCTATCACTACGCCATCTGCGAGGCCATCGCTCATTGGGATCGGGGAGAACAGCGACCATGTTATCTCGCGCGCAACTCCGGCGAGGATGAAGAGGCTTATTCCACTGCCTATGCCCCAGCCCTTCTGCAACAACTCGTCGAGCATCAAGATCACTATTCCGGCGAAGAGCAGCTGAGCGAATATCACCACCTTCGTGGTCAGATCGAGGGTTCCGTATGATCCACCGAAAGCGTAGAGGGCAGCCATGACCACAGAGAAGAGAAGGGCGGAAGCCTTGTTTGAGGCAGCGAACAGCTCTCTGTCCTCGGGCGAGTTCTTGTCGTACGAAATGAAACCGGTTCCGGCCAACAGCTGAAGGATGAGACCACCCGTCACTATGGGTCCGATGCCCAGTTCCGCCAGTGAACCCCTAGCGCCGCCTATGATGACTCTCATCTGTCTGAGAGGATCTGCGGTCTGCGTTGGAATCCCGAAAAGGTCGATGTAACCCATGATCAGGTAGATTATGAGGGCGACCGCGGTCCAGATCAATCGCTCAGTCAGGCGAGGCTTTCTTTCCGGCTTCACCACCTCGGGTACAAGCCTGCCCACAGACGCTGTTACCTCAATGAGTCTTACCAACACAGTTCACCAGATCTAGGGTTTCCTGATCGAGCCTCCAGCTGCCTTCACTTTCTCTTCCGCTCTCTTTGACCAAGAGCTTACGATGATCTCAACATTCTTAGGAGCGACTCCTCCACCGAGGAGCTTGCCCACGCCCATCGATGAAAGGTCAATGGTCGGCTTCCCGGCCCCTGCCGCTGGCGATGCTGCGAGACGCTCCAACTGCATGAGGTTCACTGCCTCGACCGGTTTCCTGATCGGCTTGCGTACGAACCCCCTCGTCGGGCCTCCCTGAGCCAGGAACAACGCGAACTTGGTACCGGCCCCCCCTGACATACCCCTTCCCCCCTTTCTGCTTGATCTCCTGTGTTGCGCCACTCGGCCCCAGCCGGCGGTGCGACGTCCCCTCATCTTCCTGGTCTTCCTGAGGTCGTGCGGCATTGACAGCTCACTCTACCCTGATCTCCTCGCCGGAAGGCGCACTCGGGGTCTTCTTGGTCAACGTGACTTCAAGTACTCCGTTCTTGTAAGTGGCCTTTCCGGACTTCGGTTCCACCTCGGCGGGCAGGACAAGCTCCTTGAGGTATTTTCTCAGCTTTGACTTGGCCTCTATCTTCACCTTCCTGCCATCGCAGATGATGTCTATGTCATTCTTCTCTACGCCCGGAACCTCAGCGACCACAGTGATCTCCTTCTCCTTCTCAACGACATCGGCAAGCGGTTCTATCTCATCACTAACGTTCGGGGTCAGTCCCTTCCTCTTCACGTTGCCGAACTCCCTGATAACAGGCTTGCCGTCCAGGCCTACGCTGATCGAGAAGCCGTAGTACTGAGGATGACCCAACTTGTCCCATTCCTCAGGTGAGAACTCGGAGGAGAACCCCTCAAGCGTGTGGTCCATCTCCTCGATGTCCTTGAATATCTCCTTCCAGAACTTGTCCAAGTAAGTATACCTCTTTTTCAACCAGTCATCCCACTCATCATCAGGAACCATATCGTGCCTTTCGTGGTCGGACGACACGCCTTAAAAACCTTCCAGTGATTTGGCCCGCGGGAAAGAGAAGCTTCTGAGGGTCGGAACTATGAACGATGCGACAATCGATTGCCGCTAGATCATTCTGCTGACGAGTTCGTTTATTCCCTTGCCCAGGTGTCCGGAGATCGAAGTATTTCCTTTCTTTCCTCTTCTCGACCGCTCCAGTTTCACGTGATATCCCTTTCTCGGAGGGGGGAGCCTGAACCACGGTTTCACCCCGGGCAGGGCTGAGAAGTCAGCCTTGAAGGACAGTAGTGACTTGGCCAACTCGGCAAAGTCACCAACGCCCAAGTGTTCCTTCAGGTATTCCTGATCCACTTGCTTGTTGCCCGCCAGTCGAGCTCGCTTCTGCAGTAGTCTGGTCAGGGTCTCTTCGTCAACTTCCCCCCAAGCAACAAAATCCTTGATGTGCTGCAGCGCGCCTATGACGCTCGGTTCGCCTGGATGCAGTGTCGCGGTGTGGACGCGACCCAGTCGAAGAGCCTCCAGCGTGCCCTTCATGTCTTTCCTGACGTTTACTGTTCCTCTGATCCTAACCACTAACAGCAACGGATTGGCAGCCTGTTGCTTGCTCAACTTAGGCACCCCAATCGGATTGAGTTGTGGTCATGTAGGTCTTCCTGAGCGCGTCGAATGTCGCCATGACTGTGGACACGGGAGTTGCCGTGCTTCCTGATGTCCTCGACCACACGTCACGAATGCCAGCCAGCTTCAGCATGACCTTCGTTGCCTCGCTTGCGACAAGGCCCAAGCCCTTCGGAGCCGGTATCAAGTCAACCCGCACCGAGCCTGTCTTTCCAGATATCTTGAAAGGCACAGAGTGCAGCTGCCCGCACTTGCATTCCCAAGAGCCACACCCTCTTCTCACGGCGATCGAACTCAGCTTCGCCCTCCTAGACGCTTTGCCAATGGCCTCACTGACTTGGGCAGCTTTTCCCACGCCGAAGCCCACGTGACCGTCCTCATCGCCGATCACGAGGATGGCTCTGATCTTCGTCCGCTCGCCCGCGTCAGTCTGCTTCTGGACCGGGCTCATTGATATGAGCTCCTCCCGGAGCTTGGGCATAAGGAGGTCAACGACCTGAGGATCCTTGATCTTGTAGCCCAGCTCGAAGTACTCTTCGAGTGACGTGACTCTGCTGGACTTGACAGCATCTAGTCCCTCGTCAGACGCCGCCTGCTTCTCTCCCGCTGTTCCTCCTTCAGACATGCTCGCTCACTTCACCTTCTCTTATCTTTGTCACCAACGAGTTGAACTCCTCTGTGATCGACTTCGGGTCTATTCCCGCTCCCTTGAGCTTCGAGAACGCCACGCCAGTCTGCTGCGTTCCGGCGAACTCCGCCAAATGACCTCCGCGAATCCGCTCCTCGGAAGGCGCAACCGATTCATCGAACATCACCTTGAGACCTGAATCAATGCAGCCTTTTGCCAACGCGAACAACCTGTTCCCCCTTGTTGGTGTGGCCAGACCCATGTCCAGTATCACTTCGCCCAAATTCAACCCCGAGGCCCTCTTGGCTAGGAGACACCCTGTAAGGTACGAGGCAGGGACATTGCTCAGCCCAAAGTGCCAGCCCAACTTGCTCAATTCCTTGGAAACAGCTGAGGCAATGGTCCTGTCGCCTTTCTGGTCAACGGTCACGATCGCAGCGCTGATGTACTTGTTCGATATCCTGCAGACAACCCTCGGCAACCTCGACTGGAGGAACCTCTTCCTCTTCCGATAGTTGGTCAGCCCCTCTCGTCTTCTCCTGAGCGGGCTCATCTCTTTGTCCTCCTCGCTGTCTTCCTACTGGGCGTGACTTGGTCCAGCAGCTCTCTGACTGACGAGAACCTGCCACCTTTGACCTGCAGGTAGAGCTTCCTGTAACGCTTGCTCTCTACCTTGCCGCTCTTCTTCAGCTGCCTGAGGGCGCGCCTCATCGCTCTCACTCTAGCAGGCCACTCTGATGTCCGACCTGTCCTTGCTCCCTTCGCCCCTTTCCTGCTACCAGGCCCTCTCCTTCTGCCTCTCCTCCTAGCCATGGCGAACGCTCTCTTCCTGCCCCTGGACGGCGTAGAGGATGGCCTCTTGGTTATGATCCCCTCCTTGATCAGCCGCCGGACATCCTGTCTTGTCACGGCAGACTCCAAGTCCTCGAGTCTGTCGGGGTCCATCCATATTCTGGTCTCTCCGACCTTCAGGACATCAGCCGCGATCCTCTTCACTGTTTTGACAGTCATCTTGGATCACTCGAACACCTCTTCCCTGAACGGATTCGCGACCCTGACGCCGATCGACCTGGCCTTGTCAGTGATGGCCCGCTTCATCCTCCTGCCGACTCTCGCGGAGATAACCACGATCACATCTTGGTCAGGGAGTCGCTCCACCTGCTCCACGTTCGAAACCATGACAGGCCTGAGACCAGAAGGGTGAAGACCTCTGATAGTCTTGGGCGTCCCATATCCGACCTTGACCGTTGGCGGCACTCCCTTCGTTTCCTTCCTCATCTTGTTGTCGAGCCCCTTCGGTCGCCTCCATGCCTCCGAGAGCTTGTCGTACTTCCAGCTCTCTTGCCTCCTGAACTTGGGCGTCCTCTTCCTCGGCTTGAAGCGCTTCTTACTGAATTCAGGGCTCAAGACTTCTCACCGCTTTATCTCGTCCTCATAACGCTTGCTCTGGACGTAGATGCCGTCCAAGTAAATCCTCTGGTCCTTGCCGATCGTCTTTGTCTTGGTTTCGACCGACCCAGCGAACTGAGTGGCGCTCTCAATATCAACACTTGTGACCGTTATGTCCTGCCCCTTAACCTCGACCTGCACGCCGGGCGGGATCGCCACTTTTCTGGGGGTCCTCTCTCCCATAAAGTTCTTCACGCTGAAGACTGCACCCTGTGCCTCAATCGTTGGGGGGAAGTGCGAGAACACCAACTTCATATCGACGATGTAGTGGACCTTGACGCCTCTCATCATGTTGGACAGTCTCTTTACGATCGCCCCGACCATTGCCTTGCCTCTCCTGCCCTTGAGATCCGTGGATACTTCCAGCTTCGCTTCCCCTTTCGTGATCTTCACCCTCGTCTTCGAGAAGTCCTTGGACATGGTGCCGAGCGGGCCCGTAGTCTTGACCACAGGGCCGCTGACTTCCACCTGGACTCCTTCCGGGATCACAACCTCGGACTTGGCAGTGACCTGTCTGAGGTTTTCAGTATACATATGCTAGCAGCTTACCTCCCAACCTCTTCTCTCTGGCCTCGATGTGCGACATCACTCCCTCTGGAGTGGTCACAATGATTACGCCCACGTTGTAGGCCGGCAGGAGTTTTTTCTCCCACTCCGTGTACTCGTCCGCCTTGGTGCTCCACCTCGGCCTGACGGACTTGCTTCTGTTGATCCTGCCGAGCAACTGGACCTTGAACATGCCCGCCTTCCCATCATCTATGAACTCGAACTCACCGATGTAGCCGTACTTCTGAAGCACCTGCATTATCTTGCCCACCAAGTTCGATGCGGGCCAGATCGTGCAGCTCTTCAGGTTCCTCAACTCGCTGTTCTGCAGCGCGATCATCGCGTTGGAAACCGGATTCATGAGCGTCAATTTGCCGTCAGGTCACCTCACGTGTATTTCCTGAATCCAAGCGTCTTCGCAACCTCCCTGAAGCAATTACGGCAGTAGTTGAGTCCGTAGGACCTAATCGTCGGACCGGTTGACTTGCATCTGACACAGGCATGAACCTTCTTTCCGAACTTCCGCTCCTTCGGTGCCTTCTTCTTTGCCAAGTCTAGACAACCTCCACCCCGTAGTTGGATGAGATGAAGTCGATCGTGTCCTGAGAGCTTATGGCGGCGCGCTTCCCTATCTTCGCTGGGCGCCTCTTCCTCCTTGCCACCCTGTAGCCGGGCTTTTCAAGTGCCACCGTGACATCCATTCCGAACACACCCAGCTTCGGATCGTACTTCGCCCCGGGCAGGAGAATGTGCTCGGTGAGCCCCGCAGAGAACGTCCTGCCGGAGACGGACGAGGACTTGAGTTTCATGCTCATCGCCTTGAACGCCCTCCTGAGGAACGCGTCAGCTTCTTTCCTTCTGAGCGTGACCGCCACAGCAATGGTGTCATTCTCCCTGATGCCGAAGTCCCTTATGGTGTCCTTTGCCTTCCTCTCCCATACCTTCTTGGAGCCTGTGATGGACTTCAGCACTGCCTTCGCCTTTTCCACCGGCTCGCCCGACTTACCCACTCCCATGTTGACCACAACCTTCTCGAGTCTGATGCCGCCCCGAGTCGGCGCAGTGCTGGCGCTCTGTGATTGCGCTTCCTGCGCTGTCATCTGATGGTCACCCGGGGCTCCTCAGTCCCCACTGCCATGACGTACTCCTTGAGGGTCGAAAAGCTCGACCCATCATCGAGTTTCAGGTTGACTAGCGCACGCCTCTTGAGGCTCGCTGGAGATTCGGATTCGAACCTGCCGAGCTTGCCCGCCGAGCTGCCCCTGAAGGCAAAACAGATCGTACCCTCTTTCGTCCTGATCACATCTGACAACTTCCTATCCGGAAGAGACAGGACTACAGAGTCACCGTTGTTGACTGGAACTTCTCCAGGAACCTTGAGGGTTGTGCCGTCGTGCAGTCTGATCGTGAGCTCCCCTTTCTTTGTAGTAAACTTGGACATGACTCTGCCCACCTTCACTTTGGATTCTTTCGCGGGAATCGCTATCGCCACGATCCGACCGTCATCGTCAACCGTTAGCCTATAGTGCTTGCCGATGGAAGGAAACGAGACAACATCCATCAGGCCGACCGGTCTTTTCTCTTCCTTAGTCTCCCTTCCGTCGATCAGAACCTTGCCCTGCTTGAAGATCATCTTCGCCTCCTTCTTGGAGGCAGCTTCTCCCATGATGTCCCTAACTAGCACATAGGCCGGCAATGAGAGGTAGAGAGGATGCGGTCCGGGCTTTGATTTGGCCACGAAGGTATTCTCCTTCCTGCTTATTCTCCACGAGCGCGGAGCCGCCAGGGCTTTCATGTGCCTTCTGCCGCCCATTCGAGCCATTTCATTCACCTCTCGAAGTCGGTCTCCTCTTGTCGCTCGTGTCCACTTTTGAGATGATGACGTTGTAGGGAGACACTGGGATCGGAACAACAGTACCGTCTGATTTCTCCCTAGTCACGCCCTCTATGAAAATCCTGCCTCTTTTCCTGTCCACGCGCGTCACCAATCCTTTGACCCCCTTGTAGTCGCCTTTGAATATCGTCACCTCGTCGTTCCTCCTTATCGGTATGCGTTTGATCTTCAACCTTTCGGAGAGTGAATCAATCAGGGGCGCGGTCAGGATTGACCTGCGCTTGTGAAGCGGTAGGTTGAAGAGATACTTCCTTTGCTTGCTTGGCTTGTGGCTGATCAATCACCTTCACCTCATATTATCATGCTAGCTATGCCAGCCAGCTTTGGCCACATGTCCGCTGCTTCCCTTGCCACAGGCCCCTTTGTCTCCGTGCCTTTGAGGTCGCCTTCCTTGGTGATCAGAACGGCAGCGTTGTCCTCGAACGCGACCCTGTGGCCCTCCGGCCTCCTGAAGGGGAACCTCTGTCTGATCACAATGGCGAGAAACATCTGCCCCTTTAGGTCAGGCGGCCCCTTTTTGACCGCGACGGTGACCATGCTCCCGACGTTGGCAGTTGGCCTCCTCCTGAGGTGCCCGCCGTACCTGTGCACTTGAACTATCAAGAGTATCTTGGCACCACTGTTGTCGGCGCACACGAGCCTCGATCCCGTGGGAAGTCCTCTGGCTCCGCTCAGCCTGTACTCGAGTATACCCTGGGCCGAGACTGCCCTAGACTTCCCCAAGGACATTGGCCTAGCTCACCTTCCCCAATACGACGAAATGGACGGTCTTTGTGAGAGGTCTTGTTTCGCCTATCGTCACTCTGTCGCCCGCCTTCACCACTACGCACTTGGGCCTATGTGCAGGTATTGTACCCCTTCTTCTCTGGTATCTCTTGTACTTGGGATCATAGTGAAGGTACTCGATTCGCACTACGACTTTACTGGGGACCTTGTCTTTCAACACCACGCCGTCCAGGGTCTTTCCCCTTACTGTAACCTTGCCATGATAGGGACACTTGGGGTCGTCGCATGTCGTGCTTGGTGGAACTACTTGCAGACCTCTTGCCACCTCTCTCATTGTGCCTCGTACCTCCATGTCCTTTCCTCAAGCCTCTTCGCGATATCACGACCCTTGAGTTGGACGATGTTGCTCGGCCCCAACTTCACCTCAAAGGTTGAGGTGTCTTTTGGAACTACCTTGACGCTTGAGCCCGTCCTGATCGAGAAAGTCTTCATCGTTTCTCCCACGATTTTGCCAGACAATCCCTCAAGGCTCGGGTTCGTGGAACACTTGACCCTGACCTCCAAGCCGAGGAATTCATCAACGTTGACGATCGGCATCTCAAGCTCTCTCCTCCCTCATCAAGGTCAGCACCCTAGCCATCTCGCGCCTTAGGTCTCTGATCGCCTTAAAGTTATCATCGCTTCTGCCCCCTTTGGATTTCACCATAGCGAGTTCTTCCCTGAGTTCCGCCAATCGCCTCTCCTTCTCCTCGGGCTTCATCTTTCTGATCTCATCAAGCTTTTTCTTCGGCATTCTCCTCACCTTCCTTCAATTCTGGTTTCTGCTTCTCGCCCTCGGGCTTTTCCTCGCTGGGAATATTCTCGCTAGCGGGCTTCTCGGAGACCTTTTCCTCCTTGAGCTTCAGCACTTCAACTTGATCAGGGAACTTGGCATTAGGGGGCAGAATCTTCACCTTTATGCCAATCAACCCCTTCGGAAGTAGCAGGTTCATGGTGGCGACCCTGAGTTGTCTCTCCTTGGGCTCACCAGTTGACGGTATGTAACCGAAAGTATATTTCTCAAACCTCGATCTTTCCGATGTGAGCTTCCCGGCCAAGCGTATCTGAGCACCGATCGCGCCGGCTTCCTTTATTCTCCTCGTGTAGAGGCGCAGAACTCTCCTGTATCTGATTCCCCTCTCGAGTGCCTCCCCTATCCTAGTCGCGACAACGTTCGCGTCGAGCATGGGGTTCTCCAACTCCGTGACTGATATCTGCGGGTTCTTCAAGCCGAAGTTCGCGGCCAGCTTGTCGGATAACTCTCTGATGTTCCTGCCACCGGGCCCGATTACCTGACCTGGATGGCCGACTACCAAAGTCAAGTTGACCCCCAGCGGCGTCTTGACCATCTTCATCTCCGAGAAACCAGCAGCCTTCAATTCTTTCTTCAGGAACTCCTCAACCCCGACCCTCAACTTCGCGTCTGAGACTATCTCCTTCATCGACATGATCAGGACACCTCGCTGGCCACCAGTTCTATGTGAACGAGTTCATCGATCTTCGGCGAAGTCCTGCCGAAAGCCCTAGCGAAGAACCTGACCATCTTCCTTCCGGGATAAGCCGAGGCGCTGATTATCCTGAGCCCATCGACATCAAAACCTCTGTCGATGGCATTTGCCTCGAGGGTGTTTATGAGATCGATGAAGCGGGCAGCCGCCTTCTTGGGGAAACGTCCCGCATGAAACTTCCCGATTCCCCTCCTGTGCCCTATCTTCCTGTTGTACCTTCTGAACGGGACTGCAGCCTCGCCGCTGACGACTCGCTCAAGCATCGACCTAGCTTCCGAGATCTTTGAGCCCTTTATCCAACCGGCGATTTCCCGAGCGTGCTTCCTCGAGACCCTTACTTCCCTGAGGCTAGCTCTGACGACCCCTTTTTCGGGGACTTGTCCTTCCCAAGAGTATCCGAATTTTGGCATCTGCGCCTACTCAGCTCGAAATCGTGACCTCGCACGCAGCCCTCTAAATAAAAGTTGTGCCCCGCGGGCCAACGACAGCGAATTCAGGTTGCCCAAGTCAGACTCTCCTTGTCATTGCACGAACTTGCCAACGAGTCTTCTCACTCAAGCAACACCATCTCGCTTGTGTCCGGACCAGTGCTGACATATCTGACTGGAACTCCGACTTCCACCTCGACACGTCGCACGAATTCGAGACACTTGGGGGACAGACCATCCACCGTCTTGGCCGAGGAACACTCGGGGAAGAGGATGTCCAGCTTCGTGACCGCGATTGAGGTCGCTCCGTTCACCCTCGCGGCTCTCCTTGCCAGTTTGAAGTCGAAGGGCGCCGCCCTCCTCGTCCTACCTGTGATGGTCCCTTTCTCCGACCAACCTCTCGCGGCAGTTTCTTGGGGGTCGAGTTCACCGGGCAAAAGCCCTTCTCCAACCCTCGTCATGTAGGATTTGAGCACGAGGACCACGTCACTGACCATCTTCGGCCCAACTCCAACTTCGCTGAGCACTGCCGCTGCGGTCGTGTCTCTCCCGGTGACGAAGGGATATGTCCCATGGTAGAGGCTCAAGTAGAAACCCTGACTTCCTTCCAGATGAACTGTCTCCCCAGAGTCCAGAATCGAGTGGACTTCCTCAGACACGTCAGTCGTCAAGCCTTTCAGTTCGTCGAAATCCTTGGCGAGCCTCGCTCTCCGTCGGACTCTGTCAGCGATGGTCGGTCCCACACCTGAGCCGGTCGTGCCCACAACCCCTTTCAGGAACTCGTCCGATCTGTCCTCGTTGATGTGGTGCGCTTCTATCACAGAGGCCATCGAATCGACCTTCAGCCTCCCAGCCAAGCCGAGATAATCCATCTCCGACCTCAAGATTGCCAAGTCTACGTTCGCTCCCGCCGCGATCCTCAGCTGGGTGGTTGGGTTGACGAATGCGCTGGGCGTCAGTCTCAGCTTGTAGGTCTTGCCATCATGGATCACGGTGTGTCCAGCGTTGACTGATCCGGTCCTTACGGACAATTCCGGGCGATCCTTCAAGGCAAGGTAGGCAGCCACCTTGCCCTCTTGGGGCGGTCAGTGCCGCTTTCCCTCATCGCCCCAGAATCCGGAGACTATTACTACGAGACTCATCGGCGCAAGGGGCTTGGTGAGGGCTTTTTAACGCATGCGCTTCTACGACCGAACAATGAGCACTGGCTCGGAAGCCATCCATCCACTGGACTACCGGTACGGTGACGCCAAGGTGAAACACGTGTTCTCCCAGTCGGAGAAGTTCAGGCTGATCTTGGAGTTCGAGGGAAAGGTGGCCGAGGTCCAGTCTGAACTGGGGATCATACCAGTATGGGCGGGGCCCGTGATATCCAAGGCTGCCAAAGCGGGAATTCCACTGGAGAGGGTCAGAGAAAAGGAGAAGGAAACGCAACACGAGGTGGCGGCAGTTGCTTCCTGCCTTGAGGAGGCGGCGGGCGAAGCGGGCAGGTTCGTTCACTTCGGCTTGACGTCCAATGACGTTCTTGATACGATCATGTTCATGCAAGGATCCGAGGCGGGCAAACGAATCCTAGAGCTGACAAAGGACCTAGTCAAAGGATTAGTGAAGAGGGCCGAAGAGAGCCGACACCTACTGTGTGTTGCCAGAACCCACGGCATGCACGCCGAGCCCTACACGTATGGACTCAGGTTCGCGGTGTGGTCATCGGAGATAGTCCGCTGCTACCTCAAGCTCTCAGATGCGCTCTCACAGGCCAAGGTCGGCAAAGTCAGTGGAGCTGTCGGAGACTATTCTGCACTGGGGGCGAGGGGCCCAGAATTGGAGAGTAGAGTCCTCGCCAGCTTTGGACTCAAAGCCCTGACTCCAACCACCCAAGTGATCCCAAGGGATGTCTTGACTTCGACGTTGCTTCAGTTGGCAACTCTGTCATCAGTGTTGGACAGAATTGCGACGAACCTGAGAAACCTTCACAGGACAGAGGTAGGAGAAGTCAGAGAGGGTCGGACCGAAAGACAGGTTGGATCATCGGCGATGCCTCACAAGAGAAATCCGATCGGATGCGAGAAGGTCTCTGGTCTGGCTCGAGTGGTTAGGTCGTTGGCTTTGGCCTCCCTTGAAGATGTCGTGTTGTGGGATGAGAGAGACCTGACGAATAGCTCTGCTGAGAGAGTGATAATGCCTGAGATGTTCGGCCTAGTCTCCGAGCAGTTGACTACAATGACGGAGGTAGTGAGGAATCTCGTGTTGGATGAAGAAGCGATCGAGAGGAATCTGAATTCAACCAAAGGAGCGATATTCTCGGAGTTCATCTTGGGAGAGCTTGTTCTGTCCGGGATGGGCAGGGCCGAGGCGCATCGTCTCGTTAGCGGCATCGTCGAGGAAGTTGCGAGCTCCAAGAAGGACTTTCTGACGTTGCTCCGCGATGACCGAGTTGTATCGTCCAAGATCTCGGATGAGAAACTCAGAATCCTATTCGATCCGAAGAAAGCACTGCTACTTTCGGACGAACTGATAGACAAGGCCATCGCAGAGGCAGGGCAAATTCCCCACGACTAAGTGATCGTTGCGGCCGTGAGCCCAGCGAAGCCTTTGCTCAACTTCAATGGGTCGCTCCTCCACATTCCATTTCGTTCTGCTCCCAGAGAAGGACAATCTCTCTCCAGTCCGGCCCAGCAAGAGAGGCGTGTACCCCTGCGCAGTTCTGATCAATAGATACAACGTACCTCTTTCCGGTGGGGGAAGTAGCGAGAACCAGGCCATCAGAACCCGAGACAAGGTTCTGAACCGAGTCGACTTGGATTGGAAAGAAGGGATACAGCCTGCATTGAAGTGGCTTGACCTCGTGAACGGAACACTCGTTCTCCTCCAAGAAGATACATCGGATCTCTCCGCTGGCATCAGTGAACAACGTGGAATAGAGTTTGCTGTCCTGTTCTCGCTTCTGTTCGCGAACGCGGCCTACCTTCGTGGCTTGAGTGGGGAATCTCGATTCGATCCTCGTCAAATCACTCTCCGTGATTCGCACGTCCAAAGCACAACAAGACCCGCACATCCTGCAGGAGAATCCCGTATTCACTGAAGCTAGGAGGTCGTCGATTCCTGCTTCGGAGGATGGAATCCTACTCGACGAATGTGCGGTCCGACACATTACCCTAGTTCACGTGCTGAGGCTGTGATATAAGGCATCCGTGTGTCGCCACTCACCTGCAGACGACAGGGAATCTGTACCAAAGCTTTTGTTCGCCGTGACGTGGTTCGACCTAGTATGCCATTCGAGTACTACAGTCAGGGGGTAAGCAAGTTCTTCGTTGACTTCACGGAGAGGATCTGCTCCCAACTCGCGCTCGCAGGCACTGAGATAACGAACAAAGCAGGCGCAGAGCCTCTTCTCGAGATGGATGTCAAGTACAAGGATGAGACGGGCAGACTTCAATTCATCAAACAGGACCCGAACATAAAGACTGTCTACACTGTGAAGAGGAGAACACTGGAGGAAGCGGCCGAAAAGGCGACAGAGCAAGGAGTGATGTTCGGAGCCTTGGGAGGTCTCGCCGGTGGAATACTGCGAGGTGACAAGGAGGCCGCCATAGGAGCGGTGGGCGGTGCGGTGGGTGGGGGGGGGTCCATGGTGCTTTAGAGGGCAAGCACGCGGCCACCGATATGGCAACTGATTTCGCGATACTGCTCGCCAATTCTGTCAAGGGTGCCGAGGACCAACTCCAGGCAATAATGCAGGGTCAGCAGGAGGCAGCGTCAGCACGATCCGAGGCATCGCGCGAGTTGAGGGACCAGCTCGACGAGATATACGGAGAGATTCTGACACTGAAAGAGGAATGTTCACTCTCGGAAGGGCCCGCAGCAAAGGACGCCAAGGCAAGGGTCGAGAGGGCCGAGCAACTGTACAACGAGGCGACTGCCGCGCTCGACGCGGGAAGGGCCTCAGAGACAAAAGCCAAGATGGTCGCAGCGCGGAACCTCGCGGAGTCTGCGAAATCCAAGCTCGGGACACAGTAACACCCTGACGAGTGTCAACAAGAGAGGGACCGGTTCGAGTCTGCGTTGGCGAATACAAACTCATAAGCTGAAGAAGAACGATCTGTCGACATGGAAGCCAACACGCAGGAGCGTCTCGACTACGCGAAGACATTTCTCATCGGTCTGGGTTTCTTCGGCGTTTCCATCATCTGGAGCGTCTACAACTCTTACATCCCAGTGTTCCTGAAGGAGATGGGCCTAGCGACGTGGGCAGCTGGAGTCGTCATGACAATGGACAACATCATGGCCATAACGCTTCAGCCATACGTCGGTTTCCTCAGCGACAGGACCAATACGAAGCTCGGAAGGAGAATGCCGTACATCTTAGCGGGAGCTCCAATAGCTGCTGTCCTCTTCGCCCTCGCCCCGAGTCTTGTATCGAGCGGTCTACTCGTCCTCCTGACTCTGTTGATCGTGTTCAACATCGCCATGGCCATTTACAGAACTCCGGTCGTATCGCTGATGCCGGATGTCACCCCGAGGAAACTCCTGAGTCCAGCGAACGGGATAATCAACTTCATGGGAGGAGTCGGTTCGATCCTCGCATTCTTCGGGGGAGGATACGCATACGACCACTTCGGAGCGGCGAGCCCGTTCTGGTTGGCAGCGGGCATACTGCTGGGATCTACTGTGTTGCTCTTCCTTGTGGTTAAAGAGCCCAAGCAAGCCATTGAGGGAGCTCCCAAGGGAGGGTTCGTCGAATCGTTCCTCTCGATGCTGTCGGAGGTCAAGAGGCTTTTCTTCGAGAGCAAGGACAAGAGTGGAGCCTCCATACTGCTCGCGATATTCTTCTGGTTCGTAGGATACAACGCGGTAGAGACATTCTTCACGTCATACGGGAAGTGGTATCTCGGGATAAGCGAAGGATCTGCGTCGTTCATGTTGGGCTATCTTGCTCTAGCCTTTGTATTGTTCGCCATACCGAGCGGCTACCTAGCCTTGAAGTTCAACCGAAAGAAAATGATCATGATCGGACTCACAGGCGGTGTGTTGTTTCTGGCAGTCCCTCTGGTCACCAACTCCTTGTTGTTGATATCCGCCGCGGTTGCCGTCCTCGGTATCTTCTGGGCATGTATCAACATAAACTCCCTCCCGATAGTCGCGGAGTTGGCCCCCTCCGGTGGAACCGGTGGATACGTCGGGCTCTACTACCTCTTTTCTGCTGGAGCTGCGATCACTGCCCCGCCCGTGGCAGGCCTGCTGGTGGACCTGACAGGTACCTATCTGACCATCTTCCCATTCGCAATGATCGCCTTCGTCATCGCTATGGCACTCATGTCGAGAGTCAGAACCGGCATATGATCATGGCGGCCTTGTGCCTTTGTTGACAGGAATCTTGTTGGTAGCTGCGGCAAGCCCCCGTCGCTGTATTCCAGAAAGTCCAAGTGTTACCATTGCAGAACTGATCTATCTTCAATTTCCTAGAGATCATCGAAGGGAGAATCCTCCCACAAAAGCGTACACAGGGAGGTCCAGAACCTGCTTCACATTCGGACGGCCTAACGGACTGCTGTCAGCTGTTGAGACTTGACTCGCAGGATCAGACCGATATGTCCCTGCGCTGAAAAGCAAGCAAAGCTATCGAGAGTGTTACTACGATCAGGGCTAACAGGACTGTTGCGTCTCCTACATTGAGTCCATTCATCAGCGGGTCGGCCTGAATGTAGTAGAAGAAGGGCGAGTACTTGCGATAGGGCTGTAGATTTACGAAGGTGGCGGCGAGAGAGTTGACGAAATAGGAGGCAACACCCAAACTCACCGCTACACCCGTGCTCATGCCGGGGCTAAGTCCGATGCAGCCCAGAGCCAAGGCCATTGAACCGAACACTAGGCTCAGCAGAATCACACTCAACGTGACCTCTGCAAGTCGAATGAGGCTGATGCTCGTGTTTGTGGCCACCGACGCCACCGCCAGCTCAATCTCCAGAAGAGCCCCAAGCAGAAAAGTGGAGGCTACTAGTGCGGCGAACTTCTCCAACACTATCCTACTTCTGGGCATCGGGTTGGACAAGAGCAAGTCCAGTGTGCCTCGATCCTCTTCACCAGCTATTGCATCACTGCCGAACGAGACCGTGAACAGTATGAAAGCTAAGGGCACAAATATGAAGAAAAGTTCGGAGTCAAGGAAGGCTTCAGGGCGAGTGGTGAACTGCGTCAGATTGCTCCCTATGAAGGCCTCAATCAGTCCTGACGGGAAAGACTGCAGATATGAGACCATCATCTGTGCCATGAAAGGGTTGTCGCGTATGTAGGGCCAGTACAGCGCGTAAATCAGTGACATGCCCGTCATGACCAGCAGCCATCCGATCATAGCGCGGCGTTTGTCTCTCAGCGTCTTCAAGACCACGTTGTTGAGCATCATGCTTTGTCACCTTGACCATAGAAGGACATGAAGATCTCCTCCAAGCTCGGCTCATGTGTGATTATATTTTCGACTGGAAATGCAGAAGCTGCCTTGACAACGGCATCCAAAGAACCCACTACAGTGCAATGCATTATGCCATTCTCCATCGCGACATCGCGGACTCCGCTCACACCGACGAACGCCTCCTTGGGCACTGACCTAGCGAAATGGATTTCCAGATGCCTCAGCTCTCGGGACTTCAAATCCCTCACGCCCTCCACCGCCACAAGCTTGCCCTCTCGAAGGATGCCAACTCGATCACATATGCGCTCCACCTCTGGAAGAACATGCGATGAAAGAAACACGGTACGTCCTTCGGACTTGGCCTCTTCGATTATGTGGTAGAATTCCCTCTGCATGAAGGGATCTAAGCCCAAAGTGGGCTCGTCTAGGATGAGCAAGTCGGGCTTGTTCATAAACGCCTGGATGAGTGCGATCTTCTGCTTGTTGCCGTGCGAAAGGGATCTTATGGGCTGAGAGAGGCTGCAGTCCAACCTCTCTGTCAGCTCGTCAACGTATTTCCAGTCGACACCATTGCGCAGGTGAGCGAAATATGTTAGGAAGTCCTTGCCCGTCATGTTGTCGTACATCGCAAGCTCTCCCGGAACATAACCGACGCGTCTTCTGATGTCCAAGCTGCTCTGATTCACGTCCTTGCCGAAGATCTTGGCTTGTCCTCGTGTCGGGCGGATGAAGTCCAACAGCAGTCTAATTGTAGTTGTCTTACCTGCACCGTTAGGGCCCAAGTAGCCGAATACCTCGCCTCTTTCGACCTCGACGTTGAGGTCGACGATCCCTCGGTGCTTTCCGTAGAACTTGGTCAGACCCTCCGTAGTGACGACACTATCAACCATGGTGACTACCTCTCCTCCTGCGCACTGCGGTCTTCGGGCGCTCCAGTACGAGCGATATAGGTATTCACAAAGATAGAACCCTTAGCCCAAGAATGGAGATTCGGCTACTTGATCCCGGCTCTCTTCGCGTACTTCACCATGATGAACACGACGAAGGCGACAATGATGAAGTCTACTACTACGCCGATGAAGTCGCCGATCGCAAAACTGATCCCGTTTCCCACAGGAAGGGTCAGAATGGCATTACGCCAGTCTCCGCCAGATATCAGCGCTCCAGGTATCGGCATGATGATGTCGTTGACCAGTGCCTGCACTACCTTTCCGATATACGTTCCCATGATGAAACCCACTGCTAGACCAAGTACCCCAGCTTTCCCAATGAAACCGATGAACTCCTGCCAGATCCCCTCGGGGACGGGTGAAGGCGCTGTTGACTTCGGTTCCAGCAACTGACGTATCTTCTTGAGCTCATCCAAGATCTCGTCTTCTCTGGTCATTTCCATATCAGTCGAACTCATCCTCCTCTGAATCTATAAGAGTTGGCTCATTCCAGAGTTGAATCTCAGCCCTCAGTCGGCCGTCTGTCCGTCAAGCATGTGACGGGCTTTACACTGACCGACTTCATCGTAACACGTCTTTGAAGGCTTAAGTTCGTTGAGGAATCACGATAATCGACCACACCAAATGGAGTTGGGTGTAGAAGATTCGGGCTTGATGGGCATGGGCATCGAGAAGGTCAGCACTCACGATGGTGGGTTTGAGATCGTCGTACCGGGCGCACGTGTCGCGCTTGAGGGGAATGGCGCCCTGAGCATCGAGCAGCGCATGGGAACCCAACGTAGGTTATTGAGTTGCCAACTGCCACCTCATCTGTCTCCCTGGCGAGTAGCCAAGCAGACTCCTTTTCGTTGCGCACTACAGGGAAACGGGTTGCGACTCACAGTTCAGGGGGATTCAATCCTCATCTTTGAACCGCAACAACATATACGACTCACGTTCAACGGACACTTCCGTCCAAGCTACGCTCAGGAGACAAAGGGCAATAGATTGATCCTCGACCAGTCTGGCGGTTGCGGCTTCTACGGTATCCCACCGCGGCCCACGGAGGTTCAGAATCCCGATTCGGACAAATGGAGTCTGATGGCCCACTTGGCTAGGTGGGACGAGCTGTGGGTCTCGATCTGTCCTCCGAGAGAGCGTGACGTCAAACGCTACTTTGAACCGGTCGCACATGAAGGTAACAGACAGGACCCCTACCCCTCCGATGAGATCATCAGAAGCGATGCCAAATACTGCAAGGTGTTCACCGTCCATGAGTGCTGGGCAGCTTTGGAACCTGAGTGGGCGGAGAACCCCCCGGGCTCCAAGTACGAGCACCCCAGGCCTTGGGAGACAGACCATCCCGTGCCAGGGGACATGAAGGAGTTCACTCGATTGCGTGACGAGGTGCACAGACTCGGCATGAAGTTCGTCGTCTACTTCAGTCCGTACTACTCCAACGCTCCCGACCTTTTCGCTGAGATGAAGCGTATTCCCGAGGAGTACGGGCTGGACGGCCTTTACTTCGACGGCTGGATGGGTCATCAAGACGACTTCCGTCCGTTCTATTACATGATGCGCCGGGCCAGAGCGATTCTGGGAGATCGCTTGTTGTACTTGCACTCGAGCACGGAGCCGTATGGCACCTGCAGGGTCTATCTGCCGTTCGTCTCAACTTACGCTGACTACGTTCTCAGCGGAGAAGCTGGCAGGGATGGGTTGGAGAAAGAGGAATTCCTTCGCTACACGGTCAGCGGATATCAGACCAGCAACTCGGTTGGCATGTGGTGTTACTACGGCTCAATGGGACTGCCGGGATACCACGACATCGTGCCCCCGAGCGAAGACATAGAGGCAGCGCTCCGAAACCACATCCGATTCTGGAGGCCAGCCGGGTCGTGGTCGAAGGTGCCCGACGAGTTGGCTAGGTTCGACAAAGAGTACTACGGTCACCTAGCTGAACTCAAGAAGAGAGGTGAAGTCTGACTGATGGACAGAATGGTAGCAGCTTGTGGTTTGATTTGCACAGAATGTCCTGCATACGTCGCAACGCAAGAAGACAACCAAGAGAAGAGAGCGAAAGTCGCTGAGGACTGGTCGAAGTGGGGAGAGAAGTTGAAGCCCGAGGACGTCAACTGCGACGGTTGCATCCAAGCTGGCAAACTAGTTTTCAGGTTCTGTAACACATGCTCAGTCAGGGGTTGTGTGCTCGAAAGGAGCCTCAGGAACTGTGCCTACTGCAGCGAGTATCCCTGTAAGAAACTCGATGACCTGCTCAAGAGTATGGATGCCCTTGCCGCGAAGAGCAACCTAGATGAGATAAGAAAGAGTATCTGAGTGTCTCCGTCGAGGATCTTCTCCGAACGCCGAAAGATTAACTCAAACACAAAGCGAGTTCGAACGATATGACCCTCACTCAAGTCTTCTTATTATGTGCCAACCGAACTTCGTCTTCACCGGCTGGGAAATCTCGCCCTTCTTCAGCGCAAATGCAGCCAACTCAAACTCACGCACCATCTGACCTCTCCCGAACGTGCCGAGGTCACCGCCTTTCTTCCCTGATGGGCACTGTGACTTCTCCATCGCCAGCTTTGAGAAATTAGCTCCTTTGTTCAACTGATCCAGTATGGCTCTTGCTTCTTGCTCCTTCGTTACCAAGATATGCGCACAGTGGATCTTGTCTGCCATGTCACCCGGGCGATTCGGTTGGCTCTTAAGCGTTTGAATGAA
This sequence comes from Thermoproteota archaeon, assembly GCA_041479945.1. Lineage (GTDB taxonomy): Archaea > Thermoproteota > EX4484-205 > EX4484-205 > JAAOZO01 > JBGOYZ01. The sequence continues at coordinate 46,298 of JBGOYZ010000004.1, forward strand.
CAACGTGGCAGCACGTGTAGGATCTGGGAACGGAACCGGCACACTGCGAGCCCACGCCTTTCGATGGCCGTGCTTACACCAGCATAGCTTTTGTAGAGAGCCGAGCGATCTTGACCTACTACGTTGCTGGGGTACCAGTGGGCGGAGTCAGCGGTAACAATACTTGGGCACTGAAGCTCAGGAGTATTCCGATCGATTGGTTCCACGAATAGTGACCTTCGCGTGCAGAGAAGTATTAAGAGTCCAGACGCCACCTGACTCAGAGTTTTCGCGATGAGTCCAGACACATGGTTGAGCGATATGAGCAAGTGCACGCCGGAATCAGCTCTCTCACCCAAGAGGAGAAAACATCACTGGCAACTCATAGAGTATGAGGCCGAGGAAGTAAGTGGCACGATGCTTTCAGCCGGGCCGGAAACCGAGGCGCCGGATGTGATCTATCCCCTGCACCTCCAAGGCTGGCATAGTGTGTACGTTGGAATTTGGGGCATGTCTTTGGCAGCCGGAGTGGAGAACATGATTGAGGTACGCTTGACGGATGACCCGTGCTTCACGACCTTCACGCGAGAGAAGCCAAACCTGTTTACTCTGGAAGAAGGCTTCTGGAAGCACATGGATCTAACCGGCCAAGATCTGGTGATTCGACATCATCGGTCGGGCTTCCCCACAACAGCGTCGCTAGCCTACGTCAGGTTGACTCCACTAACTGATAACGAGGTCAAGCGAATCCAAGAGGACCGACAGAATGAGGAGTCGAAGAAGCTGATCGCAGCAAATGACGGGGACTCCGATCTCTATATGAAGCGTCCGATCACAAGGGAGGGCCTACTGGCGAGGATAGAGCCCTACAGGAATACGGACTTCAAGAAAATCTTCTGGGAGATCGGCTATGGGAGCAATGCGCTCTACCGCAGCATCCACGGCAAGATGCTGGGCGAAGGGATCGAGGATTTTCCGCGCGTTGGGGATCGATACACAGCCGAGAGCATCCACATCCTGACGACCGAGGGTATAGATCCACTCAGGACAGTGATGGAACACGCCCACAGCATGGGCTTGGAGTTTCACGTCAGCCAACGGATCGAGCAATTCTGCACACCACCCCCTTGGGAAGAGCTCTACTCAACGGACTTCTATCACAAGCACCCCGAGTTGCGATTGGTGGACAGAGATGGAACAGAAGTTGCAGGATTGAGCTATGCCTATCCTGAAGTAAGGGACTTCTATGTTTCGGCCTTGAAGGATGCCGCAAGTTGCGGGGCTGATGGGGCTGCCGTCATCTATGCTCGGGCTCCACCGTTCATCCTGTACGAGAAACCTCTGATAGACGGCTTCGAAGTCGAATACGGGATGAACCCCAGGGCGCTCGACGAGAACGACGAGCGGTGGTTAATGTACAGGGCGACCTTCGTGACACAGTTCATGCGAGAGGTGAGACAAGCGATGGGCGCGGTAGGCAAGAAGCTGGGGAGAAGGCTTGAGACTTCAGCCATAACGTTGGCAAGCCGTAAGATCAACCTGTTCTATGGACTGGATGTAGAGGCATGGGTGAAAGAAGGTTTGATCGACAACCTGATCCCGTATCCTTCCAACGACGGGCATTCTTTTGATGAGACCGACATGCACTACTATGCCAGCGTGACTAAGGGTACGAAGTGCAAGCTATTTCCCAATCTGATGCCGCGACGAATACCTCCGGGTGAGTTTCGAAAGAGGGCACTGGCCTATTATGACGCTGGTGCCGACGGGCTCTTCTTCTGGGACACAAACTTCCGTCATGACACGACATCCATGTGGGCTACCATCAGGCGGTTAGGTCACGTCAACGAGCTCAAGGCATTGGCCGCAAGCGGGAAGCATGAAGAGGAACCTCGAACGATGAAGCTGCTGAAACTGGGCGGCTATGCGATGACAGGCTACTCCCCCTATCGGGGAACATAGCAGCTTCCTCTGTCCTGCAACTGGACTGAGTCGGTTCGAACCCGCGCCTCTCCATATAACGAGGGGAGGTGATAAGCGAGGATGAACGAGAGATGATGGATTGTTCCTGTCCGACGAAGCTCGCGAACTCTACAGTAGATTCGAGCTGAGTCCAGAGAGAACTGCAGTGATCGTCGGGAGCTTGTTCGGCGATGCTTCGCTACTCGTGAGCGACAAGGACCGCACACCCAACTTCTACGAGAATCATTCTATGCAACAGCTCGAATACCTGAAGTGGAAGGCTTCGATGCTCGGCGTGCCAGACAGAGTCAAGTTCAGGTTGATGACACACGGATACTCCAAGGGGAAGACGGTGCCATACCTCGAGGTAAGAGATCACGCCTTCACGGATTTCGAAGAGATGTTCTACGTCAAGGGAACAGACGGAAGGAGGAAGAAGGTAGTAGTAGAAGAGGCACTGGAACTTCTTGTCGGGTCAGCGCTTGCCCTAGCAGTCTTTCATATGGATGACGGAGAATACAATGTGTTCTCCAATCAGGTCATTCTCAGTAGCTGCGATTTCACCCTAGAAGAGAACAAGATGATGGCAGCTCGACTAAGTTCACTTCTCGGAGCCCCAGTGAGGGTGAAGATGAAGAGAATGAAATATCCGAGGCTCGCACTCTCAGGAAAAGCCACTGATAGATGCATCGCCATCGCAAAACCCTACGTTCACCCAACAATGCAATACAAGATCGATCAGAGCATTGCTCATCACCTTGATCCACATCTGGTCAACACGTTCGTTGAGAGTTATGGCAAGAAACCGGCTAGACTAGTAGCAGCCGAGGCTGGAGTGACCTTCAAGGAGGCGCAGGTGATCGCGCACAGGCTGGGATTGAGTCAACATCGAGAGTATGTGCGCCATCGCGACCGCCCCTTCACGGAGGGGGAGAAACAGTACTTGATGAGTAACTACCTCAAGATACCTACGATTCAAATCGCAGCAAGACTTCACACGAGCCCTGGAAGCCTTCGCCAACTTGTGTACAAGCTACGCCGCAGGGAATTGAACGTGACGCGATGAATCCAGAGAATCGGAGTCCTTTTGGTATAATTCCCTCAGAAATTGACTACCGGAGCGGGACATACATCGAGCTTCTGCTCGCGCCGACTCCAGGTTTCCCGTGCTGGACCTTCTTGTTCGTTATCGCGAACTCGCCCAGGAAATGGCCTATCATCTCGACGGTGATGTCGGCAGCCAC
>JBGOYZ010000005.1:0-48263 GCA_041479945.1 Thermoproteota archaeon
CAGGGAATTGAACGTGACGCGATGAATCCAGAGAATCGGAGTCCTTTTGGTATAATTCCCTCAGAAATTGACTACCGGAGCGGGACATACATCGAGCTGCGGCTCGCGCCGACTCCAGGTTTCCCGTGCTGGACCTTCTTGTTCGTTATCGCGAACTCGCCCAGGAAATGGCCTATCATCTCGACGGTGATGTCGGCGGCCACGTACTCCTTGTTGCCGTTGTGTATCAGTATCCTGAGGCCGACCATTTCGGGCAGGACCGGCATGTCCCTCCTGTGCGTCTTTATCGCTGGCTGCTCCTGGCCCGCTTCGACGGCTGCCCTCGCCTCCCTGACTCTTGACAGGAGCTTTCTGGTCTCAGGGTTCAGACCCCTCTTCATGGAGCGCTTGGCCCTTGACGGGAGCAGTTCGATTATCTCATCTATTGACTTGGAGTTCAGCTGCTCCGCTGTCATGCCCCTGTAGGTCCTGACCTGTGACATCGCTTGGGCGCCCGACCTGGCTCTAATTAACGTTGTGCCGGGCTCAGTATTCTCTCTTGGCCGCGCGCTCTGACCTGCCCCTCGACCTTCCGGTCTGCCTCGGTGCGATCAGGCCGACCTTCGCGCCCGGTGGCTTATTCCTCGAGACAGAAGTTGGATGGCCTGCGTGCTGGTGCCTTCCTCCTCCGTGCGGATGGTAGGGCGATCCCATGGCCACGCCCCTGACCCTCGGCCAGAGCCGGCCCCTGCTCATCATCAGCTTCCACTTGACGCCCGCGTTGAGGAACGGCTTCTCGATCCTGCCGCCTCCAGCGGAGATGCCCACGGTCGCGAGGTTCCTGCCGTCCAGATTGAACAGCCTGCCCTTGGCGCCCTTGAGCACAATGGTTGCGTCAGGGTTCTTGCCGACCACTACCGCGAAGTTGCCGGACGCCCTGAACAGGGCGCCGCCGTCGCCCGGGTTCCTCTCGACGTTGAAAATCATGCTGCTCTCGGGAGCTTCGCCTATCGGCAGTATGTTGCCAATGGTCGGGCTCGCACCCTGCCCCATCTCGAGCTGTTGGCCCACGAAGGTCCCCTCGGCCGGGATCGTCATGAAGCTCCTGCCGTCTGCCTTCAGCAGCGCGAGCGGTGCGCCCCTACCCGGGTCGTGAAGCAGCTTCGCTACGGTAAGCTTGGTTGGCGAGCCGTCTCCCTTCAGGGCGACGTCGTACTTGGCCGGACCGGGTCTCTTCTGGTTCGGCGCCATGAAATTCGGCGAGGATCCACGCCTCCTCACTATCGGACGTCTTCCCATTCACATCACCTACAGCAACTTCAACCTCATTGCCAAATCAGCGGCCTTGCCCGCCTCGGTCAGCTTGATGTATGCAACCTTCAAACCCTTCATGGTTCTCACCACGTTGACCTTGGAGACCTTCTGGCCGTAGGTCCGTTCGAACTCCCTCCTGATCTCCTCCTTGGTGGAGTTGGGACTGACCACGAACACTATCTTGTTCTCCGTCTCTATGACGCGGCTCGTCTTCTCTGTGACCCTAGGGTACAGCAACACGGGTTTTTTCTCCAACTTTGTTCAACCTCTTGTCCAATACCTCAAGCGAACTCTGTGACCAGAGCACCAGTCTGCCCGGCCTTCCGTTCGGCGCCAGCTCCCTGACGGAGAGTTCGGTCGGGCTCATCACATCCGACCCCGGTATGTTCCTCACTGCCTTGTTGAGCGGCTTGCCGTTCTCCAGTACGAAGAGGGGGCCGATCCTTCTTCGCTTCACTCTGCCCCTTGACGCGGGGATGCCGGACATCCTCCTGAATTTCGCCGATCTCTCAAGCTCGTCTCCCAGTCCCAGCTTCTTGAGGAAGCCCTCGACCTCTGATGTCTTTGCGAGTGAGGCCACTGAATCGTCGAATATGATCGGAAACTCCACGCCAGCTGGCAACACGTGTCCTCTGGACTTAATCATGTCCGCGTTAGCCGAGGCCGAGACAGCGTACAGGGTTGCCAGCAATCTCTCCTTCTTGTTGACACTCTTCTTGATGACCCTGTTCGGGAGAGGCGGATGAGCGAGCCTTCCCTTCACGGTGTTCGGCGCGAACTTCCCCCTTCCGGACTCGATCCTCGGAGTCCTAGCCATGCCACGGTCAACTCCCCAAGACTCGGCTGTGGTTCTCTTGCCAGCCATTGGGTCTCTGCTCTGGGGCTGGTGCCAACCTGCGAACATCAGGTAATAGACCCTCTTCACTATTTCTGGGTCAACATCCACCTTCATGAACCAAGGAACGTCAACGGACTTGCCCTTCTTCGCTTCCGAGTCGAGGATTGGGACTGAATCCTTTGTCATCTCGTCATACACCTTGTTGGCTCACTAGGCTCACGTGCGTCAGCTTCGGTGGCTCCTTCACGACATCCCCTCTCCTCGCGGAGTACCTGAGCTTGAGGAACCTTCTGGTCGGCCCTTGTACGGAGCCTTCCAGCAGCAGGTAATCGGACTTGATGTTCCCGTACCTGAGGAAACCGCCCTTCATCTTCGGAGACTCCGCGGCCGGTCCGATGTTCAGTATCCTGATGTTGCGTATGGGGCGCTGGTGATAGCCCATCTGCCCCCCACGCGGAACGTAGTACATCACGTTGTTGGGGCTCTTAGGTCCCTGGGTGCCAATCCCCCTCCTAGTCTTGTTGCTCTTCCTGTCCAAGAGCTTGACGCCGTAACGCTTCACAACGCCCTGCCATCCCTGGCCTTTGGTTATCCCGAAGACATCAATGAACGAGCCCGGTTTCAGGACGTCCGCGGCCTTGATCTCCTTGCCGAGCGACGAGTTGACGTAGTTGATCACGTCTTCTTGCGAACCGCCGTCGACCTTCACCTCAAAAACCTCTGGTTTCTTCTTCTTGGAACCCGTAAGACCGGGCTGGGTACAGACGATCAACCTGACCTCTCCACCCTCCGGGACTTCTTGCGCGCCGATCTTCGCCTCGCCCCTCTCGTGAGCATTCTTCATCGTGACGAGCCTCCTGAACAGGTCCGTGGGGAGCTTCGGAGACCAGACCTCCTTGGCCACACGCTTCTCGCTGGTGCCGTTGGCGTAGACACGGGCTCCGACCGCCACGAGCGGCGGCGCCTCCACAATCGTAATCGGGACCGCTATCTCCTTGCCCTTGGTGGGCGAGCCGTCCCTGTCATCCACCAACATAGTCTGGGTCATTGCGACCTTGTAGCCCGCGAAAGCCAGCGGGGTAGGCTTGTCCAGCTCAAGCTGAGGCCAGTACCTGATCCTGGCTGACATAGACCCGGCCCTCTTGCGGGGCAAGAAGGCAAGTGAGCCGTGTCTCGGAGCCGACTGCTTCCTATGACCCAACCTTCATCACCTTAGTCCAAGATTTCGTTCAGCACGGAGAGCGAGATCAGGATGGCCTCCTCTGTTCTTACAGTGGCGACACCCTGATTGATCGCCGTGTTGAGCGTGAGGTCAAACGCGGCCCTTACATTAATCTTTTCCTGAGCTAGGATTTCGCTGAGGCCATGGGAGGGCGAGCCAAAGACCACAATGGCCTTCTTCCTCTCGGGTACGAGCTTCTGCAGCACCGACAGGGTTCCGGATACCGGTTCGCCGTATCTCGACGTGCCGATCTTCAGCCAACCGTCGTGCGACTTCAGAAGGCCTCCCAATGTGGAAGCGGGCGCCGAGGCCGTGTAGCGCCAGTAGTCCTCCAAGCCGTTCCAGTCCGCCCCTTGGACGCGCTTTGCCCCTTTGTTCACCACTATGAAGAAGCCCCGGGTCCCGACCTTCACGGACTCTGGAGGCAGATCGAGCGAGAACTCTGACTCCAGCCCGATGTCTACTGACGGCTTAGGACTGACCTTGGTCACAAGCCCCTCCCTGATGTCGCCGACGCTGACCTGCGCTTCCGATGCCGGCACGAGTTGGTTGGGAGTCCTGAGGGGAGGGAGCGCACCTGCGTACCTGAGATCGCGCGACAGGGCGAAGGCGCGCTTTCTGATGTACTGAGGTGTGGCCAGGTAGTCCAGGATCAGGGAGGCGAATCTCTGCAGCGATCGATCAGCAGGCTTGTCTCGCTCCAAGTAGACTAGCAGCTCGTCGACCCTGAAGATTGCCGCAGCTCTGGCGATCTCAGCGAGTCTGAGCGTCGCGACCAGATCGTTCCTGACCTGGGAGAGCACTGACGATGGGAAGGCGACGGCCAAGTGCATTCTCCTCTTGCCTACGGGCTGAACCATCGATTTTCCGGCCAGAGAACTGCGAGATAGATATATTAGATGCTGATAAAAGGGCGGAACCGCACAAGATGTTGCTAGAAGTGAAGTGGCACGGCAGAGGCGGGCAAGGCGTTGTTCTTGCTAACACTGTGTTTGGCACTGCTTCGATCAGAGAAGGCAAACACGTTCAGGCCTTCCCGCAGTTCGGACCCGAAAGGACTGGCGGGCCGGTGCTCGGGTTCACAAGGGTTTCAGATGAACCCATAGACGTTCACTCGCTGGTCTACAGCCCAGACGCATTGGTTGTGATCGATCCTTACTTCGCCGTGTCTGAGAAGTCGTACGCGGGCTTGGAGGAGGGCGGATTCGCGATCGCGAACCTGAAGCCCGAAAGAGTTGACGCGGTCAAGAAGTTCAAGACCTTGGCCGGAAGAAGGCTGTATACGTTGAACGCTTGGGCTGTGTCCGATAAGGTGTTCAGTGGAAACGCGATATTCAACACGCCGATGATCGGGGCCCTGATCAAGGTGCTGGGCTTCCCGAAAATCGAGGTCATCGATCAGGTTCTGATGGAGAGGTTCCCGGGAAGGGTCGGTGAACTGAACGGGACTGCAGTGAAAGCAGGCAACGAGGAGGTGAAACTGGCTTGAGTTTCAACAAGAAGTACAAGGAGATGGAGATCGGAGCGGTCCTGCCAGCGGCAACTGGCCTTCAGTTCAAGACAGGCGATTGGAGGACGGAGAGGCCGATCATAGACTACCAGAAGTGCATCGAATGTCTCATATGTTGGTCGCTCTGTCCTGACTCTGCGATCAAGAGGAAGGGCACAAAGGTCGAGATAAACTACGACTACTGCAAGGGCTGCGGTATATGCTCAGTGGAGTGCCCGGTCAAGGCGATAAGGATGGAGAGGGAGGAGGTGTAGGAGGATGGCGACTTTACAGGAAACAAAGCAGAAGATGATGGAGTTCACTGGCGATCATGCAATCGCCTACGGAGCAAAACAGGCTGGCATAGACTTCGTGGCAGCATACCCGATCACGCCTCAGACGGTGATCGTCGAGAAGCTCAGCGAGTATCTGGCCGACGGCATGATGAACGCCAAGTACATCAACATGGAATCGGAACATTCGGCCATTTCGGCAGTAATAGGAGCTGAGCTGGCGGGCGCAAGGGGCTTCACAGCGACATCGAGCCAAGGACTGGCGCTGATGTTCGAGGAGCTTCCGGTGGCATCGGGCATGAGGATGCCTCTGGTGATGGCTGTAGCCATGAGGGCTCTTTCCGCACCGATCAACATACACTGCGATCACTCTGACATGCTATCCGTCAGGGATCAGGGATGGGTGATGATGATCGCCGAGAACGCGCAGGAAGCGTACGACCAGACCATAATGTCGTTCAAGATCGCGGAAGATCCATCAGTTCAACTGCCGGCGATGTATGGGATTGACGGCTTCATAACAACGCATAACATGGAGAACGTGCACACACTTCCCGACGAGATGGTGTCCGAGTATCTGGGCGTGAGGAAGCCTCTGTATAGGCTTGATCCGGACAATCCGATGACCTTCGGCCCGCTCGCACTTTACGACACGTACTTCGAGTTCAGGAGACAACAGCATGACGCGATGATGAACGCATACGAGGTCACCAAGGAGGTATTCGGAAGCTACGAACAGATGTCCGGCAGGAAGTATACCCCCTTGAAGAACTACATGACTGATGATGCTGAGGTTTTGATATTCGCGGCTGCCAGCACCGTCGGCACGGCGAGGCTGGCAGTGAGAAAGCTCAGGGAGGAGGGAGTCAAAGCAGGGGTCTCCGGAGTCACGTTGTTGAGGCCGTTCCCTGTTCCTGAAGTGATGGAGACTTTCAGCAACGTCAAGGCGGTTGCCGTCTTGGAGAGGATGGCAAGCCTCGGTTCACCAGCTGGACCGCACTACATGGACTTGGCTTCGGCGGTTTACCCACAGTTGGACCTCAAGATGTACGACTTCATCTATGGCCTTGGAGGCAGGGATATCGACTGGACCACCATCGCGCAGACCGCGAAGACCGCCCTGTCCGACGCGGAACACAAGAGGCCCAACGAAACTCGATTCCTAGGGGTGAGAGAGTAAGATGGCAAAAAGAGACTACAAGCCGATCACGAAACTGTCCGACCTGCCGGAGGAGAACAGGCTCGTATCCGGCCACAGGCTCTGTGCAGGCTGCGGAGCGGCCATAGTGGCCCGGCTCGCGACGTTGGCAGTACCGGATACACCGATCGTGATCAACGCGACCGGATGCCTTGAGGTGGGCACAACGTTCTACCCGTACACTTCTTGGAGCGTACCTTGGGCGCACGTCACGTTCGAGAACGCGGCCGCGGTCGCAAGCGGAGTGGTTGAGACGCTGGACAAGCTGAGCAAGGAGGGCAGGGCCAAGGATGCTCCCGTGATTGCCTTCGGCGGAGATGGAGGCACTTTTGACATAGGGCTGCAGGCATTGTCGGGCGCCTTGGAGAGAGGGCACAGGTTCCTCTACATCTGCTATGATAATGAGACATACGCCAACACTGGAGTGCAGCGTTCCGGTGCGACGCCGTTCGGCGCTGCGACCACAACTTCTCCGGCCGGTAGGGTCATCCCCGGAAAGCAGGAATGGAAGAAGGATCTCGTCGGGATTGTCGCAGCGCACCACATACCGTATGCGACCACGTCCTCGATAGCGTATTACAGGGATTTCATCAACAAGGTTCGCAAGGCGCTCAGCCAGGACGGTCCGTCGTTCATACACGTGTTTGCTCCGTGCACGTTCGGCTGGAGGTTCGACACCTCTCAGACAATACAGATGGGGAAGCTGATAGTCGAAACCAGGATATTCCCGGTCTTCGAGATCGAGAACGGGGCGCTGAAGTTCAACTTCAAGGTTCCGAACCCCAAGCCCGTCGAGGAGTACCTGAAGACCCAGAGGAGGTTCGCCCATTTGTTCAAGCCGGAGAACAAGAACCTGATAGAACTGATTCAGAAGAACACCAACGAGAACTGGGAAAGGCTGCTCAGGATCGAGGCAGCCGGCAAGATCTTCTGAGTCGTCAGCAGATCTTTCCTACGGGCCCAGCGGAAGGATTTCAGTGGCGCATCAGTTCGGCAGCTCGTTCGAGCAGGGCATCGGCCTCGGTCTGGCCTGAAGCGATCGTTTGAAACAGTACCTTGCTGGAACGCAGCTTCCTGGTCACCGGTTCCACGAACGCGGGAGGCAATGACAGAACCAGTCCCTTTCCCGCCCCGAGAATCTTCTCGTAAAGTGAGAACCACTTTTCGGACCCACAATGATTTCCTTGGAGTTCCTCATTAGCCCCAGGCACCCACTGGATGGCCCTCAGCTCATCAACGGCGAGCAACGAGTTCAGATGGCAGAGCTGACCGGGACCGTCCAAGTGGTAGAGTGCATGATCCAGCCATTGACATTGTTCCTTGAGGTAAGGCAACACTAGGTCGTCGAACTTCCCAGGAGAGAGCATGGCCGCGAAGTCGCATTGAAGCGGATACCACTTGAGTGGGGACCATATGCCCATCCAAGCCGAAGAACCTAGGTTTGAATGGCCTATGATGTCGAAAAGCCTGTCATAGCAGACCTGCCAGATCCCGACCAGCTTCTCGCTCAGGTTCTTGACATCACCAGACCTGATGTGACAGTCGATCAACAGGTTCTTAGCGCCCCTGAGCGAGGCGATGACATCTCCTATCCCCCCTATGTCGGTGATTCCGACTATGAAGTTTCCCTTGCTCCTTTCGGTCGCCTTCTTGGTTGCGGAAACCGTTCTTCTCCACCAGACGTCATTCTCGTCGAACTCGACACGCGCCAGATACTCCAAGTCCCTGACGAGCCTCTCATCCCACTGTGCCCCGAACCAGACCGTGTCGGTCTCGAACTTCACCTCGGCGCCCAGATAGGCGCCCATGATACCTGCACCGAGGTTGACCCAGAAGTTCGGAAATGCTTCTCCTCCGAAGTGAGTCTGTGAGCACCAACTCTCGAATGCGTCTATTGCTGAATCCGGTTCGTCTGGATGCCTGGCCAACTCCCAATTGTCAAAACCAATCCAAGGATGCTGCTCCGAGCCCTCTTCAGGATCCCTTGGAGTCAGAACCTGAATGAGAGGTCTGTCAGTTGTTTCTCCCTCCCACCACGCGGCCATGCGCTCCTTGGACTCGTTCCAGTCTTCCTTGTAACGCAACGCGGTATCGTATATGTCTGGGCTTTTATGTGATGAACTCGCCCAACATCTAAATGGAGGACTCTGACCAAGCGGACCAAGGGCGAGATGGACATGACTCAGCCAGCCAAGCAGTATTCGAGGCGAAGCTTCCTAGCCCTAGTTGCGGATTTCGGAGCGTATGGCTTCGGACTGAGCTTCGTCTCAAGCGTTACAATACTTCCAGCGTTTGTCGCGAGATTGTCCGGCTCGAACCTTCTGATAGGCCTGCTGACCACGGTCGCAGTGCTTGGCTTCAACATTCCTCAGATATTCGTCACTCATTACGTCGAGAAAATGAGGACGAGAAAGAGGTTCATCTTGTTGTACACGCTGGGAGAGCGAATCCCTTGGCTGCTCTTGGGATTCTTCACCGCCCTGATGTCTGGCGTTGGCAGCCCGGCGCTTCTGTTTGTGTTCTTTCTCGCGTACGCCGCGGTGAACATATCGGCTGGTGTGACCGCTCCGGCCTGGTACGATTTAGTGGCGAAGGTCGTGCCCGAGGGCAAGAGAGGCCTGTATTTTGGGACCGGGAACTTCATAGCCACGATGTTGGGCGTGGTTGGAGGGGCGGCCGCCGGTCTGCTGATAGACACCCTTGCCTTTCCCTTGGGCTATGCTGCTTGCTTCTTTGCGACATTCCTGTTGACCATGATCTCGTACGTTGCGCTGTGGATAGTGGAGGAACCCGAGTCAACAGTCAACAATGAGGAAAGAAACCTCTCTCAGTATCTACAATCTCTCCCGGACGTGCTCCGTTCTGACAGCGTATTTACCAAGTTCCTCTTGGCCACTGTTGTAGCAGGGATAACGACGATGGGTCCGGCCTTTCTGACGGCTCATGCGCTGAAAGCAGTTGAGAGCGGAGGGGAAGTGTTGGGGATATACACTGCGGTGTACTTCGCATCGCAGGTCCTGAGCAACATCATCTGGGCGCACCTGGGGGACACGAGGGGGCACGTCTCCGTGATAGCGGTGGGGGGCCTGCTTGGGGCGCTCTCCTCGATGGTCACGATATTCTCCAACAGCGTGATCGGCTTCTGCGTGGCCTTCGCGTTGACCGGAGCGTTCATGAGCGGACTCATGGTCTCCTGGGCTCCCGCCATCATGGAACTTGCTACCGAAGAAAAGAGGCCCACCTATCTGGCACTGGCTGGAGTCCTGAGGGCCTTCCCTGCTTCTCTGGCACCCTTGATCGGCGGTGTGATTGCAGATGTGGCGGGCAGTGTGTGGATCTTCGCAATCGCTGCCTTCGCACACTTGGTGAGCGTAGCTATCGTGATCCCAGTGTTGCGTTCTCCGAAGAAAACCGAGAAGACTGCCGTCGAGGTTCTGGAGTCGGGACCGCGCGGAACGATCCTGATGTCAGAGACGACAAGCAAGTGAGACGAGCGACGCTAGTCTGACCAAGACTCAGACAGCTTGTCGGCTAGCGATTTGGCCTTTCCGTGTTCCACGAACTTGACCGAGGTGTCCACATGGACCGGGATACCCAGGGTCCTGAACAGGGTCAGCAGGGTTCCGCCATCTACCTTGTTCGCCAATCTTCCGCTCTTGATCATCTTGTAGAGTCCGGTCTTGACCGCCTCCGCCTGGGACGGATACTGGAGTTCCGCGGCCCTCATGACCTCAGAGGCCCTGTCGTAGAAGAAGGAGTACACAACGTCGTCAATGTTCTCCTCGGCCTGAGGCTTGGTTGCCTCCCGCTGCGCGTGCTTGGCCTTCTCCGCGTACCTCTGCATCTTCTCCCTCTTGATCCGCTCCAGCTCCCGGTCCTCGGCCATTGGCATTGAGCGAGGGACACGTCCCTAAAATCCTTTATTGGTCTGGCTCAACCGATGTGGAACTATCGCGCCGGGATGGCAGAATGGATAATGCGCGGGCCTTGAGTTGTCGAAAGAGCCCGTGACCCCTTGCGGGTCGTGGGGGTTCGAGTCCTCCTCCCGGCGCCATCGATGACACCGATCTCACAAACGCTCCGAAGCGCCACGTCCTCGTTCACTGGAAGACCAATAAGTCTCTGGGTACGGGATGAAGCGTTCAGTTGCCCAAGTACGAGCTGTTGGACCATGTGTCGGACGTGTACGTCAAGGCCAGCGGCAAGGATCTGCTGGACGCGCTCATAGGCTTGGGCATGGGGCTGGCATCGGTTCTCGTGAGGAACCCGGAGGCCATAGAGGCCGAGGAGCGTAGGAAGATCTCGGTCGAAGCAGTAGACGTTGAAGAGTTGGTCTACCTCTGGCTCGGGGAACTGATCTACCTCTTTGACGCGGAATCCTTCCTGTTCAAAGAGTTCGACGGGAAGATAGAGATGAGGCGCGGCAAACTGCGCCTCCGTGGCGCCGCCAAGGGAGACCTCTACGATCCCTCAAGACACAGATCAGGGACGCATGTGAAAGCGGTCACCTACCACAACATGGAGGTCCGTGTCCGCAAGGATAGAGCTACCGTAACGGTCCTTCTGGACATCTAGTGAGTTGTCACTCAGTGTAGGGCTTCGCCGCAATCTGGATATCTGAGGCCTTGACGGTCTTGCGGCCAGCGTGGGCGGCCAGCTCGACCGCCTGTTTCGAAATCTTCAGACCGATGTTGTCCAAGGTCCTAGATAGCTCAGTGGCGGCGTCCTCACCTACTCTCTCGGCCCCTGCTCGCTTCAGCAGTCTGTGCATGGCCGAAAAGGGAAATTCTTCAGACATTCGAACACCTCTCCTGTTTCTGCGGCTGTATGGGTCCCTTTCTCGATATATTACCCTTTTTTGCCTCGAATGTGCCCTTCTTATCCTTAAATAGAGAGCATCGAAGTTTGCCTTGCGATGTTTTCTGGTCCGATTACCAAGGTCTCCGACTGCATCTGGGAGATACCTCAGAGCTACAAGAAAGGCATGAGGGTGAACGCTAGGGTTTACGCGGACGCTGAACTGCTTCAGAAAATGAAACAGGACAAGACGATGGAGCAGACCGTCAATGTGAGCTTTCTCCCGGGCGTGCAGAAGTACAGCATCGCGCTCCCCGATGGACATGAGGGGTACGGATTCCCGATCGGAGGAGTCGCCGCAACATCGTATGAGGATGGAGTGGTGAGTCCGGGCGGGGTGGGATTCGACATCAACTGTGGCGTCAGGCTGCTGACCACGAGCTTGGAGGAGAAGGACATGAGACCCAAGCTCGCCGACCTGCTGCGGATGCTGTACAACAGGATTCCGTCTGGGCTAGGGTCCAAAGGCGAGGTACACCTCACCGCGGATGAGCTGAACGGGGCCGTGGTCGAAGGGGTTGAATGGGCGATCAAACGTGGCTACGGTTGGGCCGAGGATAGCGAATTCATAGAGGAGAACGGAAGGATGGAGGGAGCTGACCCCTCGAAGGTGAGCGAGCGCGCTAAGACCAGAGGAAGGCCACAGCTCGGATCATTGGGAAGCGGGAATCACTTCCTCGAGGTTGACGTAGTTGACGACATCGTGGACGAGAGCACGGCGAAGACGTTCGGCATATCGAACAAGGGACAGGTCGTGGTCTTGATTCACACCGGGAGCCGTGGATATGGCCACCAAGTCTGCACCGACTACCTGCTGGTCATGGAGAGAGCCTCTCACAGATATGGGATCAACCTACCTGACAGGGAACTTGCAGCGGTCCCCAACAAGAGCAGAGAGGCAGAGGACTACATGGGTGCCATGGCGACGGCCGTCAACTATGCGTTCCTGAACAGGCAGATGATATCGCATTGGACAAGGGAGAGCTTCGGCACCATCTTCGGGACCGACCCGGCTAAACTGGGACTCAACGTCACGTATGACGTGGCACACAACATAGCCAAGGTTGAGGAGCACGTGATCAACGGGAAGAACATGAAGGTAGTAGTACACAGGAAGGGCGCCACTAGGGCCTTTCCGCCCGGAAGCGCGATGATCCCCAGCAAGTACGGGGCGGTTGGGCAACCGGTCCTCATACCGGGCTCGATGGGAACCGCGAGCTGGGTGCTGAGGGGCAACGAGAAGGCAATGGAGCTGAGCTTCGGATCCACAGCCCATGGAGCGGGCCGCTTTCTGAGCAGAGCGGAAGCCCTGAGGAGACACAGAGGCAGTGAAGTGAAGAGAGAACTCGAGAGCAAAGGCATCATGCTGGTGGCAGCGGATATTGGCGTGGTCGCAGAAGAGGCACCGGACGCCTACAAGTCGGTCGATGCCGTGGTGGATGTGTCCGACCGCTTGGGGCTGGCGACCAAGGTGGCGAGGCTCAGACCAATAGGAGTTGTCAAAGGGTAGGTCTAGATCGGCGGCGGGATGGGATGCCCACCGTCCTTTTGAAGCATCATAATCACGGCGGTTCCCATCAGCAGGAGAAGAACCAAGAGTGAAGTGTCGAAGTTGGCGGCGAAGTCGCTCGTCTCGTTCATCATCGTCAGCGCGGTCGATGTGTCGCTGGACGCGGCGATCTCGATGGCAGAGTTGATGGGCTTTTCCAGAATAAGGGCCAGCAGATACACGGTCACGGAACCCGATTGAGACGTTGACCCACCTGTCAGGACGAAGACAGGCTTGACGTTGAAACCCAAAGACACCAGAGTTGAGAAGGCGGCCTTCGAGAAGTTCGCGGAAGCGTACATCATCCTAGCCAACTCGTCATTGTCCGAGATCTTCATCGAAAGGCGCCTCATGTTGGTGAAGAGTGACGTGAAGAAGACCTGTCCCTGTACGAACCTGTCGCTCGACGTGGAGAACTCATGCGCTAGAGTGGAGGTCAACCAATAGGCCACGGCATAGTGCTGATAGAGAGTGTATCTCTGGTCGGAGTGTGCAGTCGTCCAAGAGAAAATGAAAGTGTGATTGCCACCGATGATACTGGAAGCCGCCTGCGTCAAGCTGTCCACCATGCTTGCTCCGCCTAAGCCACTCAGCTCCGAGATCTTGATGCCGATGTAGTTGGCCATACCTTCGTGGAACCAGAGAACATCTGGGGATACCCCGGACACAGCGAGGTAGTGATGGACCAGCTCGTGGGCTGCTATCGCCTCCATGTAACCCTTCTCAGTCCTGACGTAGAATATGTTGAGGAAGATAGTCCCCAAGCGATAGGCCGACTCTATCGGGGTGAAGCCGGCGGTTGAGATGTCCTCAAGCGATTCTGGGACGAAGAACTCGACCTTCACCGAGCTCAGCGACGTGTTGAACAGCAAGTCCAAGGTCCTGCTCGCGTTCTCGTAGAACGACAGGAGCCGTTTGGCTATGCTCTCGTATCTCTCCGGCACGTCGAACTGAAAGCGTGATGACTCAACCAGCTTGTTCTCAGAAGAACCAGAAACCTTGAAGGAGATGCCAATCCTGTCGTGGTTTGTGGGAGCGAAGACAAGCGTCGTGTTCTCCCTGGAGATCGGCGCGTCCGATGTCTGCGTGACCTGAGTCATCGTGCTCGGAAGCGCTACTCGGAATTCCATTCGTGTGCCGGGCGAGGAGGCAATTGCGGGAGAGAAGAACAGTGCGTCTGGTTCAACTATGAGTGCGGCGTACGAGACGTTCCATTTGACGTTGAACTCAAGAGGCCCCACGTATTGAACGGACAGGTTTGAGTAGAAGACATACTCGCCTCCGCCGGGCATGTAGGCGCCAGTGATCTGCATCCCGTTGACATCTCCTGAGATTACAGTCGTCCCGTATTCGCTCTCGTTCTTGGGCACAAGCATCCAGAAGGTCTGGGGCCCGATGGCTCCTGCGTCCCCGAATACAGCTGATAGGCTTGCGGAACCGTCGTTTCCCACCACGCAATCGTATCTCAGCTCTGGACCCAGAACGGCGGGAGCGGAGGCTTCCAGACACGGTAGCTCAAGAAGCACCAACACCATCAAGAGCAAGCACGGCCAGCGCATTCCGTCCTCGCCCATCACCCTACCTATTTAGTGTTGCTCACATTTTGGATTTCAAGGCAACTTGCAGCTCTTCCGAGCTCTTGATCTCCTTGCTTATCAGAACCGAACCTGCAGGCACCTCGATGCCGGGCCAGATCTTCGACGATATGATCCTTGATCCTTCCCCCACGGTGACATCATCACCTATGATCGATAGTGAGGAGATCTCAGTCGGGTGGGCCTTTGAAGAATTGACATATGAATGCCGTGAGACTATGCTGCCCTGTACAGTGGCACCATCTCCGATGAAGCACCTGTCCAGAACCGCTGAACGCTCAACGTAGATGCCTTCTCCGAGGATGCAGAAGTTGTCAACGTTGCTGTTGATCAGCGTGGTGCCGTTGCCAAGGGCAGTATGTCTGCCTATCAGGGCGCAGCCCTGGACTTGTATTCTTCCACTGTTGATATCTTCCATCATCTTCTCTCTTCTTCTGATGGAGTCGTTGCTCGTCCCTTGGATGTAGACCCTCCTCTCTCGATCTATCCGGCTCCCAAGATCTGGCACTATTGTCAATCCACCGTTCAGGACGCTCACCATGGCGTTAAGATATCTCTCAGGTGTTCCGACATCGAACCAAGCGCCCTTCAGGACGTACCCGTACACGGGAAAGCCCTCATCCACCAAGTACGGAATCATGTCCATGCCGAAATCAAGCCGCTTCCTCTTCTTGATGATCTGACGTACCCCTTCTCCTTTGAACACTTCCCTTATGCTCGGGGACAGAAGGTAGAGACCCGTATTCGCGACCTTGCTCGGGGCCTCATCAGTCGATGGTTTCTCCACGAACCTTCGAATCCTCATGTCCGTTTCGAGGTCGGCCACTCCGTACTCCTCCGTCCTCTCGACTGGCGTGAGCACTATTGTCATGGCAGCGTCCTTCTTCTCGTGGAAGGACAGCATGTCCTGCAGATTGACATCGAAAAGACTGTCCCCTTGGACACCGAGGACAGGACCTTGAATGTCGTAGTACTCCAAGTTTATGCCGATGCTGTCCGCGCTACCCACATCTGGTATGTTAGGTTGATACTTTATGTGAACCCGGGGTTCGATGCCGTAGTAGGCGGAGAAACCCATGCCCTCCCTGAAGTAATCGAACAGAGACCTGTAGTTCAGGTAACCCTTCACGCCGAATATGAAGTTCCTGATCCCCTGTCTTGAGAGGCTTTCCATCGAGAACTCTATGATCGGTCTGTTGAGCAGGCGGACACAAGCCTTGGAGACCGACAGAGTCAACGGCCGCAGCCTCTTGGCCTCGCCACCCACGGGGAATATGGCCCTCAAGATGGAGGGGTCGATCATGTGATGAGCAATTGTGGCCTTAGGGCATTTAAGAGTTCGAGTTACAGAGCCCGCCACTTGAATCTCAGAAGAGATCGAGAGAAACCTTGGCGTCCTCTGGCAGGTTGACCCTGAGTAGCAGCCTCAGCGCCTTGTCGCCAGCGTCCAAGTAGAACACCCTCCTGTGCACTCTCATCTCGAACTTGTCCCAAGTTATTGTACCTTGGCCACTAGGGTTCTTCTGGGTTGTGATCTTCAGCACCTTGGTCGGGAGCGGGATCGGGCCTGAGAAATTGACCTTCGACTCCTTCAGTACCTCTAGAACGCTCTTCTCCAAGCCCTTCAGGCTCTCAAGGCTTGGGCTCATTATCTTCAGTCTGGCCTTCTGGGGCAATCTCGGACCGGTTGCGGCTAGCCTGATATATAAGGGATTATCGCCGTTTCCAGCTCCAGTTCGTTGACTAACCCCACCACTCGTCCTTTCTCTTCCCCGCTGCTGAAGATCATCATTGTGGGTATGCTCTTCACGAAGTGGGTGCGGGCGGTTGACTTGTTCTCGTCTGTGTTCAGGCGCGCGAACACCATCTTGTCCTTGTACTTGGATGCGATCCTGCGAAAGACAGGCTCCATCGCTGTGCAAGGAGGACACCAAGCGGCCCAGAAGTCAACGACGGCCGGCAGAGTTCCATGGAGTATCTTCGGCGCGAAGTCCGTGTCACTGATATCTATCACGCCGTCCTGCCCTTCCTCTGCGGAACTCGTAGGTTTCTGATTCAGAAGCGATTCGATTTTCTTTGCCTTGATGCGTTCGACCCCGGAGTCCTCGTCCATGCAGAGCAGTCCTCCTTTTTCAACTCGCATAAAAGCTTATCACAGGGAACGCGCGGTCGCTATCGAGAGTGGGCCGGTAGCTCAGTTGGTAGAGTAGCCGCTTGGCGTGTGGCAGGTCGGGGGTTCGAGAGCCCAGAACCGAAAGTCCCTCCCGGTCCACCTCGCCTGTCCCTTTCATCGTCAAGGTTAAGAACGACCGTCACACGCTCGGTGGAGCAACACATGGGTTTTCTCGAGCTGAACAGGAAACAATGGTTCATTTTCTTGGCAGTGTTCTTTGGCTGGGCACTTGACGCCTACGCCTCAGGTCTGATATCGTTCTCACTCACACCGATGGCGAACGAACTCAGTCTCGGAACTGCTGACAAGAGTGCGATATTGGTCGCCTGGCCCGCAGGCATGTTGGTGGGGGCGCTGCTGCTGGGGTACCTTGCTGACTACCTAGGTAGGAGACCGATCATCATTGGCGCACTTGGACTCATGGGAGTGTTCGGAGGTTTGGCGGCGTTTGTGTCAAGCACACCTGAGATCTTGGTCCTAAGGTTCCTTGGTGGCATGGGCGCATCTGCGTACATGGCTGTCGGCAGTACCCTGCTCACGGAATACATGCCAGCCAAGCAGAGAGGGAGGGCAGTCGCCATCGCCGAGAGCTCCTGGTCCGTCGGGTGGGTGATCGCCTCTCTGGTGTCATTCCTAGTGGTGCCGCAGATGGGCTGGAGGGTAAGCATGGCATCAAGCTTCTCGACTCTCTTGGCGATACCGGTAGCTCTTGTCCTCGTGCCTGAGTCCGCGATGTTCTTGGATTCAAAAGGGAAGGGCGACCTGTCTCGAAAGCTCAGGGATGAATACGGCCTGACAGAGACAGAAAAGAAGCAGACGACGAAGGTCGGGATCTCCGACTTGTTCGGCAGCAAGTACAGGAAAGCTACCTCCATGCTATGGGTGCATTGGTTCGCCATTGCACTCGCCTACTGGGGGACGTTCCTCTGGCTTCCAACACTGCTTCAGACCAAGGGGCTGAGCTTGACCTCATCACTGTTCAACAGCGTCCTGATCACGCTCGCTCAGATCCCAGGGTACGTGTCCGGAGCTTTGTTGATCGAAAAGACGGGCAGGAAGATCACGCTGTCAGTGTACATGGGAGGTGCCGGATTGGCCAGCTACATGCTCGCGCATGCCGTCACTCAGCAGGATGCAATGCTTTGGGCGATCCTGTTCTCGTTCTTCAATCTGGGAGCTTGGGGAGTGACTTACGCCTACACGCCCGAACTCTACCCGACTGCAATACGCGCTACCGGGGCCGGTTGGGCCAACGCGGTCGGAAGGATTGGGAGCATAGTCGGTCCATACTTCTTGGGGGCGCTGCTCGCCTACGGGAATCAAGAGACGGCTTTTCTGGCATTCTCCATAGTTCAGTTGATCTCAGCTGCGGTCATAATCGTCGCCGCGCGCGAGACCATGGGCAAAGACCTTGAGGCCTGACCCGAACCGTTTATAATGAGGCAACGAGCCGGTTCATGAGGTCATGGACATAGATACGAAAATCGAACTCATCACGAGACAACCGACCGAAGAGGTTCTGACAGAACAAGAACTTAGGGAACTGCTTGAGACGAACGACAGACCCGTCGCCTACGATGGATGGGAGCCGTCAGGCTTGGTCCATTTGGGAACTGGTCTGATATGCGGGTACAAGATAGAAGATTTCGTGAACGCGGGGGTAAGGTTCAAAGCGCTATTGGCGACGTGGCATGCGTTCATCAACAACAAACTCAGAGGAGATCTCGTAGCCATCAGAAAATCAGCGGAGCATTTCGTAAAGTCGTGGGAGGCTCTCGGATTCCCAGTCGACAAGGTTGAGTTCATTTGGCCCGACGAGGTCTACGACGACATTCACTACTGGGAGAAGGTCGTACGAGTCTCGAAGGAGATGACAATAGCCAGGGGAAGGAGGACGATGGAGATAATGGGGCGTGACGAGATTGGAGCGAAGAGAGTATCCGATTTGTTCTATACCCCGATGCAGGTAGCTGACATATTCCACCTAGAGGCCCATATATGCCAGCTCGGCATGGATCAAAGGAAGGCAAACGTTGTTGCGAGGGAGATCGGCCCAAAGCTCGGGTTCTACAAGCCAGTCTGCGTCCATCATCACATATTGCAGGGATTGAGCGCTCCGCCCGGTTGGGATTCGTCGGCTGGAGAAGAGAGGAAGACCCGGATGATCCACGGAGCGAAGATGAGCAAGTCACGCCCAGAAAGTGCGATCTTCATCTTCGACTCACCCGAGGAGATAAGTGAGAAGATCAGGAAGGCCTTTGCGCCGCCCAAGGAAATCGAGTACAACCCTGTGTTGGACATCGTGAGGTACATAGTGTTCAGAGAGAGGGACCAGCTCGCCGTGTCCAGATCATCGAAGTTCGGCGGGGACGTCACGTACGGTTCGTACAAGGAAGTCGAGAGAGCATATTCAGCTGGCCAACTGCATCCCGCTGATCTCAAGGTTGCTGTGGCCGACTTCTTGATCGAGAGGCTCCGCCCGGCCAGAGAATACTTCAGCCGAGACAAAGAGGCGAGAGAGACCGTTGAGTTCCTCAGGGATTCCTCCTGACCTCGGATTAACTTTTAAACCGGTAACGCGCAAACGCGTGCCGAGCTCACGCGGGCCGGTCGTCTAGTTGGTTAGGATATCTGCCTGACACGCAGAAGGTCGCCGGTTCAACTCCGGCCCGGCCCACCATATCTTACTTCAGAAAGGTCTGGCCTCAGGTGCCCTCATGCGGTTCAGTGAGCGTATTCTTATATACGAAGCGGGGCTCTTTAGTAGGTCAAAGTTGAGTTTTGATTTCTTCAGCGAGGACGAGCTGCGTAACGAGGTCGAATCGACCGCGAAGCAGACTCAGAAACTGAGACAGCGACTTGAGAGGCTTCTCTCGCTAAGAGAGGAGCGCAAAGTCAGTGATCCGATATTCAAGGAAGTGCTTGACGAGATCGCAAATAGGTACAATTCCTTTGTGCCGAAGGTCAACGACCTGAGGAAAGCCGTCGAGACAAAGCTTGAGACGATGAAGGAGGAGGACAGAGAGCTGAGGCGCAACCTTGAGGGCCTTGAGGTCAGGTTCACAATCGGATCCATTGCTGAGGATCAGTACAAAGTCAATCGCGCCAGCTACATGATGAGATTGCAGAACATCGAGGAGTTCGACAAGCTGGTGACATCCTCTTTTACCTCGATAAACGAGGACGCAAACAAACTCTCTTCAGCCCTGATGCAGGTGAGACAGACCATCCCAAGGGAGCTTTCCGCTGAGCCAAGTGCTACCCCCAGTTTGGGCAGCTTAGAACCCGCGGAGAAACGCTCCTCACCCATCCCGAGTGTCAGGCCTGTTCAAATCAAGCCATCACCGGAGAAGGCAGCTACGGCGACCCCAAAAGGGCCCCAGCCGGCCAAGGTCAGAATCTGTTCAAGATGCGGTGCTGAGAATCCGGACAATAGTCTCTACTGCTACAACTGCGGCGCCAAGATCTGAGTGGGGCTACTCGAACAGAGCGCCCAGCCCGGCCACTTCCTCTTTCTCTTCCGCCTTGGCCTCCTCCTTCGGTTTCTCGCCTGGCTTGGACGGCTGGGCAGGAGCAGCTGCGGCCGACGCCGCGACGAGTTGAGCCGAGAGCGCCTGGTCGATATTCACCTCGGACAAAGTGGAAACAAGCATCTTGATCCTCTGTGCGTCAGGTTCAACTCCGGCGGCCTTCATGATCTTCTCCAATCCTTCCTCAGTTATCTCCTTCTTGGCCGCGTGGAGAATCAGAGCGGCGTGGATGTACTCGGACATTTCGTTCGAAGCACATCGGGTGCGCACTATTTAAACCCTATTTTCACTTGGTCTGCGAGCCGGACTTCGGGGCAGACGCCTCGTTCTTCTCGGTCGCGATTGAGGAAGTCGTTGATTCTGGCGTTGTGAACGAGGTGGATTTTGCCAGAGCCCTTGCCTCGGCCCCCGCTCGGGTCAAGAGTACGGACACACTATCCTTCATGAATATCTTCGCTGCAACAGCCAGCGCGATCCCTGCGTTCCAAGAAGACGTGAGCTGCGCTGCTATCTCGTCGAGGCTCGTCTCGAGTATGCTCCCCTCCAAGATAGATCCGTCGTACCAGGCGCACTTGGGTCTGAGATAGGATCTGATGGGCTTCATGCCCAACTTGGATAGGGCTGATGCAAGCCTGGCTGGTATGGCATCGCCTACCTTGGCTACCACGGTCCTCTTGGTCACCCAAACGCTTCCGGTCTCTATCCTCGTCGGTATTCCCGCTTCGTTCAGCTCGGATATGACTGGCCCTGGGGGTAGCCCCGTGTTTCCTGGCTCCACCACTATCTCGTCTGGGGCCACATCACCGGCCTTCGCTGGGAGCTGAACTGCCCTGCTCTTGAACTCGCGGGCCATTCGGAACGGCTCCTCGTTAGACAGCACAAGTATTGTGGAACCCTTGATGTATTTCTCGGCGAGTTCTTTCAGTGACTGATCGCCTTTGGATTCTAGGACTCTTCTCAAGATCGACGGCTTGGTGTACCTTATGGTCATCCGACCAATGAACTCGTCCCTCATCTCGTTGAGCAGGCTAGCCCTCACCCTCTCAGCGCTGATGAGCATCAATGTGTGACGACCCGAGATCAGCTCGGAGACCTTTTCAGTCTCTTCTTTTTTTCTCGCGATCGCGGGCTTTAGGGTTTCCATTTTTTACCTCATCCTCACTTTCGAACCTGTCAGCTTCCCCATCGTCGTCTTGATTGCCAACGACTCGAAAGACTTGAGCCCATTGGGCACCCTTCTTTCCACCTCCGACACGACCTTGGCTGCGTTCTCCCTGAGTTGATCCAGTGCCATGTCCTCTGTGCCTATGGGCGCCGAGAGCGCGCTCTGGGTCTTCACTTTGATGAGTACACTTCTCTTCAACCTCTGAACAACAGGCGATATGTCCGCGTTGGGTGGTACTGGCGTGGGCATCCTGTCCGTAGGACCCAGAAACGGTCCGAACACCTTACCCACCAGCGGCATCAGCGGTGCCTCGGCTATCAACAAATCGACTCCATCGAGCAGCTTCCTGATGGCTTTCTTGTCGCCTGATGCCGACTCCACCTGCTGTCTGGTCAGCACCTTGACGCCAAGCTCCCTCGCCGCCGCGAGAGTACCCCCTTCGGTGATGACTCCTATTTTCTGCTCCATCTTGGGTGGCACGTGAGGCAACTCGACGAGCGCGATGAATCGGTTCTCAGGCTTCTTGAGGTCAATCTCTTTCAGACCTATGTACACCTGGACGGATTGTGCAAAGCCTCGCTTGACGTTGCTCTCTTGGCTGAGTGCCTTCGTTATCAG
Organism: Thermoproteota archaeon; assembly: GCA_041479945.1. Lineage (GTDB taxonomy): Archaea > Thermoproteota > EX4484-205 > EX4484-205 > JAAOZO01 > JBGOYZ01. The sequence continues at coordinate 21,821 of JBGOYZ010000005.1, forward strand.
TTCGGTGAGAAGATCCTGCATTGTCCACGATCATTCCTCCGGAATACTCAACGCCCCACTCTTTATCATGCCAATGACCTCCTTCGGGCTCTTCCCATCAACGGTTATTCCCATGCTGGCACATGTTCCTAGGGTCTGGAGAACCTGAGCCTTGAGATCCTTCCTCTTAGACGAGGCCATCTTGGCCTTGGAAACGGAGACTACCTTCACCAGCGACAGGTCGGCGACCGGTTGCTTCCAACCCCCCGCCGAGCCCTTCTCAGCCGATGCCTCTTTTGCCAACAGCGCAGCGGTGGTGGGCGTTCCCACTTTCACCTCAAACTGCTTCGTCTCGGTGTCAACGATGACAGATACTGGCACCCTCATGCCCGAGAAGTCCTTGGTCAGACTGTTTATCTCGGTGATGATTGCGCCCACGTTGACCCCGAGCGGTCCCAAGCTTGGGCCAAGCGGAGGCCCGGCTGTGGCTCGCCCGCCTGCAACCATGGCCTCGACTGATATCTTCTCAGGCATTGTATGTGTCCACCCGGATTCAGGGGTTTAAAACGTTTCGATATTTCACTTGCCCTCTTTGCCCTTCTCCAGCAGTTTCACCAAGTCAGCCGACAGCGTTATCGGGAAAGGTGACGTTCCTTCCTGCAGTTCTATTGTAATCTCGTTGGCATCCGCGTCCATCTCGACTATCTTTGCCTTCATTCTCTTGAACACGCCCGACTTCACCTCGATCAGATCTCCTACGGACAGGGACTCGATCGTAGGTTTCTCGCCCAAGTACTTCGTGACCTCATTCTCCGGCAGGACTCCTGGGAGGCGCGAGCGGGCGTTCTTGACCTCTCTGATCAGGATGTCAATCGGGTGAGAGGTCTGAGCCTCTACTATCACGTAACCCCTCAGTTCATCGGGGGCGATCACGGAGAAGATCTTGGCCTTTTCGGCTATTACCTTGTACGCCAACGATTCGGTGACGGCGCGCTCCCTGCCCGGCGTGGTCTTTACTATGAAATACAAGCGTATCACCCGGGGCGGAGCTGGATGGCGAACGATAGCAGGTGGATCAAGTAAGTGATTATTCCCACTACCCCGAGGCCAAGCAGTGTTATTTTCAAGGAGTCGATGAACGTATCAAGGTCGGGTTTCGTGGCTATGGACAGCGTCCGCTTGACCTTTGTGAGGAAGCTCATAACACCCATTTCGGTGAGCGAACCGATTCCTTCTTTTAAACGTGTTGCCTAAGGTAGGGCTCCGACCAAGTCCTGAAGGTAGTCTTTCATCGAGAACTGCTTCAGGTCCTCGTATCCTTGGCCGATGCCCACGTAGGAGACCGGCTTTCTTGAGACGAAGGAGACTGAGATCGGCACACCACCTTTCGGATCGGCGTCGAACTTCGTTACGACCGCGGAGTCAAACCCAACAGCCTCCCCGAAAACCTTGGCTTGCTCCCATGAATCGTTTCCGATGAGCGCGTCTACAACCAGCAGAATGTGGGATGGCTGAACCACCCTCTTCACTTTGGAGAGTTCGTCCATCAGGTCGACATCGGTCTGCAGCCTGCCTGCCGTGTCGATTAGCACGACGTCAAAGCCACCCCTTTTGGCCTTCTCGACTGCATCATAGGCCACCGCGGCAGGATCGGCTCCCTGTTCCCCGTGGAAGTAGTCTATCCCAAGTTTCGAGGCATGGAAACCGAGCTGCTCGATCGCTCCTGCCCTGAATGTGTCGGCACAGACCATCATTGGCTTGTACGAACTTGTCTTGTAGCGATGCGCAAACTTGGCCAACGTGGTGGACTTCCCGCTACCGTTGGCGCCGATGAACATTAGGACGAAAGTCTCCTCCGACTTGATCTTGGCCAAGTCAAGAAGCTCCACCTCTTGGGCCGGCAGTGCCTCCGTCAGATAGGTCTTGAACGTGTTGACTAGGAGCTGTCTGACATCAGCCCCGAACCTCTCGACTTTCCGCGCCGCAAGCTCCTCTCTCATTCTGACCGCCAACTGCTCAGCGAGTTCCCACGACACGTCATTCTCTGCCAAGTCGAACTTGAACTCGTCAAGCAAGGAGGACAACTCCTGGTCGGATATCGTGCGTTTGGTCAGCTTCTCCGCGAGCCACCCGACCGAAGACGAGACCCCGAAGGTCATTTCTGGCCCGAAGACATCCTCTGGCTTAGAGACGAAAGCCTTGATTGTCTGTCCGCGTATTGCACCTGGGCCCGGTTCAGCTCCTGAACCAGGGTGTTCTTTGCCTTCCCGAGCGACTCAAGCTTCTGATCCAGTATTTTCTCAGCATCCTCCCTTGATTTCTCCAGATACACGCCTTCTCCTATTCCCACCAAGACGCGGGTTGCGTCCGCCAGTGCAGCCCTCACGTAGACTCCTCCACCAACATCAACCATCAACGTCTGCCCTTGGCCTGATTCGCTGACGGACCTCAGTGCGTCCTTGGCGTTGTTCAGCGTGATTTCGGAGGCATCCACCAGCTGGTATCTTGACCTGAGCGCCTCGATGTATTCCTCTATCGCTTTCGACTCAAGGTAGGTGCGCCTGAACTCCTCCTCAGACATTGGGAGGACAGGCCCGACAGCACAGGTTAAATCTCTTTGGAGCTTTCAGCGGGACAATGCTTGGAGAGACATGAGCTCAACTCCGTTCGTGTTCATGCCGACAACAATCGCCCTGTCGTTCAGCAACACTCCCAGCTTCACTAGCCTCTCCCCGTCGTTCACCGTTGTGGGAACCATCTTGATCTGGAGAGCGCTCGAGACCTGAGCCAGTGTCTTCTCGTCCACCAGCGGAGAGGCAATCCCTGCCTCGTTGGAGACCGCGAAGAGCGAACCTATGGTCCTGTACTTTCCAACAGACATCCGAATGTGATCCACTCCCAAGAAATCGGAGATCTGTGAGGCCGCATGCTCCGAGATAAGATCTGATATTACGGCCCCTTTGTCGTTAGCTACGATGAGGTTGCCCAAAGCGGACATCTTGTCTTCCACGACGAGAACCTTGGAGTGCTGTTCAAGTGCGGCGAGCTCGTCGTCGTTCGCGGTCTTCGGCACAACGAACCCCCTGCTGTTCATCACTATCATCATCCCAACAGATGAAACCGACCCCACGGTTGTGATAGCTGCCTCGGCCCGCAGAAGATCCCTGAGCTTCATCTTGAAGCCGGTCGGGACCACTGGCGACGCTATGGCTTTGTCCCCGAAGACAGAGCAGTAAACTCCGATGAATGAGCTCTTCCTCACGGATGCCCTGTATATCCTGAGCTCCGCATCACTTGGCGGGGGGCTCCACATACGCCACGTCATCTTCTACCCGGACTTGAACCTTCATTTTCCTGGGAGGTCTGGCGCGGGATCTATCCCACAAGGACTCGTTGATCTTGGAGTCTATCTTGACGCTCTCGACGTCGAACCTTCTCAGTATTTCCCTCCGAATTAGTCTCGCTGCACTCCTAGCTCGTTGCGGAACGGGCGCCTTGAACGCGTCGGATAGGTTTAGGGTAATGGGCTCGGATTCTTCCTCCTTCTTCGGCATGACACATCACCTAGAACTTGGACTTGGAGCGCCTCCACTGTCGTCTCCTCCGTGGGAGCCTCACTGCTCCCTTGGTCTTCACCGCTACCCAAGCGGGGATGGCGGAAGCCCTCTTGCCCATCACCACGAGCTTCGACTTTCTGAACCTTGATTTCTTGCTTGTCAACTCTACAACCTCCAGATCTTCATGTCTCTCTTCGGCTGGGCTTTCTCCAGCACTTTCTTCAACGTATCGTCGTCGACCGGGACGGCTATCTTCCCTTGCTGGGCTAAGACCATCAGATATTCCTCTACCTGAGACGCCAGCTCGGGTTTCACCAGCTTCAGATTGGACAACCTCTGCCTTGCCTCGGGAGTGAACACTACCCTAGCAAGCGCCTTCCTCTGCGCGTTTTGCCGGGCTCTCTCTTCTGCCTCGCGAGCGCTTGAACGAGTGAGTTCCCGTTCTCTCCGCCGCAACAGCTCCTGTAAGTCCTCATCGGAACTGGGCTGATCCGCCTGCAACCTAGCTCGGACCTCCCCTCAATATCTCCTTGGCGACCGAGTCCAGCATGCTGCGACCCTTCGGGGTTATGGCCCTTCCTTTTTTCTCAGAGGCGATGAGTCCGGCCGTTCCGAGCTGATGCAGTATCTTCCTGATTGCCGAGCTTCCGCTCCTAGCGTAGTGAGCCTTCCGCATCGGCAAGTCTTTTCTTCCGCCGTACCTCGATCTCAGCTTGGAGATCCCGATCGGCCCCTTCACGTATATCACCCGCAGTATCGATGCGGCTCTCTTATACCACCACTTCGGGTCGGAGGGGGGCCTTTGCTTGAATGAAGCGGTCTTTGCCAACTGACTCCACTCAGGCGGGGATATCTCTGGGACTTCCTTCTCCAGCTTCAGGGCTAGCTCTTCAACTAGCTTTTGGCTCGGAGCTTCGAGAGCGGTAGGCAACCTCTTGACAGCGATTTCCAACAGTTAATAATAAACTTGACCCCAAAGCCTTCGTGCGCTCACCTGTTGCGTGGATCTTGCTGTTTGAGTCCAACATCGAGACGATACCTCCCGAGATAGCAGGGGATCGTTCCCTTGTCAAAGTGGCCAAGGGCAAGAAAGGTAGAAAGTCCGGACAAATCATTCTGGACAGGGCGGTTCACCACTTCGCGATGCAACACCTGAGCGATGGATTAGCGCGGGGCAGACCGGACATAGCCCACATCTCGATACTGAGCGTAACGGACACGCCCGCCTATGCCAACGGAACCGTGAAACTCCTCATACACACGATCGGGAATCGCTTGATAGAGCCTGCGAACAGGTGGAGGCCACCCCGCAACTACCGGAATTTCCTCGGACTGATGGAAGCACTGATGGAGGCTGGTAGAGTGCCTCTTAGTGGTGAGCCGATCCTGAAGTTGGAGACGGGAAACATTGAAGACGCCGTATCCCGGACCAGAGCAGAGCACGTTGTCTTGCTCAGTAGCCACGGACGATTGTGCGACTTGAGGGAGAAGGTCGAGAGCCTGAAAGGGCGCTTGGTCACCTACCTGGTCGGAGCTTATGCAAAGGGCGAGCCCAGAGCTGACATAGTGAGCGTGGCAGACGAAGTCGTGTCAATTCACCCTTCCCCCCTCTCTAGTTCCGTCGTGATCGCGAGGTTGCTGTACGAGATAGAAAGGACTACTGGACATCTATGAGCTTGTCCAACTCGGAATCCTCCTCAGGGAACTCTTTGTAGTCGCCCTGAGCCTCTGCTAGTTTCTGCGCTATCAGGTGAACGCAGAGACGTACCTGTCCTTTCATGAACGAATAGTGGAAATCATCGCAGGAACAGTACTGCGCGGGCGGCAGAAGGAGATACTCCGCCTCTCTTCCGACTACTACCCATCGGGTCACGTTTGATGGATAGAAGACATATTTCTTGACCCTATGGGACACGACTATCTCAAGTGCCTTCGCGGCCCTGTCTCCGAGCAATCGCGAGAGATCATCGGCCTCCTGGCTCGTGATAACACCCTTCTGCTTGATACGAGCACATATCTGTTCCAACCCTTTAATATCGTCCCTCTCGCCCATCGAATGAACAAGGACGCCTTAAGATGGAGCCAATAAAAGTACTGGGCGAACCCGCCCTTCTGCTCTCAGATGGCACACTGGTCGTCGCGGACCTCCACCTAGGTTTCGAGAACGAGCTCAGGTCAAAGGGCATCAATATCCCGCTGAAGGTGGATGAGCTGTCCGCTCGCATGAAGAATCTGATAAGATCCACATCATCCAAGAGACTCGCGATCCTTGGCGACATCAAGCACCATGTGGCCGGGCCAGAGAAGCTGGAGTTCTTGGTAGTCCCTGAGTTCTTCTCAGCGATCAGGGGAGAGCTTTCAGAGCTACACGTTGTGCTCGGCAACCATGATGGGGACTTGGAAGCTCTGCTTCCGAGAAACGTTGTCATCCATGGATCAGCTGGCCTCGCATGGGGAGAGAACTGGCTCACACATGGTTCGACCAAGTTGCCGAAGGAGGCCACCTCAAGCAGGCGTATCATAATGGGACATGTTCACCCGAGCGTGAGGATCAAAGACACGATGGGTTACCGCTACTCCTTCCAAGTCTGGCTGTCGGGGGCGATGAAGGGCGGCAAGGGCAGGACAATAATAGTCATTCCCTCTTTCAACAAGTACGTTGGACAGCTTGCGATGAACGAGCCCACTCGAGCTAACCTGCGGGGTCCCCTGTTGTCGAAGAAGGAAGTGGACTTGGAGAGTCTCGAAGCCCAAACTTTGGACGGTCACGCGCTAGGCAGGCTTGGCGACCTTACGTGAGCTTAGGATTCCCTCAGCTGCATGAAGCCCGGACGCGGCCGACTGGCTGAGCCCTCTGGTCAGGCCTGCGCCATCTCCGGCCACGTACAGTCCGCGAACGGGCGTCTGAAGACTCGCATCGGTCCCAACGCGAGACGAATAGAACTTGGCTTCTACTCCGTACAGTAGCGTGTTCATCGATATGACCCCCGGTGCAAGCTTGTCCAGCGCCCTCAGCATTTCGATAATGTCTGTCATTATCCTGTGTGGGAGGATGAAGCTGAGATCACCCGGCGTCGCGTCCCTAAGGGTCGGAACGGTAACACTCTGCGAGAGTCGCTCTGGAGTTGACCTCCTGCCGTGCAGCAGATCCCAGAGCCTTTGAACCACGATACCGTTCGATATCAAGTTGGCCAACCTGGAGATGTACTTTCCGTATGATATCGGGTCCTTGAAGGGCTCAGTGAAGTAGTTGTTGACCAGCAGTGCGAAGTTCGTGTTTGCTGTCTTTCCATTTTTCATGCTGTGTCCGTTCACGGTCACTACGTCGTCGTAGTATTCTGTTATCACCTCCCCTCTTGGATTGACGCAGAAGGTCCTGACAGGATCATCGAAAGACTTCGACATGAACCTCAGCTTGGGCTCATAGAGGTCATCCGTAAGCGGCCCTAGTACATCCGCCGGCAACTCCACCCTGACTCCAAGATCCACGGGATTGCTCGAAACAGGAATGTCCAGAGCTGAGCATTGTTCGGCCAACCAAGACGCCCCACGCCTTCCGGGCGCCACAAGAACGTTCTTCGCCGGTATGAACTCGCTGTCCTCGGTGGTCACGCCGACCACGTGGCCGTTCTCTTTCTTGATGGTGGCCACCTCTGTATTGAGCTTCACCTCAACCGCCTCGCTAATGGATCCGTACATCCTTCCCATCACTTCCATGCTGAGATCTGTGCCCATGTGCCTCAGGATGTTCTTCTCAAGTCTAAGGTCAGCCAAGGCCGCTCTGCGTGACCACGCTTCTAGCTTCTTCTCATCAGTGCCGTACAGCTCAGCGGGAGCTCCGAATTCCAGGAATATCTTGTCAACGCTGTCAAGCAGAGCGGACAATCCCTCTTGGCCGACCACCTTTGACATCCAACCGCCTATGTCTGGGCTCAAAGTGATCTTGCCATCGCTGAAGGCACCCGCGCCTCCCCATCCGGAGTGAAGGTGGCATGAGGAGCACTTCACGCACGTGCGACCGAGTTCGCGAGCGACGCAGTGTCTTCTGTCAACTTGTGGGCCGGCGTCGAGAATGAGGATCGACAGATCCGCACCTGCCTCCATCGCCTCTTTGAACCTGAAGCTAGCGAATATCCCGGCGGGCCCGGCGCCGATTACCACTACGTCGTACAACTTCTCGCGCTGCGCGTCCTCAATGATTTAAACAATTTGAATGGTGGGGGTGCCCAGATTCTCGCGGAAGGTTTCGAACTGGGGTCTCATGGGTTCTCGCTCGGAGGTCCCGAGCCATGGAGCCTGAACCAAGCTAGCCGACACCCCCTAGCTCCGCCTTTTGGGCCGAGTAGAAAAGGGTTTTCTGCGATTTGGGTGAAACTGCGTCGCGATTCTCCCTCGACCTCTGACTGGTTATTCTCGAACGATGTAACAGCTGTCTTCTTGAGCTTACCTTATGGCCGCGACCTGAACATGCTCACCAAGGAGGAGACAGTCCCATCACAGCGGGACGTGATGTCCGGTGATGAGGCTGTCACATGAGAAACAGCTGAGGCCAGCCAACGCGGGGATGTACGGATCATTCGCCACGGCGTCAGAGACAGGGTCAATTCTGCCAACCGGTTGGATGCACTCAAACTCAACGTGCTGAAGGGGACCGAGGAAAGGAACACTGTCGCGTTTCGACTCTGCGGCGAACGCGTGGGAAACCCGAGGAGGGCCAGTAAGTCACCGTAACTGAGGATTGAGATGTCCTCGCTTGGGAATAGCCACGAAGAGGACTCTTTCGCGTGATGAGATCGAAGAAGAGATAAAAAGCAAGAGGCCCTCTGCAGGAAATACATGGCTGAGAGAGAAGAGGAACCCACCTCGGACGAGTCCGTCCTCATCCTTCAATCCATCGGTTCACCGATGCGCCTCTCAGTTCTGGAACTGCTCCAAGAGGGCGGGCTAAGGTACAATGATCTCATGAGGAAACTGGGCCTCAACCAGAAGACCGACGCCGGCAAGTTCTCGTTCCACGTGAAGAAGCTAATGAGGGCGAGGTTGATTGAACTGAACCCCGCAGAGAAGAAGTATCAGCTGACCAAGATAGGTGACAGCGTCCTGAAGCACGTCCATGAGATGAGAGGAGAACTCATCGAGGAGGAGACTTTGCCGAAGGTGAGAACCACCAAACTCACCATCGAACCCTTCGAACGGAGGAAAATAGTGGAATCTCTCATAAGAGAGGCCAGGCTGGAGGAGGATGAAGCCGAGGAGATCTCACTTGAGGTCCAAGACAGGATCTATAGGCTCAAGCCCAGGTACCTGACCGCCCCCCTGATCAGGGAGCTTGTGATCTCAACCTTGATGGAAAGGGGACTCGAGCGGTTCCGTTTCAAGATGACGAGGCTAGGAATGCCTCTCTATGATGTCGGGAAAACCCTGATGGAGGTCGAAGGAGAGCGTTCTGTTGACAAGGCGGGCCGGGAGATACTCGTGCAGTACGTGCTGCTCGAACTGCTCCCCAGGAACATAGCTGACTCGCACATGGCTGGCGAGCTACGGTTCAACTTCTTGGCGGACTGGGCGCTCAGGCCCGAAGAGATAATCCACGATCCATCAGTAGACATGGATTGGTTCAGCATCGTCCCGGGAAGCCCGATCAGGTTGAAGATGTCAGACGGCAAGACCGACCGATCTACCTTGGACAGGTTCGTCTCCGCACTGTCGAGAGAGACAGCGAACTCTCAAACAATACTTACACCCGAGAAGTCAAAGGAGGATCGCGAGTGGCAGGAGGGGAACCTCTGGTTCTCCACTTCGGAGGGAGTGAGGGTGAACATGATGGCCAAACTCGATGGCAGAACGACTGAAGCTACCATGAGTCCGTTGAACAAGCTGCTTGAACTGGGCAAGATGACGCCCCTCTCCAACATGAAGGCATCCATAGTAGCCAGCGGATTCAAGGAGAACGATTTCAAGAAACTGCTAGATTCGGCCGCGTCCGCTGCCAGCTTGGGAGCCAGGGTGCTCATAAGCAAGAAACCCGCCACTGTCGTGACTTACAACAACCTCTTCCTCAAGGATCTGTACTCCAACGCCGCGGAATATCATGGCCTGTCAGTGCTGGGATCGGCTGCCATTCACACTGCGACCGTCGCGACAAAGGTGAGAGACAGTGAGTCAAGGTTCTTCGATAGGCTCAGGGGGTTGGTTCAGAAATCCAAGCTCGCGCTGGAGGCCAAGGCTGACTACCTTGCGGCAAGGATTGAGAAGGGCAGACTGCCAATATGCTCAAGCGAGAGGAAGGACAGAACCTTTCTGAGGATGGACAAATTCGTCGGCGCTTTGATTCCTAGGGACATTCATGAGGCTGCTATGATCATAACCGGCGAGAGCGACCCGCATTCCAAGTCAACTTTGGCCACAACCGAAAAAATACTGAACAGCCTGAGGGCAGCCATGGAAAGGGAATCCACGGACCGGATACTCCTCATCCCAACACTGACGCTCTTGCCTTCGCGCTCGCCCAAACAGAAGGAGGGGCCGATCGGGGGGCACATAACCAACGTGAACCCGGAGGATGTGGAGGGTTGGCTGGAGAAGGAGATGGCCCTTCAGAGGTCCTTCGTGGGCAGGAGCACCCTGTGGATCGATCTTGACATGTCAGAGGAGGGGCCCATCCAAACATCGCTGGCCTTACGCAACTCTGTCGACTCCGTCGTCTTGTACGCACGCCGCAGGATGTGTTCAGAGTGCGGCGCCATAGTTGCCGACAACGTGCCCGTGTGCCCCTACTGCGGGTCGAGAAGCTTCCTGTCGCGAGCCACCACAGACGACAACTAGCAAGATTTTAATAGAAGGTGGACCACGAATCCCCGGGTGCCGGCCACAGTGCCGCGGAACCACCCGTACAAGCGAAAGCTGCGGAACCGTTCCGAACACGGAAGTTAAACGCGGCAACGTTCTGGGATGTAGTGTGGTCCGCAAGGACACGCAAGACCCAGAATGTCGGCGCCCACCTGAAGAACGAATGCTTAAATCCAACGTAGATTGCGGTCGTAAGTCTGTATGCTTCCATCAACGTTGTTGGCGGTATTGGGTCAATCTGAGCTTCAACTGGACATCCCCACCCTACTGAACATCCTATTCATGATGGTGTTCATACTCGTCATAGTGTTCCAACAGAGGATCCAGATCTACCTCATGTTGAGAGACATAGAACTCGTGCTTCGCAGGATCGATCTGATGAAGGGCGAGGGAAGGAGAATTTCGCTCGAGAAGCTCAAGAAAAGCTCAACCGTACCGGATCCAAGTGCGTTCCTTGACAGAGCGATGGACTACGTCCTATTGGAGCCAGTGTCGCTCGACCCAGCAGGGGTAGTTCAGAAGTTGGACTACATACTGAAAACTGGGGACGACAGATTGAAGGCTGAGATAAAGCAGGTCGCGACCAAAGTGGGGGACATTGAGCGGGACAACATGGCGAACGTGGTGGAGGTTGCTTCCTCACTCAGCTTGCTTCACAAAATTGTGCGACATTATTACATCATGGGCAAGAAGACCGGGAGTCAAATCATAATCATGCAACTGCAGATGCTCTTGCCTGAAGTGATGATAGAGGCGGAAGCCCTCATGGGGGCGCTTTACGCCTTCAGTTACGGACACCCCATAGGAGACGGAACCGGGGCACAGGTCGCGGCAAGCTTGGCCTACCCCAAGGAGTTCAAGGATACCGGTCGGGACATGGAGATCTGTGAGACGGAATTCGAGGGAAGAAAGATGACCTTGTTGAAGTCCAAGGGACCCGGGGCGACCGTCGGATACCCGGGAGATGCTGTCCAAGACTTGGTCAGGAAGAAGAAATACAACCTAGTAGTGATGATCGATTCTGGAGTGAAACTGGAGGGAGAAAAGAGTGGAACCATCCTTGAGGGGATCGGTGCGGCCATCGGCGGGCCCGGGACCGAGAGGTACAAGATCGAGGAGGTTATCACCAAGAAGAAGACCCCACTGTATGCGATGTTGATCCGAATGTCGTTCAAGGAAGCGATAACCCCACTCACTGAGGACATCCTGAAAGGTGTCGAAGCCGCAACCGCTCGAGTCAAGGAAGTGGTTCGAGAGAAGGTGCCGAAGGGTGGCAAGGTGTTGGTAGTCGGTGTTGGGAACACCATAGGAGTGAGGTGAGCGACCATGAGCAACAGCAATTCCGAGGAGAAATACGACCTGAACATCTCGTTCTTCATCTTCCTTCTTGCATTCCTCGTTCTCATCTCAGCCTCGCTGATATACAGCGGCATCACCTACTTGCAGGATACGAGTTCCACAACGACCGGCATGATCTCCATAGGCTTGGGACTACTGGGCCTTGTGCTAGCCGGGTACAACCTGTTCAGGCTACAGGGCAGATTATCCATGATCGGGCGTGCACCTGTTGGACCGCAAGTCTTGACCCGAGAAAAGTGCAAGAGTTGTGACTACGAGACGACCCGACCCTTCAAGGAGGGCGACTACGTGTACGGAAACGGCGACCCTTGCACGAAATGCGGGAAGAATGAGCTGATGCTGATCGGCGCCATCTTCCTAAAGAAGCCACCTAAGAAATAAGGTTCCTGACCCTCCCCGACTCGAATAGGAGCGTAGTCTCGGCTTGAGCGATGGGAGCTCCTTTCTCCTCAACGAGAACCGGATATCCCCTGAGTCGCTCAAGATCTCGTCTTGAGGTGTTCGATGGGAGCTTTGCCAGCCAACGCTCGCAGATAGGGAGTCCGTTGAAGCTGGACAAGGTGGAGTGTCTGTCTCCTTTCGCCGGGTCCGGGGACTTGAAGATGGTCGTGAGACTGATCTCCTTCACGTGACCGGCACCGAATCCGTAAGTCAGGAAAGGCTCGATCGCAACCGCCATTCCATCGTGAAACGTCCTACCGTCTAGGTTAGAGACGTTCGGAATGGATAGGCCCGCGTGAAGCTGGTACCTCCTGACCTCATGCCCCTGCAGGTTGTCTATCACTTTGAACCCGTATCTCTCCGAGACTCCCTCGACCGATTTGCCCACCTCCAGTATCCTATCTTCGACCCTGAGCCTTTCCACCACGGTTCTGAGAGATTCGTCCGCCGCATCCACGAGTTTTTGATCTACCGAGGAAAGTGCGACAGAGAAGGCAGTGTCCACTATGTAGCCGTCCAGGTGAAGGCCATAATCCACCTTCACTAGATCGCCACCGGAAAACTCGGACGAGTCAGACGGAATCGGCGTGTAGTGTGCTCCTACCTCGTTCCGACCGATGTTGCAGGGGAAGGCAGTCATTGCCCCTTGTGACAGGATCTCTTGCTCGAGCTCCTCGGCGAAATCAAACAGCTTTTTGCCCTCTTTGACCTCTGGCATGAACTGCGACTTCACCCTCTTAGCGATCTTTCCGGCCTCGACGTAGCGGCTCACCTCCTGATCTGCAAGTTTTTTAGTCGAGGCCATGTGCTAGGAACTGGGTCTAGAAACTGATCAATTTAAGCCTGAAGGTGCTTCCGAACGTCAGGTACGCGAGATCAGCGCTCGGCGGAACGTTCGACCGATTACACGCGGGGCACAAACGGTTGATAGCTGTCGCGGCCGCTCTGAGCGACGAGGTCATACTCGGCATAACCAGCGATGAGTTTGCCAAGAGCATGAAGAGAGCGGGTGTTCAGAGTCTCGATGAGAGGAAGATGGCCGTTGACAACTACCTTTCACAAATCGGAGCGCGTGACAAGACCCAAGTGATTGTGCTGGAGGATGCCTTCGGCCCAACACCGAAAGACAAGACCCTCGAGGCGATATTCGTCACGGTCGACACGGTTGAGAACGCACTCAAGCTGAACCAAGCAAGGAGGCAGGCGGGTCTGCGCCCGCTCGAGGTGGTCATCGTCCCAAAAGTCCTAGCTCAGGCGGGCGGATTCGTATCATCGACTCGCATCAGAGTAGGAGAGATCGACGCGGATGGAAGGCCGATTGCAGGCCAGAAATAGCGTCAATGTCTTGGTTCCTCAATCTAGGTTCTCCAGCGGCAGAATATCATACAACGAACTCACATCTATCTCGAAGGCTGAGACGGGGACCTCGATATCCCAAGCCTCGAGAACCTCCGGGGATACCTCGCCCACCACTCCCAGATCAGCTCCCTTCAGGATAACGTCCGCAACCCTGCCTTCTATGAAGCTCGGGTGCGAACCGGTCCTCAGCTCGTACTGACAACCGAGGGAACTCAGAAACGCGTCCAGCACAGAGGCTATGTCTTGATAGCCCACTTCGGCGCTTGCCCTCGCGCAAGCCAACTTCCTCCTGTCCATCGCTCGCGTCTCTTTGGTCTGGTCGGGCACCACGACATCGCCTATCTCAAACACATTTTGGGGATAGTCGACGTGGGCATTGCTGGAAAGAAAGTCTACAATGCAAGGCAACATCCAGTTCCTGAACACGTTCCAGCTCGAAGAGACAGGATTTTCGAGTTCTATCACTGGTTCCTCCTTCAGCTTCATCTTGGCGAACAGGTCTACCTTGTTCGTGAGCGTGTATGACATCACTTGCTGGAAACCCAATCCGATCATCAGCTCGCACAGAAGGCTGGAGAACCTTTCGATCCTGCTCGACATACCCACTGTTGGCAGCCTCAATGGCTGGGGTCTGATCTTGTCGTAGCCGTATGAGATCAACATGTCCTCCATCAGGTCTCTCTCGTGCATTACGTCATGCCTGTAGGCGGGATAGAGCACCTCCACCTTGTCTTTCCTTCTGCGGATCACACTGTAGCCTGACCTGCGTAGCAGGTCGCATGCCTTGCTCGGGCTCAGTGTCAGGTCCGAGATCCTGCCGAAGTGCACGAGGTCGACGCTCGCCCTTCCTGGCTTGAAGTCGGGTGTGACTATCGCCCTGTCTGCATACCGGACCTTCACCGCACCTATCTCAGCACCCCTCTCTGCTAGGGCAGTGGTGACAACGTTCAAGGCGACAGACAGGCGGCCCAAGTCAAAGCCACTACACTCGATGAAGGCGTTCCGCGTGTTCTCTGTTACCTTGCCACTGAAGTTGGAGTTGATTATCGGCGGTACTGACATCACTTCGCCTGCCGAGTCTATGAAGATGGGATACCTCGAGACTCCAGCGAGGAGATGTCCGAACTCCTTCCCCTTGGGGTGTTTCTCAAGGATCTCCCTTGGAGTCAGTTCCTCTTCGAAGTCAAGTGGAACAAACCTTATCCCATCTGGATCCACCGTAGTGTAGTTTATGGGCGGCTTCATCTTGTCCAGATCGTACACCCCGATGGCGATGTCTCTCCTCCCGCCTCCGTAGTTGGAGGCAACCTTCTCTTGCAGTTGTATCATCTGGGAAAGAGCAACCTCGTCGAGGTGCAGGTTCGTAACCACGGCACACGCCGTGAAAGGTCTCACGCCTTTGACGCTTTTGTCAACAATGACCTCAACCTTGGACTTTGACACCTTGTACTTCGGAAGCCCAAGTTTCTTCACTCTGAACCGGATCTCTCTGGCAATGCCCTCGGCCGACCACAGGTCAGGTCTGTTGGTGTCTTTGGCCTCCAACTTGACAGAATCGCCAACTATGCTGTTGACATCACACTTGGCGAGACCTACAAGGTGCCTGAGTTCATCAGGGGACAGGGTCCTGCCGATCAGCCTCTCCATATCGCGAAGCGAAACTTCAAGCGAGGGCATCTCACACCACCGCCTTCCTCCTCATCCAGTCTAGATCTCTTGAGAAGAGATCCCGTATGTCTTCTATGCCCAACTTGAACATGGCCAGCCTGTCGACCCCCAGCCCCCAAGCAATCACGGGCACGTCTACGTTCAGAGGTTTGGCCAGCTCCTCCCTGAATATCCCGGCTCCCCCGAACTCGATCCAACCCATTGCGGGATGCTTGGCTGACATCTGAACCGACGGCTCCGTGAAAGGATAGTAATCAGGGATGAACTTGATCTCGTTGGCTTTTGCGATTTCCCTCGCGAACATCTCAAGGATGCCCAGAAGGTTTCTGAATGTCAAGCTCTCGTCCACTACTATTCCCTCGACCTGGACGAACTCAATCCCGTGAAAGGCATCGATGACATCGGGCCTGTAGCACCTTGCGATCGCGAAGTACTTGCCCGGGATGAGTGGACCCTTGGCCAAGGTCCTGGCTGAAAGTGCGGTTCCCTGTGCCCTCGGCATCAACCGCCGGGCCCTCATTGGATTCCATTTGTACCCCCATCCTGTGCTCCCGGACACCCCGTGCTCGTGTGCCTTCTTGACATTCCCGGCGATCGACGGTAGGTCTCCCAGACCCGCTCCCTTCAAGTAAAAAGTGCTGAGCCAGTCTCTGGCCGGATGCCCTTGAGGTTGGTAGAGTGCGTCATAGTTCCAGAACTCTGTCTCGATGGTAGGCCCTTTCATCTCCACGAACCCGAGCTCGACGAGCCTCTGTCTGAGTTCAGAGAGGAAGTGATCGAAGGGCTGCCGTTTGCTGGGGTGAACCTTTGTTCCAAGTATCTTCACATTGTAGGGTCTTAGCTTGACGTTCCTCCACAGGCCCGTGCTCATCAGCTCGGGAGTTAGCCTTGAGACCGTCTTGCCCTCAAGGTGCTTCAGTTCCTCCACAAAGGAGCTCTCCACTTCAATGAGGTTCCTTTGTATCAGGATCCGGGCCACTCCTTCATCCATCGTCTCTCCCTTCGAGGCTCTGATGAGCGCCTCCTGCTCGGGAACTACGTCTGGAGGTGAAATGAGATAGATGAGCCCTCCATCCATCCGTATCCAGTTCCTCTTCTTCCCCCATTGCAGTGCAATGTCCAAGTTGTCGACCAACTCCCTTGCGCGGCTCAAGGAGATGGGACCCTGCTTCAGTGCTTCTACTAGGTTGAGTTCGGGCAGACCCCGTTTTGCATAGTCCTTGCCCTCCTCAGTAAGCTTGAGTCTCTTAGACAAGGCGAACCTCCTCCAAGCTCATATAGAATCGGACATCGGGCGACATAGTGCCACCGATTAAAAGGTTTGAGGGACTAGCTTCGCCGTCGGCATGTTGTGGCGATCGCATGTGCCTCGAAACGTTATTAATCCGTTCGTGCCAAATCCAAAAGGCGGCCGTGAGAATCCCGTCGTAAAAGCGGACTTGACCGAGTTGGGAGTTACACTCCTTCTATGAGGGAAAGGTACCCAGGGCGGGGAAAGTAGCGGTCGCCGGCTCGGCTGCAAGAGTAGGGCGAGGCGGAGCTTAGGCTCCCTATGAAACCCTTTCGTCAGGGCCGAGCCACATTTCTTTCCTCAAGAGGTTGAGTTTCTCCGCGAGACGCGCCAAGCTTTCGATCCCTATCCCTTCGCTCTTCAGAAGCGACCTCAGGATCCTCCAAGTCGTCGAATCCACGTCCCTACCGCTTGACAACTCTGACCTCCATTTCCTGATCTTCTCTCTGCCTTCTCTGTCGAAGTCGGGGAGAAACACTATCTTGATGTCTCGTGCGCGCAGAAGCCCATCATCCTCAAGCCCCATCACTCTCTTGGTAGAACCTGCGGCGATGATCTTAGCCCTGACGCCGAGTCGCCTCAGTGAGCTTGAGTCCCTTGACCCCTCAACTATCACAAGGTCGCGTGAGGATAGGTTCACCAATGACGAGACGACTCGTTTCAGAGCGGCTATTCGATTCTCGTCCCAAGGCGGTCTGCTTCTTGAGCGCACGTGGGGCTTGGGCCGCATCTCGGCGATGAAACCAACCTTTATATAAAAGGCGTTTTGAGGTAGCATCGCTTATCAAAAGCAAGGTGAAACGATATGACAGAACATGACTCTGGACCTTATTTCAAGTACCTTGTGAAGGTTCGATTTGAGGTCGAGGGGGTTGTGGAGAGGGCCAGTGAATAGCCCCCAAAGAAACATGACGTAATAGGTGCTGTCTTTGGTCAGACAGAGGGCCTATTCGAAGACACCCTCGACATCAAGAAACTTCAGAAGGCTGGAAGGGTCGGAAGAATAGACGTAGAGTTGAAGGCGGAGGGAGGAAGGACGGTGGGTGCCGTCATAGTTCCCTCATCGCTAGATCAGGCAACCACATCGTTGCTTGCAGCTGCGCTGGAGAGCATAGAGAAAGTTGGCCCGTACAATACTAAGTTCACACTCGTAGCCATTGATGATTTCAGGGAGAAGAAGCGCAAGGAAATAGTGGAGAGAGCGCAGGGCATAGCGCAGAGATGGAAGGCGGAGAGAGTGACTGCGGACGCGCAGGCCCTGACCGGGGTCGTAGCGAGCACTGAGGTAACGAAGCCGATCAACTGGGGGCCTGACGATCTACCCGCAGGACCTGAGGTAGAATCATCGGACGATCTGGTGATAGTTGAAGGCAGGGCTGATGTGTCTCTTCTGCTGACAGTAGGCGTGAAGAACATCGTCGGCACGAACGGCGTCAACGTCCCGAACTCGGTGGCAGAGCTTGCGAGGAGGAAGAAGAAGATCACCGCCTTCTTGGACGGCGATAGGGTGGGTGAGATGATCCTGCGCGAACTGCTGAGACTGGGTGTCAAGATCAACGAAGTAGCAAGAGCCCCCCCGGGGAAAGAGGTGGAGGAGCTGACACCGACCGAGGCGTTGGACACCCTGAGGAAACCGATCGTGCTCCAAGAGTACTTGGTGACGCTCAGCAACCAGAAGAAGTCCGAGATCTCACCCGAACAGGCCAAGATGCTGAGGGAGAGAGCTTCTCAGGTGAAGGAGAAACTGATCTCGGTCATGCTCGACGAGAGCGGCGACACCATCGCGGAGATACCGGTCGGCGAATTGTTCGATTCCTTGGACAAACACAAGAACGCGCGGGCCTTGGTGTTCGATGGCGTGGTGACCCAAAGGCTCGTTGACAGAGCCGAGGCAATAGGAGTAAAAGTGCTCGTCGGTGAGAGGATCGGAAAGGTCGAGAAGCAACCCTCAGAGATGATGATATTCAGGATTGACGATCTTCTCTCAAGCGATCAGGGTAAAGGCTCGGGTTCAGCCTGATGAACTCCGGCCCCCACTTGAACTCCGAGAGCACCGACACGGACTCATCGAACCGCCCGAGTATTGCCAGCGCTGCCGCGACCGCTTCCACTGACGAAAGTTCATAGAGCTTGCCGTAGTTGGTGGGGTTTGCGGCCACGTACGTTGGCAGCTTCCTCTGAACGCCGCGCTTCATTCTTGAGAAAACGTCCCGTCCGGTCTTCCATGAAGCGTCGATGACCACCAACCCATATCTCTCGGCAAACTCTGCGTCGGAGTTCGACAGCGTCTCGCTTGCTTCCGGGTTCAACACAATTGCCTTGCGAGGTATGAACCTGGACGAGGAGATCAGCTTGAGGTAACCTCTTCTGGCCAGCCTAATGCTGGTACACATCTTGGGGTCATCTTGTCCAAGCCTATACGCGATTAGCTTCATCTCTGGATGCTCCTGAATCCGGGGTGTGTTGGCCGTAACTCCTTTTCTGTTTTAGGTGGAATTCGACTATGCGGCCCACCCGGCCATCCTGCGGGTCAATCATCTGACCTTCTCGGCCTTGCTCCTCACGAGGCTGGGGTTTTCAACCCCTTTGCCGTCATCGTCAGGGCTTTCCACCGCCCATCACCCACACTTGACGGGAGGGGGGTGTTTCTGTCCCGTTGCTAGAGGTCTCCCCCTGCGCCTTGCGGCGCCGTGATACCCGCTGGGAGAAGGAAGTTTCCTCAGGCTCGAATGAACCCGACATCCACTCACCAACTCACCCCGGACGTTGCGCTAGCACGACTTGGGGGATATATGTCTTCAAGAAGAAAAAGACGATCCCGCGAATTGCGGGAATCGAACCAGCATGGTTGACTCAACGCCCCCTCCATGAGCAGGAAAGCCACTCAACACCTCGAGCGATTAGTAGCGGACGGGCTGAGCGACTCGGCCGAAGCCTTGCCGCTTACACCCCCGCTCTATCAACGGGGTATTTTGCCCCAGCTCTCGCCCGAGGCGAGTTCCTGTTTCTCAAGAACTCAATGCCTCGGAATGGTCGCCTATTTTCGGGGGCGGCTTCGAGCTTAGATGCTTTCAGCTCTTATCCGCAACGGCGCGGCTGCTCGGCAGTGCCCTGCCGGACAACCGATAAACTGGAGGCCGCGACACCCAGTTCCTCTCGTACTATGGATATCTTGCCCTCAGGCGACCAGCACTTCCAATAGATAAAGTCCGACCTGTCTCGCGACGGTCTAAACCCAGCTCACGTTCCCCTTTAACGGGCGAGCAGCCCTACCCTTGGCGAATTATGCGCCGCCAGGATGGGAAGAGCCGACATCGAGGTACCAAACCGCGGGGTCTATGGGAACTATCGCCCGCGACGAGCCTGTTATCCCTGGGGTAACTTTTCTGCCAGCTCCGGCCCCTATCTCTAGGGGCACGAAGGTTCGCTAGGCCAGGCTTTCGCCCCCGGGACCTCCTAATGTTAAGATCCCGATCAAGCCGGCTTTTGGCCTTGCCCTCTACGGCGGAGTTCTGACCCGCCTGAGCCGACCTTTGGGCCCCCTCGATATCTTTTCAAGGGGGGGCCGCCCCAGCCAAACTGCCCACCAATCGGTGTCCTCGGGTTTCCCCGAGTTAGGACCGAAGTCATCGATAAGTGGTGTTTCATTGTCGCCTTATCCTACCCCCGAAGAGATAGGACTGTAACGGCTCCCACTTACGCTATGTATCGGCAACTTCGACTCAACGACAGGTTGCAGTAAAGCTCCACAGGGACTTCTTTTCCCGTTGGAAGTTCGTGGACTGTTCGTCCACGTTACGTGGGTTCACCGAGCTCCACGCGGGGACAGCGGGGCCCTCGTTGGTCCATTCATGCACGTCGGAACTTGCCCGACAAGGCATTTGGCTACCTTAAGAGAGTCAGAGTTACTCCCGGCGTTTAGCGGTCCTTGGCCCGGTTGAACCCAGGTTTCAGATACCGCCACTGGCCAGGATTCAGGAACCGTGCACATCCTTTCGGACTGGCGGTTCCCTATGTTTTTAGTAAACAGTCGGGACCCCTTAGTCACTGCGACCTGAGACTAACCCGTAAGGGCAGTCTCAGGCACCCCTTATACCGAAGGTACGGGGCTAATTTGCCGAGTTCCCTCGCGATGGAATAGCTCGACACGCCTTGGGCTCCTCACCCAGGAACACCTGTGTCGGTTCTCGGTACGATCAAGTGGGATCCTTCCTCCAAGTCTTTTCCGTGAATCAAGGGTTCGGCTGAACGCACCTAAACGGCGCGCCATTCGTGCCTTCACCTGGTTCTCGCCATTACGGCACTCCCCAGGCTTGAACACTTAGACGAGGCGGCAACCTCGCTCAACTTACCCCTAACTGTCAACTCAAAGGCCTAGCGTCGCCGCACGTACCCACTTGGTGTCGGAATATTAACCGACTTTCCTTCTTCTACCCAACCGTGTTGAGGTTGGAGATTAGGATCGACTAACCCCCGGCTGACGACGCATTGCCGGGGAACCCTAGTCCTTTCGGCGATCGAGATTCTCACTCGACTTCGATGTTACTACCACCGGGATCTGCACTCAAGGTCGGTCCACCGGACCTCGCGGCCCGACTTCGACCCGACCATGACGCCTCCCTACCAGACACGACCTCAAGTCGCGCCCCAAGGTATCGGCGACTGGCTTTAGCCCCGTCCATTTTCAGGGCCCTCCTTCTCGGCGGGTAAGCTGTTACGCACTTTTTAAGGGATGGCTGCTTCTGAGCTTACCCTCCCGCTGTCTTAGAAGAAAGACGCCTTTTTGTTTGACACTTAGCCAGCACTTGGGGGCCTTAACCTTGGTCTGGGTTGTCCCCCTCTCGGTCTCGGAGCTTATCCCCGAGAACCCGTCTACCTCCATCTAAAGCGCGAACGTATTCGGAGTTCGAAAGAAGAGTGGATCCTTTCGGATCCTTGCCCCCCAATCGGTGCTCTACCCCGCTCGCAACCTCCGGAGGCGCTGGGCTATGATCCACTTCGGGAGGAACTAGCTATCACCAGGCTAGATTGGTTTTTGTCCCCTAGCCCCAGGTCAGAGGAACAAATTGCACGTTAGCACCCCTTCAGACCTCCAATGGGCTTTCGCCCACCTTCATCTTGCCCGAGGCTAGATCGCCTGGTTTCGAGTCTTTCGATCGTGACTACGGACGAGCACATCCCGTCCCTCGCCGCTTGCGCGGTTGCGGACTGTCGGTTTCCCTTCGCCACAAGAGAAAATCCCTTTTGGCTCGCCACGACCGCAAACTCCCCGGCCCGTGTTTCTAGACGGATCGCGCGATCCTGGTACCCTCCATCGGTTACCCTATTGGAGGGGTTAGCCCTTTCGGACCGCGCACGTCTCTAACCACTTGGTTTCAGACACTTTTCACCCCCCTTTCGGGGTACTTTTCAGCTTTCCGTCACCGTACTGGTGCGCTATCGGTCTTGGGACGTACTTAGCCTTGGAAGGAGATACCTCCCACCTTCCTCCGCCATATCCGAGGCGGAGTAATCTGGAACTGGGCCCAGCTCTCGTCCAACTTTCTCTACGGGACTATCACCCACTATGGCAGGTCTTTCCAGACCTCTTCGAGTTCGTCGGACAGGGAGGCGGCCCAGCCCTGAACACCACATCCGAAGACGGGTTTCCCCGTCCCGTTCGGTTTGGGCTTTTCCCTTTTCACTCGCCGTTACTAAGGGAGTCTCATTTGATTTTCTTTCCTCGGCCTACTAAGATGTTTCAGTTCGGCCGGTTCCCTCACCCTTTTGGGGTGTGCCTCCTCTTTGAAAGGAGGCTGGATCTCCAATTCGGGATCCCCCGGATCAAAGGACGCTTGCTCCTACCCGGGGATTATCGCAGCTTGCCGCGCCCATAAGGGAGGGAGTTTACAAACTAGAGGATACCTCCGTTGTCGAGACCAGAGAGGACCCGAGCCGGAAACATTCGCAACCCATCGCAGAAACCCTTGCTCGCGTGTGTTTGCGAGCTCAAGTCAAAAGCGGGCAAGATTCACGTGACTCATGTACTACTCACAATGTCAGTGGCCCTATCCGGTCTACGACTGCATCTCCCTCTTTCCTCGGCGCCCAAGCCGAGCCATCCACCAAGTGGCGTATCATGTCGAGTGGCACCCACGCTCACTTTAGGGATTACGCGTCAACCATGCTGGCGCTCATCTCACCCATCAACCTGACACTAGGTTGACAGTGATTGCGCCTTTCACCCTGAACTGCGTCCAGGGCTCATGAAGGCGAGGTCGGTCAGTTGCATTGATCCGCCAGAGAGCGATCATCTATCCTTGGAGGTGATCCGGCCGCACGTTCCCGTACGGCCACCTTGTTACGACTTCTCCCTCCTCACGAAGCTTGGACTTGTTCCGACTCCTTACGAGCCAGACCTCATCCGAACCTCATTTGGATGAAGCGACGGGCGGTGTGTGCAAGGAGTGGGGACGTATTCACCGCGCGATGATGACGCGCGGTTACTAGAGATTCCACGTTCACGAGGGTGAGTTGCAACCCTCGATCCCAACCACGGTAGGGTTTTGGGATTGCCTTCCCCTTTCGAGGTCGGAGCCTTCTGTCCCTACCATTATCTGCCGCGTGCGGCCCAGGGGTTTCGGGGCATACTGACCTGCCGTTGCCCCCACCTTCCTCCACCTTATCGGCGGCGGTCCCCTCTGAGTGCTCGCATCCAATGGATGCGGTGGCAACAGAGGGTAGGGGTCTCGTTCGTTACCTGACTTGACAGGACACCTCACGGCACGAACTGGCTTACCGTCCCAGAGGCAGTTACCTCATGAGATGACGGCCATGCACCTCCTCTCAGCTAGTCCGGCAAGGTCTTCAACCTGGCCTTCATCCAGCTGTCTCCCCTGGTAAGATTCCCGGCGTTGACTCCAATTGAGCCGCAGCATTCACCTCTTGTGGCGCTCCCCCGCCAATTCCTTTAAGTTAGCTGCGCTGCGAGTACATTCCTCACGAGCGATTCAGCCTTGCGGCCGTACTACCCAGGCGGCGGACTTAATGGTTTTCCTGCGGCACCGGGGCAGGCCTTCCCCACCCCGACGCCTAGTCCGCATCGTTTACAGCTGGGACTACCCGGGTATCTAATCCGGTTCGCTCCCCCAGCTTTCGTCCCTCACCGTCGAGCGCGTTCTGGCCACGCGCCTTCGCCACTGGTGGTCCTCCTCGGATTAAAGGATTCCGCCCCTACCCGAGGACTACCCGTGACCTCTCCCGCCTCCAAGCCATGCAGTCTCTCCCGCAGCCCAACGGTTAGGCCGCTGGATTTGACGGGAGACTTGCAGGGCCGGCTACGGACGCTTTAAGCCCAGTAATCACCCTCACCACTCGGGGAGCGGGTCTTACCGCGGCGGCTGACACCCGGCTTGCCCCCCCCTTATTCCCCTAGCTGTTTGCACTAAGGAAAAGTCTTCCTCAGCGGAAGACACCTGGGATGACTCTATCACGCTTTCGCGCATTGTAGAAGTTGCGCCCCTGCTGCGCCCCGTAGGGCCTAGGGCCTTGTCTCAGTCCCCATCTCCGGGCTACCCCTCTCAGGGCCCGTACCGGTCTCAGGCTTGGTGGGCCGTTACCCCGCCAACTACCTGATCGGACGTAGTCCCATCCGAAGGCAATCTCGGCAAGGATCGCGCCGAGACCCTTTCAAAGAGGGCCCAGTTCCAGGGCACCTCATCTACCAGCCATTAGCGCAGTTTCCCGCGGTTATAGCTGTCCCTCGGGCAGGTTGACCACGCGTTACTGAGCCGTCTGCCGCTTCCCCGCGATGCCCCGGGGAGCACGACTCGCATGGGTTAGTCTCATCCCAATAGCAGTGAGGTCCGACAGGATCAATCGGTTTAAGAGACGACCGCTCTTGGCGACTGATCGCACCTGACCGACCACATCAGACCAGAATCATAGATCCAGGTCCTCATCAATGTACCCACAAGTGGAGGTCTCTCAATCATCCTAGGGCGAACGCCCTGCGTCCGAGAGAAATCGCCGTCTACTCGTGGATTCCGTTAATCCGACCGCGGTAGATTCTTTATAAGGGTTTCTTCCATGAGTCGCAAGAGAGTCCAGAAGGATCAGACATTTCCATTGAGCCAACGCAAACGCGACGTGATGAAGGTCAGGAGAACGCCGATAAGACGAAAGGAAGCGAAGGGGATCCTCGAGGAAGCTTCCAAGTTCGGAGTCGAAGCCAGTACTGATGAGTTCAAGCTTGCGGAGACAATTCAACAAGGAGAGTACACTGTTCTCTTACTGGACAAGGTTCCGATCCTGATCATCACTTCGAGTGGCGAGATCGTACCTCACCTGCAAACCTACGGTAAGAGGGTTCGGTGTCCCCAAGTCACAGTCGATGACAGGGCAGCTCCTCACATCATCGGGGGAGCAGATGTGATGGCCCCGGGTGTAGTGTCTGCCGATGAGTTCAAAGGAGGAGGCGCGGTCGTGGCTCTGGATTCTGCCGGTCGCGCTCTGTCGTCCGGGATAGCGGTGCTGAGTTCAGACGAGATAAAGCAGGTGAACAAGGGAAGAGCAGTGAGGACAGTGCACGTCGTTGGAGATCCGATCTGGAAGCTGACAGAAGGGCTCTGAACCAGCCGACGAGACCCTGAACTATCGATGAACCTGACATTCTCGAAGCTGACTCAGCGATGCCGAGCGGACGCGAGAGGCCTCAGGTCGGTGGGGGTGGCGGGGTATATGCGGACGGTTGCGGAGGAGAAGGTTTCCTTCTCATCACCAGAAAGACAGCCACTCCGATTATGACAACCGCACCAACTCCAGCAACGATCGTGTACATGTAGTCCTCCCTCCATACAGCAGTCACCGTGCGTGGTGCGGACATTTCGACAGTCGTTGATCGCGAGGTTGGACTCAAGACTCCAGTCCCTGTCCAACTCTCAAAGACATACCTGACCGGTATGAAGCCGACCGATTCGTCTACTGAGATCTGGGCATTGCCCCCGGAATCGTACCAGCCCTCTCCGGTCGGAGTTCCGTGCTGAGAGATGACTTTCAGGAAGTACTGGGTCTTCCAGACCGCTGATATGGTCTTGGCGGAATCCATCAGTATCGTGACTCTGTCCGAGGAAGACGTCGATGCTCCATCCCATCTCTGGAAGAGGTACTTCGTGTCGTTACCTGACTGGATCGTAGTCACTGAGACGGAGACCGCCACAGATGCTCCAGAGTCATACCAGCCAGTCGTCGGGGAGACGGTCCCATGCCCTCCGTTGCTTGTCTCAAGCAGGTACTGGAGAACGTAGGTGAAATCATGAGAGGAAGTGGAGGGATACCACGAGGTATTGTAACAGTGATAGCGCACTTGATTCGTTTGTGACACGTCCTCTGGGACTGATATCGTCGTAAGCCTTCCGTCCGCTATGATGATATCCAAGGAGCCACCTCCAGCGATCCCTCCAACCGTTCTTCCCCCAAGTTGGACGTTGACCCGCTGGGATGCCGGGAGACCCCGAATCGATACGGTCACCTCTGGTCCAGTCAGAAGAGTCAGCTCATGTGCGCCACCTGGGCCGCTGTAGTAGAAGATCCAGATGTAGTAGGGCCCCGTCTCCAGTAGCGTGGTCGAAATGTGCTCCACATACCCGGCTACCTTCGTCGAAGAGCTGAGAGTGTCCCCCTCGGAGTCAAAGAGCCTGACATCGATGTCTGTCCCGGGAGGCTGTGTCATGTTGATCTGCACAGCCCAATTCGCCTTTGCATGGAACTCATAGAACTCGGCTCCGTTCTCGTAGAAAGTCGATGGGTACGTTCCGCTTGAGATGACCAGAGGACCAACCGTGAGGTAGTATGTTCCACCAGTGCCACTGAAGTAATCCACTTTGATATAGTATAGCGTGTCTGCAAGCGGCCAAGCAAGCTTGATCCAATCCGTCGATGTGGTCGTAGTAGAGTGCGCGAC
>JBGOYZ010000006.1:0-44263 GCA_041479945.1 Thermoproteota archaeon
AATCGTCCGACCTCCTGCGGCGCGCTACGCTGGCGAACGACGTTTCCACACTCTTCGCGGCCGATTCTAAGCTCCTAGCAACTTGCGCCTTGGTCAGTCCGTCAGCTCACCTTCTGGTCTCCTTCTTCCTCCATTCGCTGTAGTCAGGAACGTGCATGGCCATCTTCGCTATCACTTGATTGTCAGCGGTATCCGCCCTTGTACGTGGAGTCCATGAACACAGCTCACGTGCCACGTGGAAAAGGGAGGAGGCTCGCATTCACAGACGTACGATTGGGAAGGCTTATATTCGCTCCACCGGAAAGGCAGATTCCAGATGTACAACCCTCAAGTAGCAAAGGAAGCAAGGGACTTCATGAATTATACATACATCGCAATGATAGTCTGCGGTGCGCTCATGGTGCTAGGAGCATTGTCCAGTCTTCTCACCGTCTTAGGCTGGGGCATCTTCATGGGCTTCGCCATGGGGTATCTGATCTGGGGATTAGTCATGGCAGCGGTGGGAATCTTCGGAGTGTACACAGCTCTCAACACGGTCAAGCCAAAGATCCTCGACAAGATCGATCAGGGCAAATACCAAGAAGCATATGCAGTATCATCCTCGGGGATGACCCTAATCGTGGCGTTCATAACGGGCATTATCCCAGGAATACTGCTCATCCTCGGCAATCAGAAGCTCACGTTGATAACAGGCGGGGCCGGCGCTGCAGCGCCACCGCCGCCACCTGCGTAGTCCCGAACGACTAGCTCACTTTCTGGAGCCTCGTGCTCTGGATTTCGATCAGCTCTGTGGTAGTTGTAGCATCTTCTGGGCCTTTGTCTGTCCTGTACTTGCCAGTGAACCTTGGGAACCTGATAGCGAGGCCAGCTCCTTCCTTCACTCTGTTCCACGCGGCCATGTGGATTGGACTCAGGGTTATCTCGGCCCCTATGATCTCTAGAACGAGTCTAGGGATGAACCAGACGTCAGCATCCATCTTCGAATCCACCCCTGAGGGCTTCTCCTTCACCTTGTACCTATCAAGGGCAGTGCCAAGTTCTTGGAGATCCTTGTCTGTGAAGCCAGTCCCAACCTTACATACAGTCGGGAACGTATCGGTATCCGGATCATATACGGACATTAGGAAGGACCCGTACCTGAACTGGGATCTCTTGCCCATCCCGGCATAGGCACCGACCACAACCAGATCTATCGTGTCCCTGAGTTCACTCCTGTACTCGCGCTTCAGCTTCACCCACTTGAACGACCGCGCGCCAGCTTCGTACTCGGCATTCAGTGCCTTGGCCATGATGCCCTCCATCCCTTCTGAAACAGATTCCTGGAAGAAACGATCCATCTCGTCGCAGGTCTTCACAATTCTCATCTCTGACAACTGTATCTGTCGATTCTCATCCACTAGGTCCCGCAACGCCTGCCTCCTCTCCGAGTAAGATTTCCTTGTTTGGTCTGTCCCCTCCACCAAGAGGACGTCGAAAGCCTTCAGAACCACTGGGACCTCCTCACTCATCTCCTCTATTCCGTGCTTTCTTCTCCTCCTCATAAGCTCCTGAAAGGGCCTGAGCTCGCCCGTGTCCGGATCTGCAGCGACGCATTCCATCTCAAATATCGCCTCCTTGGATCTCACCCTGCTGCGTATCACGTGCACAACATCTGGGTACTGATACGTGATGTTCTCCAGTCTGCGAGAAAATAGCTGAACCTCTTCTCCTTTCCTGTGGGCCTGTATCCTCTCGCCATCGTACTTGTACTCAACAGCGCACGGAGAACCAACCTTCTCAAGTATATCAGATGAAGAACTCAGCCTCTCGGCGAGTTCCATCCTGATGGGTATCCCAACCTGTACTCGCACATCGCGGAGTCCTTCCAGCCCTTCCTTCTTCAGCTGGGTGGCGATGTAACCTATGTCTGGCCTTATGTTGTATGCCCTCTCCGCCACTTCCCGGTTCTGCCTTCCGCCCAGAAAGGCCTCGGACAGAGCGTCTAGGAGTGTCATGTCAGCAATGCCCAACCTGAGGTTGCCCGTGATGTATCTGATGAGATACTTGATCTCCGTCGGCGAGGAGTCCATCAGCATCTTTGCGAGACTGGCCACTCTGTTGGATATCGATCCTTTTCCGCTCAGCCTGGAGAGTTTGAGCGCTCCTTTGTAGGATTCCAGCACCGTTAGTTCGGTGGAAACGAGCTTGCGCATCTTCTTAGCAGAAAGTAGCTGAGAAGCTGCCTCCCCCATGTCACCTGTCTTCTTGAGTCTCCTGTCCACTTCGAGTTCTCCTACTCCCGCAACTTTCGCTACGCTCCTCATCACCAGCTTCTCCGCCATGCCAATCTCCACCCCCTCGTAGTCCGGAGCTAGACTACCCAACAGCATGAAGCAAACTGGGCCTATCTCCTCCTCGCTGGCCTCCAAGAGCAGATCTTTGAGTATGTCGATCATCTCCAGCCTCTTCGAGGTCGCTTCCAGTCGCTTCATGAAATCAGCAAGCTTGGAGAACTTCATCCGGGCCACCCTGTCCCGCAGTCCTCGGATCGCAGCATTTCAGAAAGGAGAGGAGGAGGGGCATGCCTGTCCCTCCCTGACGGTCGGCCCAGTGAGATTATGCTCACAGCCCTCCACTCAGGAGGTGCCTCCAACAACTCATTCACCGACTGCTCGTCAAAAGTTCCCACCCAGCAGGTCCCCAAACCGATGTCAACGGCAGCGATCATGAGGTTCTCAACCGCAGCCCCGACATCCAGCAATGAGTACAGTTGGACGCCTCTCTCGCCGTATCCCCGTCGGGCTGAATCATGGTCAATGAAGAAGACCAGCGAAACCGGTGCCTCGGCAATGAACTCCTGCTCGTGTGATGCCAACGCGAGGGCCCTTCTCTTGGACTCATCCCTCACAACGACTATTCTGTAGGGGTGAATGTCGCCAGCGGAAGGAGCTAGGTACGAAGCTCGCGCTAGGGTCTCTATCACGTCGCCCAGCACCTCCTCATCACTGTATGACCTTATGCTGCTCCTTCGCTCTATCGCCTCTCGGACCTCCATTGCACTCAGATAGAGCGTCAGCTGATTCGATTTTAAGGATTGGCGGGGGACCTTCTACACTATTGTGAAGGTGCTCTTAGAGAAGCCGTTCTTCTTCAGGAATTCGATGGACTTCTGGCGCTGGTCTCCTTGGAGAAAGATCCTTCCTTCTTTCGCTGTTCCTCCGCACGCGCAGTGCGTCTTCAGTTTCTTTGCCAAGGCGTTCAGTTCGTTGCTTTTCACGTCTATCCCTTCCAGTATGGTCATAGGTTTGTTCCATTTCCTTATTTCCAGCCTTGCAGTGACCTTCTGTTCTTCCCTAAATGCTTCCTCAAGGGCCTCTTTGGTCCCGAAGATGTCCGCCCCTTCTGTTCCTAGGCCTTTTGGCATTAACTCCCTCTTGACGAGAATTCGGGCTCTAGAGTATTTAAGGGTACCCAGCACGGAACTTGTATATGTCCGGCTAGGGAGCTAGACAAGAGATATAACAGGTTTGGTTCACGAATTGCCGAAGGGTTTTGCAGGAGAGTTACCCGCTTGACGAACTGACCCACTACATCAGGGACATAGCTGCGAGGAAGATCATAGGGGATGTCATCCTGAGTGAGGAGTCCGGCAAGGCGTTCAAGAAGTGGAGGACAATCTTCCAAGTGGCCCAGAAGGATCTTTCGGAGAGAATGGGCGTCTCGCCTTCTGTATTGAGCGACTACGAAAGGGGGCGCAGAAGGAACCCTGGCACGAAATTCATGAGAACTTTCGTAGAATCGCTGCTGAACATCGACATCGAGAGAGGCGGCGCGAAACTGGCGGAACTCTCAAGAATGGAGCTCCCTCCTCCCGGAGTCATCCTGTCCATGAGGGAGCTGTCCATCCCCGTGAAGATTGGCACGCTCTTTCAGGTCACGAACTCCTTGCAGTTGATAGGCCCCTCGAGCCCCGAGGACTCGATTTTCGGCTACACCGCGATCGACAGCGTCAAGGCGATACTGTACTTCAAGGGTGACGAGTTCATCAGACTCTTCGGAGCGACAGCCAAGCGGGCCTTGATCTTCACGAACGTGACTCACGGAAGATCGCCGTTGGTAGCGATCAGGGTCTTCCCGTTCAAGCCGAGCGCTATGATCATACACGGACCGGCTGAACTCGATCCCATCGCGCTGGAGATAGCCAAGAGAGAGAATATCCCATTGGGACTGTCAAAGATGCCCAGTTCAGAGGATCTCCTCAAGACGCTGGGCGACCTCGAGATAGTCGAGAAGGCAAGCCCCAAAGCCGAGCCAACCGCAGATAAGGGTTAAAAGTGAGGTGCCCCGAGCCGGGGCATCAGTTTGCTGCAACTACCCGCGCTGACCGCGGACCTCATCATGAAAGCAGTCGTATTGATTGCGCTGGGTGTTGTTTCGCTCCTGCTCAAAGCGGTCTCGTTGTCAGGTTTCGTCGCAGGCATGGCATTGGGGGTACTGGTCTTGGCCTATGGTGACTGGAACGCATTCCTGCTTGTCGCCTTCTTCCACATCGTAGCGGCGGCATTCACCAGGTTCAAGTACGAGAAGAAAAGGAGGATGGGTGTTGCACAGGAGAAGGGTGGTGCAAGAGAATGGGGGAACGTAGTCGCGAATGGAGCATGGGCCTCCATCGCTGCGACATGCGAGGGACTTCTTGGGGGCAAGGGCTTCGTCGGAGCATACTTGGCATCAGTCTCAACAGGTCTCGCTGACACACTCGCAACAGAGATAGGGTTGCTCAGCAAGCGGGAGCCGAGACTAATAACGGATCCTAGGAAGGTCGTAGAGAGAGGAGCTTCCGGCGGCGTGACTTTGCTCGGCACTTCGGTTGCTCTGTTGGCGTCGCTGACGATCGGGGTTTTGTCAGTTATCGGAACAGATTGGCTGGGGCTGAGCGGAATACTCAGAGCTGTCCCAACCTCAACGAAGCTCATAGTCTCTACGATCGGGGGGTTCAGTGGAGCCATGGTGGACAGCGTTATGGGTGCAACCATCCAAGGGATGTATGTTTGTGATTCATGCGGTAAGATGACCGAGAAGAAAACACACTGTGGGAATCCGGCCAAGAAAATAAGAGGCTACGAGGTCATAGACAACAATGCCGTCAACTTCGCATCGATATTCGTGAGTTGCGTAATCGGTTTCGTCTTGGCTTCTTGGCTCTAACCTGCACCAAAAGAAGTGAACGGGGGAAGTTTCTCTCCCTCCGGAGACTAACGTGCTTCTGAAGATCGACGTGCTACTTCTTCTTCTTGGTTTTCTTCTTTCCACACTGAGGCATTGCTGTATCGCGGGATCAGAGCTGAGCTATTTAATGGTTGGTGCCTCGTGCTTCTCACGCTGGCCCTGCGGTGGCATTCCGGACGCGGATTTCGGGACGGCTGTTGAAGAATCCCCACCGGGTGTGCCTCATGTCCTCCGTGAAGAGGAATGATGCAACGCCTAGAAGTAATATACCTGGTCTGCCCGGATGCTCACCTGTACATGGAACTGCGTTGGAATCCGGTGGCTGCTGAATGGATTGTAGTTTCAGCAAAGAGAAAGGAGAGACCGATCGTAGAGCAGGAGGGCTGTCCGTTCTGTCCCGGCTCCTCTGAGATCCCAAGCGGAGACTGGGACGTCCTTGTTCTAGAGAACAAGTTTCCGTCGCTCACAACGGAACCTCCAGAGCCGGATCAAGGAGTGGTGCCGCCGTACAAGGTGAGGCCATCTTACGGAGCTTGTCTTGTCGTGGTCTTCAGCCCCAGTCATTCACTCCACTTGGGCCAGATGGCGGTATCTCACGTTGAGAAGATAGTGGAAGCTTGGTCCGGGTTGATGGAGAGATTCTCATCGGACATGAAGGTGAAGTACGTTCTCGTTTTCGAGAACAGGGGGAAAGAGATGGGAGTGACCATAGAGCACCCTCATGGCCAAGTCTATGCGTTCCCTTTCATACCGCCGATCATAAGGAGGGAGATGGACGTATCAAGGCACTACTTCGTCAAGGAGAAGCGTTGTCTTTTCTGCGATGTGGTCAAAGCCGAGACGTCTACGCGCAGCCGCTTGGTCTATGAGAACGGGAGCTTCATCTCTTTCATCCCGTTCGCGCCCAAGATGCCTTATGGAATTTTGATCTACCCGAAGCGTCACGTGGCTGATCTTCTCGATCTGAACGCCGTTGAGAGGCACGACTTGTCTGATTCCATCCGACAAGTGGTGGCGAGTCTTGATGGCCTGTTCAAAAGAGAAATGCCGTACTCGATGGTCCTACACCAACAGCCTACGGACCGTTCAGCGTCAGCCTTCTACCACTTCCACATAGAGTTCTTCCCGAAGTATCGTGAGCGAGATAAGTTGAAATTCCTAGCTGGCGTCGAGCTGGGTGCAGGAACGGTGACCTACGATTACCTCCCAGAGGAGAAGGCAGCTGAGCTACGCGAGGTGAGGTGAGACGAATCAACATGTTCCCGAACCTTTCCTAGAAGCCGCCACCGGATTCCTTGGAGGATCGCCCGAGTTCATCTCCTCTTCGCCGGGCAGGGCAGATCTTCTGAACACTCACCAAGACTACAAGCAGTTGCCCGTCGTGCCGCTGGCCGTGAACCGACGGATGTATATGTTCGCGGTTCCTTCTTCCGGATCGAAGATTCGCATTAGGTCCGAGGAGCTAGCCCACTCCACTGGCGAAGGAGACATTGAAGTCGACACATCGAACTTGCCGAGCCTGCATGGGGGGCCAAGCGGCTATTTCTCCTCCGTAATCGGGACGCTTAGGAAGTTCGTCAAGTCGGGGAGCGTCGGCGGGCTCAACGTCTACTTGAGGAGCGAAATCCCCATAGCGTCGGGCATGGGGAGCAGCGGTGCGCTAGAGGTGGCATTCCTGACCCTCCTGAACGGTGCGTTCTCCCTTGGCCTGAACACAAGGGACATTGCAGAGTACGCCTACTTCTCAGAGAACGTCGGGATGGGGATCCCATGCGGCAGATTGGATCAGTACTCTTCAGCTTATGGAGAGATGATTGTTCTTAGGCAAAGGCCCACTGTAAGTGTGGACTACTTGGATTTCCCCGACCTGGATTTCGTGGTCGTTGACTCGGGTGAGAGGCGCAAGACCGAGTCCGTTCATACGGCAAGGCAGTCCGAAATAGACCTAGGGTTGACGATCCTTTCAGATTCATCAGCGGTTCCAAGGGGGCTGAAATCCAGACTCGGCAGGAACTGTCAGGAGACCGATTGGGAATCCGTGAGATGGGAGGAAGTGAGCAGGTATCTATTTCTGTTGCCGAAGAAGTCGGCCGACAGGATACTCTTCACTTTTCAGATGAACGGCTCGACCAATCTTGCCCTGTCAATCATAAACGGACAGAAGGTCGATCTCGCATTGGCTAGCAATATCTTGGGGAAGGATAGGGCATTGGCACTGTCAAACAACGGATGGTCTGTTGGGGAGACTATGGGCGAGGTCATGAACGTTCAGCATGAATTGCTCAGGGATCTCTATGAGGTCTCCACCCCTCTGCTCGAAAGGATCAGAGACTCAGTTCTGTACTTGGGTGGAGCAATCGGTGTGAAGATAAGCGGCGCCGGTATGGGCGGCAGCTTGGTAGCACTAGTAAATGACAAGGAGGCCGGCGAGAGGGCAATAAGAGAAGCGAGGGAGGCCGGAGCTGCAGACGCATGGCTCGTGAAGAAGGACGTGGGCTGCTGGTTCAAAGGGGTACAGTGAGATGCCTCGAGTGCTGGTGATCGGTGGGCTGACGCTTGACGTCATCAAGACCCCAGACAGGGAAGAGGGGCGCGTTGGAGGCGGAGCCTACTACTGCTCGATAACCGCGGCCAGGCTAGGGGCCAAGGTGGAGCTTAGGACCACCGTTGGGCCTGACATGCCGAGATCGTACCTGAGAGAAATCGAATCTGAGGGGGTGAGCATTACTGCCCAGAGATCGCCAAGTTCCATAGGGTTCGTCAACGAGCTGATGGGTGACGGAAGGCGGGTGCAACAGGTAGTGTCAATCGGAGGCCCGCCCATAACAGTGGACGCTGACACGGTGAGTGAATTCGATGCGGTCCAAGTGACGCCCGTCTTGGGTGAGGTTGATCCGGCAATGGTCAACATCAGCTTTCCACGCGCTACGGGCGTTGAAGCCCAGGGGTTTGTGCGAGAAAGAACAACCGGGGGCCTCGTGATGAAGCAGTGGAAGGACCGCGACAGTTGGACAGCAGGCAAGCTGCTGCTCCACCTGTCTGATGAAGAGATCCTCTACTTGTGCAGCAGGAATCTCAACGGAGTCCTTGTGCCGGAAGGACCAGCCACTGTAGCACTCACGAGATCGGCGGAGGGTTCCTTCATACTGACGAGGAATGGAGTGTATTTCGTACCGTCGCTTTCCATCGATGTTGTGGACGATGTCGGTTGCGGAGATGTGTACGCGATGACGATGCTGTTGTCCCTGCTCAGCGGAAAGGATCCCATCGGATCTGCTGTTGCAGCTACTGCTGCTGCCACTCTCGCAGCGGAAGGGCGAGGCCTTGAGAGGTTGCGTCTTGATAGCAGTTTCCGGGAAAGGGAGAGGACGGTCCTAGAAAAGTTCAAGGAGTTCGGGTTAGAGAACGGAAGCTGACGCTCTCCTCGTGACCTGTCCGCCTGCCTTTACGACAAGCGACTTCAACATCTGCATTCCTTTCTTGATCTTCGATCTCGATCCTCTCTCCCTGCAACTCAGGAAGATCTCTATGGGCGAGAGTCCTTTTTCAGAATACTTCACATGGGACTTGATGTAGATCCCGGCAATGCTCGCTCTCACTCTGTCCACTATGGGAGCAAGGTCGGCTTCGGGGATGCCTTTGACCACCATTCTGCCAGTTGCTCGTCTTTCTCCCCTGAAATTGTGTCTGATGATATCCAGCACCTCTCTCTCAAACAAGCCCTTCATCTCTTCCGGCACGCCCGGGAGCGCCACGATCTTCGTGCCTCCTTTTCCGCAGTAGACGCCTGGTGCTGTACCTCTCGTATTCTTCAGAGGTTCTGACCCCTCAGGAAGAAACGCCATCTTCCTTCTCTCTGGAGTGAGCCTACCTCTGATGCGTGACTTGATCATCCCTAGGGCCACGTCATTGACCCTCAGCTGCACTCCAAGGACACAGGCTATGCTCTGAAGCGTGACGTCATCCCAGGTTGGGCCCAGACCCCCAGTCACTAGGATCATATTCGGTCGTTCAGCGATGACTTGTGCGAGGCGCTTGCATATCTCCTGAACGTCATCTCTCAGGATGATAGCCCGGGATATCGAGTACCCTTCCTGCTCCAAGCGCTCGCCCAGCCAAACGAGGTTCGTGTTCACGACCCTGCCGTCGAGCAGTTCGTTGCCAATTCCAACAACAACAATGTCCGTCGCCAAGCTATGACAAGTGGTGACTCGAAGGGATAAAAGCGCGCGTCCCGTCCTTGGACAGATGGCCTCCAAGTCAGAAGAGCCGCCCGCACTGTTTCTGGTGGGAACAGCCGGGAGCGGGAAGACGACGTTAGCCTTCTCGCTCGCTGAATGGCTAAACCGCAAGGGGGTCGAAGCAGAGGTGCTCAACTTGGATCCAGGGGTGGAGTATCTGCCCTATGATCCCATCGTAGATGTCAGGGAGTACGTAGATGTGCGTGAACTAATGAGGACCAAGGGGCTGGGGCCGAACTCTTCGCTCATTCTGGCCACAGACATGCTAGCCGATTACATAGGCAAGATGCGTGATGTCCTCTCAGAATCATCCCCTGATCTATTCATAGCTGACACGCCCGGCCAGATTGAGCTCTTCGCTTTCAGGGCCAGTGGACTCCTACTCTGCAGAGAGCTTTTCGGGGGAGACAAGTCAATTGCCTTTCTAGTCGATGCCCCCTTTTCCCTTGACCCCATGAACTTCGTTTCGAACATGTTCCTTGAATCCGCCGTCTACTCTAGACTGCTGCTACCACTCATCTCCATTGTGACGAAACAGGACCTCGTATCAAGCTCGGCCATGGGGCAGTTAGTCAGCTGGGCTAGAGACCCGGAGTTGATGCTCCTCTACGCTAGGGAGAACTATCGCTCTGAGAGATACTTGTACGTGGACTCGATCCTGCGCTCGCTCCCGAGGTTGGACTTCCTTTCCAGACTTTTCGTGGTTTCCGCTGTCGATTTCAGTGGTTTTGTTGAGCTGAACGCGGCATTATCAAGGATGTTCTTCCGCGGGGAAGAGACACTCGAAGGATCAGCGGATTGAACGCCTGATTGGAGAGAAAAGCATTTATCCCCAGTATCCGACCGAGCCCCCGTCAGCTTGAGTCTCCTCGCACAGCTAGGCCAGCTGAGAAACGAAGCCCGTGACCTCGAGGGAGAACTCGAAACCACAAAACAGAACCTGCGGACGGTGGTGGAGAGAAAAAACGAACTCCTGGACCTGATGAAGAAGCTCAATTCCACGACATCCGAGAGCCGAAAAAGGAGGGATGAGCTGAACATCCAAGTCAAAGAAACGAAGCTGCAGGAGGAGAAAACGTTCACCGATGTGGACGGACTTAGGAGCGAAATCCGGTCAAGGGAATCACTGGTCGACCAGTACCGCCGCAGGTACAGGATGAGTGAAGAGGAGGCAAGGAGACGCCTAAACGACCTCGAATGGCGCCTTGTCACCGAAACTCACAATCCGAAGAGGGAATCGTCGATGGTCGAGGAGATCGAGCACCTGAGGGCAATACTCTCTGCATACGAGAGAGCCAAGACCATCGACCAGTCTGCAGAAAAGTACAGGGACAGAATGTCCGAGTTGAAGGAATCCCTTAACTCCGTCAGGAACAGAAGGAGTCTGCTGGTTCAGCAATCCGACGAGTATCACAAGCAGTACGTAGAGGCGATGGAATCCAGAAGGGCAACTATCAGGGAGCTGGAGTCCCTGAGATCCGACATCCAGACTCTAGCCTCTAAGAAGAACGATCTGTTCATGAAACTCGTTGAGTGCGATGCAAAGGCACATCTTATAGCATCCTCGCTGAAGACAGCACGCGACAGCGCGAAGGTCAGGAGGCAACATGAACTCACAGACGCCAAGGCCCAGGTCGCCGAGGAAGTTGACCAGAAGATCAAAGATGGGAAGTCGCTGTCACTTGAGGAGCTACGCATATACTACGAGATGAAGAGCTCCAGCTGAAAGTTACTCACTGTCTAAGTTCCAAGTATTAGAAACAGGAAAAGCTTTTCTTATCTTGTCCTCACATAAGACACCACCGGGGAGCAATTTGGTAGCCAACGAGGAAAAGCGGTTCCTAGTCCTGTGCATCGACCTAGACGACGATCTGGGTCAGAAGACCGGGATCGCCTCTCCCGTCGTCGGGAGAGAGCAAGTGCTCTCCGCGGGAGT
Source organism: Thermoproteota archaeon (assembly GCA_041479945.1). Classification (GTDB taxonomy): domain Archaea; phylum Thermoproteota; class EX4484-205; order EX4484-205; family JAAOZO01; genus JBGOYZ01. Next base: position 11,383 of record JBGOYZ010000006.1, read on the forward strand.
AAAGTTGGGTCTCGTCGATCCGGAGGAATCAGACTCCAATGCCATACTTGCGTCGGTCAGGACCTTCGATCTGATCAGGTCAAAGGGGGGTTCTGCTGAGGTTGCCATAGTCACAGGTTCGAAGGACGGAGAGCCGCTTTCCTCTTCGACAGTGTTGGACCAAGTCGCGAAGATCTCCGAAAAGGTCAAACCCACAGATGTGTACGTTGTCACGGACGGATTTGGCGATGAGGACATCGTGCCTGTCCTGAAGCTGAAACTACCCCTCTCCGGGATAGTGAGGGTAGTTGTCAAGCACAGCAAGGCGGTCGAGGAATCATACGTGGTGATTGGCAGATACCTGAAGATGTTTTTCACCGATGAGCGATTCAAGAGGTACAGCTTGGGCTTCACCGGTTTCTCTTTGATGCTGCTGTCCTTGCTGGCGTTCATAGGTTACCTCAACTATGCATTGCTGATAATAGCCATGCTGTTGGGGCTGACTGCTTTTGTCAAGGGAATGTCCATAGACAAGTCGCTGGTTGGCAGGGTCAAATCGATCTTCGGGCTCCAAATGCCCGCCTACCTACTGGCCATCCGGATCCTAGCCTTCATAGCAGGTTATGGGCTCTTCTTGGTCGGCGGAGCCCTAGGTCTATACGGGGCGTTCAACACGATGATCCAACTCGGGATAGCCGATCCCCTATCGGCCCTGCTGAAACTCAACCTACTGGCTGGTGAGTTCCTGAAGAGTTCCTCGCTCTATTTCCTTACGGGTGGGGTTGCCCTCCAGCTCGGCAGAGCCACTGCTTTCTTCGTCGGTGACTGGGCGGAATCCAGAGGCCTAACCATATCCTTGGCTGTGATGGCATCACTCTATCCACTTGCCCTCGTGATGGGAGATTTCCTGATAGACCCCAATCGCTACCTCCAGTCGGTCGTCACAGCTGCCCTCACGAGCGCTGCCATATCCATCGTTTCTTTCGCGGTACTTACTGGGATCTACGTGTTGATAGACAGGCGACTCCGAGGCCGGCGTGAAGCGGACAGTTGAGATCTTGGGCGCTCAGGCTGATCAGGTCAGTAGCTGACATCCCACCAGTCCGAGGGCTTTACGAAGCGGTTCTCCAGAACCAGGTCTCCTCAGGGCCTATGCCCTCTCACGTAGGACTCATACTGGATGGTAACAGAAGATGGGCCCGGGAACACAACCTCTCAAACGTGGAGGGACACAAGGAGGGCGCCAAGAAACTTGAGCAAGTCCTGTCTTGGTTCAGGCAACTGAAGATAGTGACGGTCACACTCTATGCATTGTCAACGGAGAACTTGGCGCGACCTCCCGAGGAGGTGAAGGGCATTCTGTCGGTCGTTGAACAATACCTAGCCAAGGCAATCGAAGACGGAGTGTTCCAAAGGGAAAGGGTCAGAGTGAGATTCTTGGGTGAAAGAGGGTTGCTCCCCTCCGAAATAACCAGACTCATGGAGAAGCTTGAGAAAAACACCCTGCAAAACAGCGAGACATTTCTGAACATCGCCATAGGCTACGGAGGTCGGACGGAGATAGTGAATGCGGCCAGAAGAATGGTGACTCTGGCCGCCAACGGGTTGCTTACCCCGGCAGAAGTCACGGAGGATCTAGTCAGCAGTTTCCTTTACACCGCCCATCTGCCGAACCCGGATCCAGACCTGATAATAAGGACCTCCGGAGAGGCCAGGGTCAGCAACTTCCTTCTCTGGCAGAGCGCGTACAGCGAACTCTTCTTCTTGGACATCTATTGGCCCGAGTTCAGGAAGATCGACCTGCTGAGAGCGATACGCTCCTATCAGAGGAGGGACAGGCGACTGGGAAAGTAGTTCAAGTCAGCACGTCGTGGCCCACGTCCGTGACCAAGACAGTGTTCTCCCATCTAGCTCCGGTCACCCCCCTTATGTAGATGCCTGGCTCGATGGTGATGACATTGTTGGAGACCAGCTTCCCGGGACTCTTGACCGAAACGGATGGCTCTTCATGTATGTCTAGGCCCACGCCATGGCCTAGCCCATGTAGGATGCCTTCGGAGAATCCGGCCGATGAAATCATGTGATCGGCCTTCAGTGCCAGTTCGCCTATCTTGGCGCCGGGGGTCACGTCTTCTACACAGGCATCGTATGCCCCCTTCACCGAATCGAACACCTTCCGGGTTTGACCGTTTGGAACCCCGACCAACACAGTCCTCGTTATGTCAGACTTGTAGTGTTCCACATCAGCGCCTAGGTCTATCACGACCAGCTCCCCGTCCGCTACTTTCTTTTCCGTCGGCAGGGCATGGGGCAATGAAGCCCTCCAACCGGAGCCAACCGATATTCGGAATGCAAACTCATCCGCCCCCTTCTCCAGCATCGTGCACTGGGCCGACCTAGCGATGTCCTTCTCGGAGACGCCCACCTTTATCCGATCTAGGGCGGCCTCCATGCCTTCTTTGGCTAGTTCACCACTCCTTCTCATGAGGCGGATTTCTTCCTCGTCCTTGATGGATCTGATCCCCTGAACAATACCATTCCCTGACTTCACCAGAGCGCGGCACTCTGACCTAGATCTGCTGTCCAACGGCACGACACCATCGGTTTCAACGTACGCGTCTCCGGCCACCGTGATTCTCTTCGTCAGTTCCCCGGAGATCTCCGCTTCTCCTCGTCCAGTGAACACGTCCACCTCGTCGGATTCTGAGAGGAAGAGGTCGAGTTTGGATCCGAAGACAGACAGATTGCCGGCCCTCGACACAGAAAGGACGGTTCGACCTATCGGCCAGACCCCGATGAGGTAGAATATGTTTGGGGTCTCAGACAACAGGAGTCTATCAACCGAGGTCTGCTTTAGCAGGTGTATGAGCTTTCCCAGCCTTTCCTTGCTCGGTCGAACTCGTACCAGTTGCATCTTCCCTTCGTTTCAGCAGCTCTTCCATCTCCCTTTTAACTGATTTGGTGTCGCGGCAACCAAGCAGCTTGTTGAATCTGTCTGTTGTTGCCAGCATTGAGGTCCTGCCCGCCTTGGTAGCTTCGACATAACCTGCCTTCACTAGTTCTTTCACATGTCTGTACGAATGTCTGCCTCTGATTTGAATCACCATTGACTGCACAATGGGTTGCTCTGCAGCTATGACAGAAAGCGTTTTCGAAGCTCCCTTTGATATCGGAAGCCCGGCGGAGACTTTCTTGGCGTACTCGAAGTACTTGGGCTTCACCTGCATGATGTATCGCTCAGCGTCGAGTTTCGCTATCTCGACCCCCCCCTTTCTCTGTCCGTATTCCTCGGCAAGGTTCTGAATGCAGGCGTCAACGATCTCCTTCTTCGTCCTCAAAACCTTCGCTATTTCGTCGGTTGACAGCGGTCTCCCCGCTGCGAATAGCAGGGCCTCGACCGACGCCTTCATGCCCTCGCTGGGTGGTTTATGCTCACTATCCAAAGCTGTTCTCCCTTCTTCTCTACCTCATAGTCCATGGAGCTGAGCACGAACAAGAGTATTATGAACGTCCGAACCACTTCGATATAGTCGAGACCGGCAAACAGCTCCAGTACGTCGAGCCTTCCGGTCTCCCTCATGGCCAAGGCAATCCTATCCCCTAGGGTCTTCACCCTTTTCTCCACGTCCTCCAGAAACAGGTCGGGTACGATCAGGTCCTCCGCGACCTCCGTGCTGCCCACAAACAGCTTCCTTTCCCTCAACGCCTTGGTCAGTAGCTCTACGAGATCGGAGAACAGTTCGGTCGAGTCGACTACCGGGTGTGCTGTCCTCACTGGCAGGTCAATGGGTAACACAAGCCGGTCGTACACGACGGATTGCTTGTTGTCCACAGGTGGTTTGGGCGGTTCCTCGAGCTTCAAGAGTTCCTCGGTCTTTCTCCTGAATATTATGGCTGACGACAGGAGCGCCACACCCGACCGCTCGAAATCAATGTAGCCACCTGTCCTTATCTGGTTCAGCAGACCTCTTATCGCAGCTGCAATGTCCAGATCCCACACCTTGGCCTTGTAGGCGCTGAGAACGTCGAATAGCACGTTGAAGGCTGTGGTTACAGAACTCACTTTCTCACCCTTTGGCTCGCAACGATCGGCATCTCCATCGCCCTTGACTTTCCGCCCTTGATGTAGGTGCCTATCAGCCTGTCGGCGCCGAAAGCCACAACGTCTTTCAGAGAGATCACGAGCAGCTGGGAACCTGACGCGCGCATCGAGACGAGCTTGAGGTAGTTCTGCACGTTCCTGGCGTCGAGGTGTGCGTCTATCTCGTCGAAGAAGTAGAAGGGAGCAGGTTTGAGCTGTTGGAGTGCGAATATCAGGCAAAGGGCAGTCACGGACTTCTCGCCGCCGCTCGCCCCGTAAACCAACCTCGTCTCCTTTTCCGGGAACTGAACCATGATGCTCAGCCCTCCTTGGAACGGATCCTCCGGCCTCTCGCATTCCAGTCTGGCAGATCCGCTGGTGACCTCGCTGAAATACTCGCCGAAGCTCTTGTTGACGGTCTGGAGGGCTTGAAGGAACGCTTCTCTCTTGTTGCGTTCAATCTCAGCTATCAGGTCCAATATGGCCTTCTTCTCTTCTTCGAGCGTGTTCAACCTATGAGAGATCAAGATGTAGTTCTGGGCCTGCTGATCGTACTGTTCTCGTGCTAACATGTTCAATAGGCCCATGGCGATGAGGTCGGCCTCCAACTCCTTCACTAGAGCCTCGCAACGCTCGGAGTCTAGGCCTTCCGGGCTCAGCATCTTCGGTTCTCCGAGCGAACTCAGCTTCTCCTTGATCGACGCCGTCTCGGTCTCGATTTCGTACCTTCTGCGTTGGGCGTCGCTCGACTTCGATTGGAGTTCCCTGAACCTAGTGTCAATCTCTTCCATCTGATCTTCAGCTTTCCTGAGGTCATCGGCCAAACGTCCCCTGCGTTCGTCTGCTGACGGCCTAGCTTCAGTTGATTCCTTGAGCTTGTTCTGTAGCCGAGATATCTCTCCGTCAAGATTGGTCTTTGCGTCGGACAGTTCCCTGATCTTGGCATCTGCCTCTCTCAGAAGCTCTGCAGTATCCGAGATCCTCTTGGTGGTTTTCTTCCTGCTCTGTAGGAGTTCGTTCTCCTGCTTCTCCACTTCGGAGGTCCTCTTCCTCGTGCCCTCAAGTTCCACTCCAATGGCCCTGATCTCTGCATCGAGCTGGGAGAACCTGCTCTCCGACGATTTCACTAGGCCGGTCACTTGGGATGCTCTCAGCGAGAGACTCCTCCTGATCGCGAGCGTATCTGCGAGCCTTTTCTTGAGGCCCTTAAGCCTCAGATCCGCATCTCTCCGGATCCTCTTGAGGGAAAGGATCCGTGCTCTTAATCCCTCCACCCTCTTCTCTTCCGTCAGTATCTGGCCTTCCTCGGCCTTCATCTTGTCCATGATTTCGTTCAACACCCTGGACGCCGCATTTCTGACCTCCATCACTCTTTCAAGCCAAGAGCTGGCCTCGGTGATGTTTTGTTTCAAATCGACAATGTTTCTCGACAGTATATCTTCTCTCAGCCTTCTGGCTTCATGAAGATCCGCTTCGAGGCTCCGCAATGTATCGAGGAGTGATGACGGCTTCGTGGCGTGCGCTGCCCGCAGCCTGGCAGAGCCCCTGCCACTCAGGATGAGGCCGTCCTTCGTGACTACACTGAGTCCCTTTCCAGATGCAACCGCTGCCTCGGTCGGATCGGATGCCAGCATGAAATCGCCTATCTTTGAAGACAAGAATTCGCCCAGTTCCGGTGGAAACTCTATTCTGTCTATCAGGCGATTGCCCTTGTCTTTGACCATCTCCTTTGGCTCGCTCTCTTTCACCAACCACGCCGAGGTGGCACCCAAATTCAGCAGAGATATGGAGATGGAGGAGAGATCTTCGTCTCTCCCGATGACTATTGCGTCGAACCATTCTCCTAGAGCGGCTGCTAGTGCCGGTTCAATCTCAGGCCCGTATTGCACGAGATCCCTCAGCAGTCCCATGACGGGGATCCCGGCCTCTCTGAGGACGAGTTCGACCACGCGTGGATCTGATGTGCCGAACTCAAATGAGTCATCGAGTCTACCCCTGACCCTTTCCGCTGCGGCCTCCAACTTCGCCATCAGCTCCCTGATCATGGTCTCCCCTCTCTCGAGCTTCTCCGCCCTCGATAGGCTGCCCGCTAGGTCTGAGCCGAAAGCTTGGGCCTCGTTTGTTATCATCTTCAGTCTGGAGGTCAACCTGTCTGCTCTTGCCTTCCACCTGAGGTATCTCTTTGCGTGTAGCTTTCTGGCAACCGATGCCGATCGCTCTTCGCGTTCGAGTTCGCCCATTTGTTCGCTGGTCTTCTGCCGCTCAAATTCGGCTTGCGAGAATTCAGACTCCACACGGGGCAGAGTGCCTTCGACTTCCGCCAGTCTCCTCTGGAGAGAGTCGATTTCCCTTCTTGCCGTCTCGATAGTCCGTCTCAGTCTGTTCCTCTCAGGCACCAGCCTCACTTCCCTGTTCTCCAATATCCTTGTGCGAGCTCTGGCGAGTTCGCCCCTCCTGCGAAGGTTTCTGACGGTGATTGATGCCTTCTTTCTGGACTTCCTGTCCTCGCCTATCTTGGTTGCCAGATCCTTCTTGTTCCCCTTGGTCTGTTGAAGTGCCCACTCCGTGCGCCCGAGCTCTCCCATTCTTTCAGCCAGGACCCTCGTGAGTTCGGTCGACGTGATCTCGGGTGAAGCCTGCCTCGTCTTGTCGATCTCCAGGATATCGTCCAGCAAGACCTTGCGTTGTTCCACCACTTTTTTCCTCTCTTCAGCTGCCTCTCCAAGATCTGATGACAGGCCGTCCGCTTCGGCGATGGTCTCTGCAAGTCTCCCCTCTCTACGTCTAAGGTCTTCCAAGAGTATGTGCCTCTTCAGTTCATCCGCGACTTCCTTTAGCGTAGTGGAAGCAGTGGCACGATTGTATTCCCGTTCGAGCTGTTCGATTCTGCTTCTAACCTCGTCAAGCCTGCTCATCGCGACCTTGAGATTCACATCCGCTTCCTTCAGTTCTTCCTCAGCCTGCTTTCTCCTCTCGTCGAAGCTTGAGATGCCGACCGCTTCCTCTATCATTGCTCTAACTTCCTCGGGACTTTTGTCGGATATCCGCGATATCTCCCCTTGGACGACTATGTTGTACCCCCGCGAGCTCAGGCCAGCCATGCTCAACGTGTTCATCACGACCGCCCTCTGTGCTCTCCTTCTGTTCAGGAAGTACTTGCTCTCGCCTTTGTCATCTATGTATCTGGTTATGACGATCTCTTCCTCCTGTACGGGGATCCGCCTGTCACGGTTATCTATCACCATTCTCACGTAGTACTTTTGTCCCTTTCCCCTTGCGCTGTCCGATATCAGGCTGGATAACCTGTCTGCCCTAAGACCTCTGGTGGAGTTCTCGCCCATCACGAACCTCACCGCATCTATCAGGTTGCTCTTCCCGGACCCATTGGGGCCCGTGATCACGCTCAGCCCGGGAGATAGTCGGAGGACGGTCTTGTCTGAGAACGATTTGAAGCCCTTCAGTTCCAGCCTTGATATGTACATTTCCGGCTACTTTTCCCCGAGCTTAGGGCATCATGTCTCTCAGCACCTTAAGATACTTGCGTGTGTTGTCAAGCTCATCCCCTGCGCTTTCGTTCTCCAAAGATACCACCCCGCCGTAGCCCAAGCTTGCTAGCTTCCTCATGAACTCTGGCACATCAGTCTTTCCCTCTCCTGGCCCTACCAGGGTGTATTTCATTGAATCCCTCCCTGTGAAGGTCTCTTCATCACCCTGCTTGGCACGTCGGAAGTCTTTCATGTGCACGTGAAGGACATGCTTGAAGACCTTGTCAATTGCTGAGTTGGCATCATCGCCAGCAGGTACGAAATTCCCGACATCGAAATTCAACCCCAAATGGGGCGACCCCACCTTGTCTAAGATGCTCACCAACTGGGATGCTGTGCCGTACAATTCACCGTGGTTCTCAAGCGCCAACTTGATCCCGTGTTCTCCGGCGTAGTCGGCTCCAGCTGACAGCCCTTCCAGCATTAGGTTCAGAGCCTCGGCATCTGATACTCCCTTCTTTGGTTCTGCTCCGAAGACCCTGACGATGTTGGTGTCCAACCTACCCGCAACATCAACCCCTCTGCGCACCTCATCCAACGCCTTCTGGAACTCCGAACGGTCCGTGCCGCCGAAATCATTCCCGACATCGTAGGCCGAAATGGACAGCCCAAGATCACGGACAATGTGGGTGACATTCCTGATGTCTCCGTCGGTCTCTTTCCAGAACACGTTGAGCAACTCTATATCACCGACACCAAGATCGTGGGAGGTCCGAACGAATTCAGTGACGCTCATCCTCCCTCTTTCTGAGGTTCTGTGAAAACTCCACATGCTGACGCCAGTTCTCATTGGAAGGGATTGAATAGGCCCCTGCTGATTAAGGTTTTTTGAAGCTTGGCCGTGTGGGCAACCCACGCTTGCGGACGAACATCCAAAGTCTTATCTAGGGCAGGACCGTTCGCCAAGCGATGACGATATATCACGTCAACCTCAAGAAGAAAAAGAGGACCGGCGGCGTCCGCACTCCACAGAGGGGAAGGCGCGAGTATGAGATCGGACGCGGACCCACCGAGACCAAGATCTCCGACGGAGAAGAGGTTGTTCAGGAACTGAGAGTTTTCGGGGCCAACACTAAACTAAGAGTCAAGGCGACTAGCCTCATCAATGTTAACTCCAAGGATGGAAAGACCGTGAGAGCGAAAATACTCGAACTGGTCGAGAACCCTTCAAACCCGCTCTATTCCAGAAGGGGGATCATAACCAAGGGCGCTGTCGTAAAGTCAACGGCCGGGTCGGTCAGAGTCACTTCCAAACCAAGTAGGGACGGAACATTGAGCGGAGTGCTCCTCGAGGAAGCAGGAGCTGCATGAAGAGATTCAGCAGGGACCCCTACAGGATAATCTACCCTCAATACTTGGACTCGAAGAGATCAAGGCAGACCGGGAGGAGAGTTAGGAGGTCCGCAGCGGTTCCGCTTCCGAGAGAGGCCGAGCTGAGAGCTGCTGCCGAGAGCTTGAAACTGAAGTTTGAGATGCAGACCGACAAGTCATATCCGAAGGACAGCACCAAGGCGCCCTGCCGGATCATCGTGTTCTCAGCCGAGCCAAAGTCAAAGATCATCGTGCGGTTAGCAAAGAAGCTAAGTGAGATGAGAGGACAATCGAAGCAGGCTTGAATGATTATATACAAGCATGAGCCTCAGGAGGTACGTTGCCTGGGGAGGCGAAGCTCGTAGACGTCGGCGAGGTCGATGGTCCAACAGCCCAAAGGAAGTACCTAGTTAGACTCATCAAGGTCCCTAGGATAGGGGACCGGTTGTACGATTCGACAGGCAATCAGGTGGCGCTCGTGAGGGATGTAATAGGAAGTGTCAAGCGACCTGTGGCTGTTGTCGAAGCCTTGAACAAGAGCTACGCCCTGAAAGGAACGATGCGGCTTTTCATTCAGAAAGACAGGGGTGCAAGATGATGTCGAACGAGAATTTCTGTCCTCATTGCGGGTCGAAGAAACTGCTCTATGATTCAGAAAACGGGGAGCTCGCCTGCGCGGACTGCGGGCTGGTTGTGCACAAGAACGAGTACGATTTCTCGCCTGAGTGGAGGGCCTTCACAGAGGAGGACAGGGGTCAGATGGAGAGAATCGGTCCTCCTAGGTCCTCGCTCTTCGACAACGGAGGGCTTTCCACGAAGATAGTCCCGACGAAGAAAACGGAGGGGGACTCTCAAGACCCGAATCGGTACCTCAGATTGGCCAAGTGGCAGGACAGATCTGCTTCCTCTTCTTCAGAGGTCAGGTCTCTTCCGAAAGCTCAATGGTTGATAAGCAGTTCAGGCCTCAAGCTGAAGTGCCCAAGGCCTGTAGCGGAGAGGGCGGCCGAGATATACAGAGAAGCGCATGTCAAGGGCTTGGTCAAGGGGCGGGCCATGGAGGCTGAGGCAATGGCTGCCCTGTATATGTCGTGCAAACGATTCGACAACCCGAGAACGCTTGAGGAGATATCCAGAGTCTCCGGCGTCAAGAAGTCCTCAATAGCGAAATCCTACAGGGAGATGGTCTGGAGCATGGGGTCGCCCAAGAACAAGGATGAGTCCACACTCGTGCTCGCCAGGCTTTCGGACAAACTGAATCTGAGAGGGCGCGGTTTGAAGCTCGCCTTAGAGCTACTTGAGCAAGCCAAGGAGAAGAAACTGAGTTGTGGTAGGTCTCCCACAAGTCTAGCAGCGGCCTGCGTCTACCTATCGTCAATGATGATCGAGTCGCCCATAACTCAGAAGACCGTAGCATCAGTGGCCAACGTAACCGAAGTCACCCTCCGGAATAGGTACAAGGAGATGATAGAGGTCTTAGGCCTCAAGGTACCTGTCTGACGTAATCGCTTAATAATTCCCTCGGTTCGCAAACATGTGATCGTTGTCGTCAAGATTCGTCACCAAGAGGAGCACACTTGAAAGGAAAGCCCTAGACATAGTGATGAAGGCTGGGCCGGAAGGCATCCTGCAGACCGAACTCTGGAAAAGGATCGGAGTGAGCAGCAGGGAAGGGTCAAGGATATGCGTGAGGCTCGAGAGGTGGGGGCTCATAGGACGGGAGAAGTTCCTCAGTGACGGAAGGTGGACGTACAAGATATTCTCAACAAAGCCACCGTTGAAACTTGATTCGATAATGGGAGCCCCATGCATAACGTGTCCCTATTTCTCGCAGTGCGCCCCTGGGTCTGAGGTCTCACCGGAGAGGTGCATTTGGCTAGAAGAATGGGTGCTGACATCGGAGGTCGTCTATACACCTCGCAATGCCTGATGTCAAACGGCGCTGGATAGAAGAGCGCGAGAGGGATGTCTATCACAGAAAGGCCAAGGAACTGGGGTATAGGAGTCGGGCGACGTTCAAACTGATGCAGATCGACAAGACATTCAGGTTGCTGAAGCAAGGCGCACGAGTCATAGACCTCGGTTGCAGCCCCGGCGGATGGACTCAATATGCAGCTGAGATCACGGGGCCGGAAGGTCTTGTAGTGGCCGTTGATGCTGCGAACTTGAAGGATCTAGGTATGAAACAGGTGAGGTTCATCAGGGCCGACGTGATGAATCCCGATCTCGTATCTTCGATAGGCCCAGCCTTGCCGCGTGGAAGTGCGGACTTGGTGATGTCCGACCTGGCGCCCGACATGACCGGCAGATATGAGGTGGATCACGAGAGGCAGATCGCGCTGGCCAGGCGAGCACTGGACATCTCAAGGGTCTTCTTGAAGAGCGGAGGCAATCTTGTGGTGAAGGTGTTTGAGGGTGAGCTGTCCCCTTCTCTAGAAAGACATGCCAGAAGCTTGTTCAAAAAGATCAAGAAGTTCAAGCCCGCTGCCTCTAGGAAGAGAAGTTCCGAGTGCTATCTGGTTTGTCTGGGGTTCATCAGCTCAAAGCCTACCCGCGCAGCATCTCAGACAGCTCTCTGAACCGCACGTTTGCCTTTATCGCGGTCGGGTCAAACAAGGTTCGGCTTGCAGTGACCCCACCGTCGCGAAGCCTGATCAGCATCTCCTCGATCTGCAGGGCCTCTCCTCCACAGGCTTTGGCGAGCAGGTAGTGCGGGTAGTACCCGAGAATCTCGCTTCGTTCTTCAGACATCTTGTATATCAACTCGTCAGACTGGGGCGACACGCCCAGTCCGAAGTCCCTCAGCTTGACTGTGAACTGCGGGTCCTCGTACGCTTCTGTCCAGATGGGCCCGCAGACGGACTCGGATGACCCTGAAGCCGACAATGGGTTGGCCAAGTTCTGATGGCTTACCACTCGCCACTCTGGAGGATTCCCGTGTAAGCCAACATAGCCCACCTTCTGCATGGCATGCAGCGCTTTTGGCCTGCCTCGGAGGACTTGGAAGTAGGCCCTGAGGTAGTTCCTCTCGCCGTAGCAGGCCAGTGGTTGAACGCCCATCTCATGCCTGGCCGCAGCTCGTGCGACCGACGCTATCAGTACTCTGATCCCTACTTCCTTCAAGAAGGGAAGCCTAGTGCAGAATGAGTCATATACCATCCTCATCTTCTCGGGATAGATCCCGCACAGAACTGGGGTGTCGGTGGCCGTCACTGCCAGGAATCCCTTGTGGATCACGGACGCGACAGCATTATCAAGAAACGGACCGGGACTTCCGAACGGATCTAGATCCACGTATCCGAACCTGTTTCCCGGCTTCGAATGCTCGGCCAAGAACACATTCGCGTCTGAGGAACTCACGGTGATTCTGCCTCCAACTCCGTTCAACTTCGAGTTCTTCGCGATTAAGTCAGCGGCGCGCTCACTGAGGTCGTTCGCGAAAGCTTCCGTCGCCCATTCCGTTTCCTTCAGAACTCTGATCGAACGTATCCCCACGCCCGCGAGAGGGTCGCCAATGGTCAACTTGAGGCCGTGGATTCCTCCCGCTGTTCTGATGAACGCGATTGTCAGGTCCCTATTCGTCTTCATCAGCGGATTGAAGAACACAGGCGCCTTGGAAGGGACATACTCCCGTTCGCTCGTCTTGTACCTATCCAATCTTGAAACGTATATTCGAGCAGACCCTTCTCCCACCAGTTGAAGTTCCAATGTGACGCCGGCCAATAGGGAATAGTTACACATTTATCCATGCAAATCCGCGTCGTGCTGTATGCGAGATGTCCTGATAGTTGGTGCTGGACCGGCGGGCGCAACCGCTGCCAGATTTGCCGCCAAAGCTGGGCTCTCGGTCCTTCTCCTAGATCAGAGTCCGAGCGAGCGAATTGGGGATAAGGTCTGTGGAAACGCGATAGGATTGGACATGTTCAAGGAGGTTGACATCAACCCCCCGGAGTCAGCGTACCACGGGCTGGTGGAAGGCGTAGAAGTGGTCTCTCCGGACTGGAAGATGGTCTACCGGCTTGAGCAGCAGGGAGAGAAGGGCATGATCTTGGATAGGCTGGGATTCGGGCAATACCTGCTGGGATTAGCCCTTGATGCTGGCGCAGAACTCTCTGACAGCTTCGCCGTCACAGGGCCCGTGCTGGACCGAGGAGTGGTCGGAGTCCGTGGACTCAACCAAAAGACGAAGATCAAGGAGGAACACAGAGCCAAGGTCGTTGTTGATGCTTCTGGAGTCGGAGCGGTGATAAGAAGAAACTTAGGAGATCTGGTCGACAACTCAACTGAGGATGACGAGACTTTGGTGTGTCACAGACAGATCAGGGAAGTTGCCGAACCCATAACGAAGTATTCCCGGATATACTTGGATCAGAAAGCGGCTCCTGGTGGGTACTTCTGGTACTTCCCCATGGGTGACGGAATGGTGAACACGGGGCTTGGGGTCGCAAAGGGGACGACGAGTCCAAAGCCTGCCTTCGAAGCATATGCGAGGAAGATCCCAGGGTTAGCCGAATCAAGGCTGGTTCACGCGGGCTCAGCGATAGTGCCGACCAGAAGACCCATGTCCCCGTCGGTGTACGATGGAGTCATCTTCACAGGAGACGCAGGCTTCACTGTCGACCCTCTGCATGGCGGGGGAATAGCTTCCTCAATGCAAGCAGGGAAGATAGTTGCTGAGACCCTTGTGGAGGTCATCAAGAAGGGGGACTATTCGGCTGGAACGCTCTGGTCATACTGTCGTGGATTCAACACAACCGTGGGTCGCATTCATGCGTCTCACGATGTGCTCAGGATCTTCCTCCAAGGATTGTACAACGAGGAGGCGGACTTCGGGATGGCAAACGGAATAATCACTGAGCAGGACGTCAGGGACATGAGCTCCGGCAGACCACTGAATCTAGGCCTGACCGACGGGATCCGCAGGTTGCTGACCGGGGCCGGCAGGGCTCCATTGCTGGCCAAACTGCTGAGGCTACCCGGATTGCTGAAGGAGACAGAAAGCTTGTATTCCAGCTTCCCCAGTGGACCTGGTCCCGAGTTCCAGGCTTGGAGGGAAAGGGATCTGGCGATTCACAAGAGAGCCCACGACCAAGTCGGCGGAACCGCCCTGGCTAAGGCCATGGCTTCCGCGAGGGGTAACTGAAGTCTGCCAGATCCGGTTTCACTGGTTCTCCCTTCTTCTTCCTGTAGGAGGCCGAGATGAAACCATAGAAGCACGGATTCGGAGATCCAGGCCAGCTCTTGAACTCAGGATGGAACTGGGTGGCCAAGAAGAATGGATGACCGGACAGGGCAAGTACCTCAGCCCTCCCATCATCTGAGTTGCCGACGATCTCAAGTCCGGATTCGCTCAGCTTGTCGATGTAGTCGCCGTTGATCTCGTACCTGTGCCTGTGTCTCTCGAATACCTCCTTCTTTCCGTAGATCTTGTGGGCCAGACTTCCAGGCCTCAAGTTGACCTTGCTCACTCCAAGTCTTTGGGTCCCGCCCATCTGTCCTACCTTCAGCTGCTCCTTGGAGATGTGCACGATCGGATAGGGAGTGTTCGGGTCGACCTCTGTGGAATTCGCCCCGCTCATGCCCAACATGTTCCTCGCGAACTCCACGGCGGACAACTGGAACCCGAAGCACAAGCCCAGAAACGGGACAAGATGCTCCCTTGCGTATTTCATTGCTGACATCTTCCCTTCCGCGCCCCTGCTTCCGAACCCTCCAGGAACCAAGATGCCACCGGCATCGCCGAGGAAACTGGTGGTTGTCTCGTTCTTCTCGAGTTCCTCAGCCTCTATCATCCTGACTCCCACCTTGATCCCCAGCTTACCTCCAGCGTGGTGCAGAGCATCCATCACACTGATGTAGCTGTCGGGAACACTGACGTACTTTCCTATCAGGGCGATCTCGACCTCGTCCTTGGGCTTCAGGATTCCCTCGATAGATTTGCTCCAAGCATCCCAGCTAGGTTTCTGACATTTGAGCCCCAACTCGTCGCAGACCACGTCTCCAAGCCCCTGTCGATCTAGGTACTCAGGCAGTGCGTATATCGACTCCAAGTTCACGGCCGCGAACGCACGTCTCCTTTCCACGGAGGAGAACAACGCCACCTTCTGCATCACATCCTCTGGTGGTGCTCCCTTCGACCTCACGAAGATCAAATCTGGCTGAAGCCCTATCCTCCTCAACTCTTGAACGCTGTGTTGGAGAGGTTTCGTCTTGTATTCACTGACGGTCTCCAGAAAGGGCACGAGCGCGACGTGGGCGATGACAGTATTGCCCTCACCCACCTCCAGTCTCATTTGCCTCACGGCCTCCAGGAAGGGCATCCCCTCTATGTCCCCCACGGTACCGCCTATCTCGACTATTCCTACGTCCGCCTCTGCGAGCTTCGTGGCCTCGCCTATCCGGTGCTTTATCTCGTCCGTGACTTGAGGGATTATCTGTACGCATTTCCCGAGGTAGTCTCCCCTTCTCTCCCTCTGTATCACCTCCAAGTAGACTTGGCCGGTAGTGATGTTGCTCCTCTTGCCGATGGTGGTGTTCAGGAATCGTTCATACCTGCCGAGGTCTAGGTCGGTTTCGCCGCCGTCCTCGGTGACGAAGACCTCTCCGTGCACGTACGGGTTCATGAGTCCACTGTCGTAGTTGAGGTAGGGGTCTATCTTGAGGGCGGTCACCCTAAGGCCTCGGACCTGTAGGCACTTGCCGATTGAGGCGGCCACGGAACCCTTCCCAATTGCTCCTCGTCTACGACGAGTCTGAGCTGAGGACGCCACCAGTCACAAAGACGTACTTGGCTTCACCCAATATCCGCCCACCTCCGACTACGGGTCACTATTAGCATCGTAATTCGACTGCGCAAACCTAAATAAATCCTTGAGTCAGGCGGTTGACGCGAAGCAACATGAAGAAGACCAAGAAGCCAGAACTTGGCGAGAAGATGATTAGGGAGATCTACGAAGAGCCTGAGGCCATGGATAGAACCATGGCGTCACAGATGGAGACGATTCGGTCGATCGCGAGGGCTGTGGCCGTTCGCCATCCCAGCAGGTTGTTCTTCATGGGAAGCGGGACCTCCTATCATGCTGGTGTGATCGGGGCATACACCCTGAACAGATTCACCGGCATACTGGGTATCCCTGTCATGGCCTCGGAGTTCTCGCAGTTCGCTGGCAACTCGATTAAACCTGACGATGTCTTGGTCGTCTACTCACAGTCGGGCGAGTCAACAGACACTCTTGAGGCGCTGAGATCGGCCAAATCCAAGGGAGCCTACATAGTCGGGATCACAAACACACCAAGTAGCAGCTTGACACGCGAGTCCAACCAAAGCATCGTGACGCAAGCTGGTGTGGAAGAAAGTGTCGTAGCAACCAAGACTTTCCTAGCGCAACTGGCAGTGACAATATCACTGGCTTGCCTGATAGCAGAGTCGGGCGGGTACATCACCAGAGAAAGGGTGGACGCTATCCTGCAGTCGATCAGCCAAACGTCAGGGCAGATAAGGAAGGAGTTGGACAGGTGGAGGAAGACAACCAAGGAAATCGCCACGAAGGTCAAGAGAGCGCACGACGCATTCGCTCTGGGATCTGGAATAGGATACGGCGTTGCTCTGGAAACTGGACTGAAACTGAAGGAAGCATCACTGACGCACTCAGAGGCATTCTCTGTGGCTGAGTTCAGGCACGGCCCTCAGTCCCTGGTGACAAAAGGGGTTGTCGTCATTATGATAGCTCCCGAGCCGGGAAAGAGTCTGGAGGCCTCCGAGAAGTTGGCGCGAGAACTGAAGGAGAAGAATGCCACGATGGTTTCCGTCGTCGAGCAGGACAGGACCTTCGCCAGCGGTATCTCAGGCTTCGTCGTTCGCGTGCCGGCCTCGGATCCCGTGGTGAGCCCAATTCTGCAGATTGTCCCGATCCAACTGCTGTCATACAACTTGGCTTTGGCTCACAAAGTCAACCCTGACAGTCCGAGAAACCTGACCAAGGTTGTAAAGCTCAAGTGATGTGCCATGAAGCTGATACTCTTCGAGGATGACTCAACGTACAACTTCTACCCGCTAACGCTCACCCATGCTGCCTTTGAACTCAGACACGGGATCTTCACCTTCTCAGAACGGGCGAGGATCTCATTACGTGCCGATGTTGATGCGATGCAATATCTGACGCGAGACTACTTGGCATCACGCATGAGGGACAAGGACAAGAGCGTAGCGAACGAACCGGAGAAGATCGACGAGGAGGCAGTATTCGTCAACGGGCTCCTGCTGCTGACACCCGAGTTGGCGAAGTTGATGTCAAAGGCAAGGCCCGGCACGGTTGGACTCTGCGGGGACAGAATGGCTTTCGCCAAGTTCGGTGCCTCTCCATCCGTGGAGGTTGCCAAGCTCCTCGTGAACGCGCCTGGGAAAGAAGCCATCGATCACATCCTGTCGATGTCGCTCGAGAGGGTCAACGTGGATCCAGTCAATCTGATCTCTAACTACTGGGAGATAATCAGTAGCAATAGCGAACAGCTGACGGCTGACCTGCGGGGCTTTCATGGGAGAAAATCCAAGGTGAAAGCCAAGGTCGTAGGCAAGGCATCCAATCTCATCGTCGGAAAGGATTGCGAGGTGGGTCCAGATGTAGTCTTAGATGTCAGGAAAGGGCCGATACTCGTGGGAGACAAGTCAATCATTCATCCCTTCACCTGGGTTGAGGGCCCGACCTACATAGGAGCCGGAACAATCATCCATCC
Organism: Thermoproteota archaeon; assembly: GCA_041479945.1. Taxonomy (GTDB): domain Archaea; phylum Thermoproteota; class EX4484-205; order EX4484-205; family JAAOZO01; genus JBGOYZ01. The sequence continues at coordinate 29,029 of JBGOYZ010000006.1, forward strand.
AAACTCGGTCATAAGAGAGGGTTCGAACATAGGCAAGGTCTGCAGGATCGGAGGAGAGGTCGAGGAGAGCGTTATCCTCAACTACTCCAACAAGCCCCACGCCGGCTTCCTCGGGCACGCATACATCGGAGAGTGGGTCAATCTCGGTGCCATGTTCACGAACTCGGATCTCAAGAACACCTACGGTACAGTCAAGGTGATCGTCAGAGGCAAGAAGGTCGACTCAGGAACTAGGAAGCTCGGCTGCATGGTCGGAGATCACTCAAAGGCCTCCATAGGATCCCTCTTGTATACGGGGAAAAAGGTCGGGGTCTGCTGCCAGATCCACGGCACAGTGGAGGAAGACATTCCCTCATTCACATTCTACGGCAAATCGGTCGGCTACCCGACTTGGGAGCTACTACCGGACCCAGTCATTCAGGCAGCCAAGACAGTCATGAGTAGGAGGAGCATCGAGATGACCGAATCCGATGAGAGGGTGCTCAGGGAGGTCTTCTCCGTGACACAGCCGGAAAGGGCCGTACTCAACCCGGGAAAGGGACCCTTCAAGTTCGGCTGAACTGGACCAAATACAACGTTTTCCTGAAAGGCTCCACTTTTTATCCATCTTCCCAGATGAAGAAGTCGTTGTCCGCTTGGGAGGAGGAGCTCAACGACGTGCTCGAGGCACTCAGGAGATCCAGCGCCAAGCTCTCGCGACTGAAGTCGCTAGTGCTCTCTGGGAAGATATCGAAAGAGACGTACGAGGACCTCATAGTCAAGTTCGAGGCGGATGCCTCAAATGCTGAAAAAAGAAGGAGAACGTTGGTCGAGACCCTGTCGAAGCTCCAAAAAGAGCTATCCGAGCAGGCGAGGTTGTTCGAGAGTCTGACATCTTCACTTGAGGCCAAGCTGGCGTCCTCGGCTGTCTCGGAGGATCACTACATGAAGGTGTCGACTGCCTTGAAGTACGGACTTGAGGAGACCATAAGGGAGATGGAGAGCGTGTCCAATGCCCTCACTGAGCTCTACAAGGAGGCTCCTGAGCCAGACCAATATCTCATTGACAAGGCAATGAAAAGGGTAGAGAAGGGCGAGTGAAGATCAGCCCAGGTAGGACTCTGCCAACGACAGGCAGAATTCCGCTGCTCCCACCACGCTATCGATATCCACGAATTCATTGGGTGCGTGAACTCTGGAGTCAATCAGGTTGAAGTCCGCTCTTCTTGAGTACACCTCAACACCCAAGGCTTTCGTGCCTATCTCCCTCATGTACCTACTGTCGGTGCCGGCAGGCAACATGTACCGAAAGGTTCCATCAGCACCACTCGCTGCGGCGAGCGATCTGGCGACCATGCCCTCGAAGTCAGGATCCAGCTTAGAACCAGTTCCCTGTGATTGTCCCACGATCTCGAGTTTCATCCTTTCGTCACCCACCAACCCCCTGAGCCAGTCGATTGCCTCTTGGGGATCGGTACCTGGCGGAAGCCTGCAGTCTATGGTCACCTGTGCGCTTGGGGGGACTACGTTCGGCCTCACCCCCGCCAGCAACATGGTCGGAGTGGCCGTTATTGCGGCCTCCGCCCTGATCTTGGACCAGTTCACCTTGTCGATCGATCTCACCCCCTCCAAGACCTCGAGGAAGTTGGACTCCGTGGCTTCCTGATCCAGTCCATGTGCCTTGAGGAGAGCTCGGAGGTGTTCAAGTGCCTCGGCTGTGAGCTTGGGCTTATCTTGCGCCTTCCCTATGGCGCAAGTTGCCTCCGCTACCTTGAGGACTGCATTGTCATGAAGGTACGGTACTGATGCGTGCCCGCCCTCACCTTCGAAAACTATGCTCACCCACAGGATCCCCTTCTCGGCGGTCTCATACCCTATGATCCTACCGCCCTTCCCGTCTATCACTAGTCCGCCTCCTTCGGTGACACAGTAATCTGTCCTCACCAACTCGGGCATCGTATTCACAATGTAGCCAATGCCCTTGCTCCCTCCGTTCTCCTCATCGGCGGTCTCGACGAGCACCAGTCTTCCGCGGGGCCTGAATCCATCTCTCTTCAGCTTGAGGATTGCGAAGACCTGAGCTGCGACTAGGTTCTTCATATCAGCTGCTCCTCTGCCAAATATGTTGCCTCCGCGCTCAGTTGCCGCGAAGGGAGGGGTCTCCCATGCCTCAAGTGGTCCGGGTGGCACTACATCTAGGTGCCCGAGAAAAGCCAGGGACTTGCTGCCTGTGCCACGGATTTCCGCTATCACATTTCCCCTGCCCGGTTCACTCTCAACTAACTTGGGAGTGATCCCTTGCTCGCTCAGAACAGACGATATGTAGCGAGCGGCAGCGGTTTCGTTGCCGGGCGGATTGGATGTGTCAATCTGGAGCAGGTCTCTGAATATCCTTTTGAGCTCCGCCCTTTCCTCTGAACCTAGGCTAGTCACTGTTGCCCCACCGGAACAAGTTCGATCTTGTTCTTGGATACAGTCATTTCTAGAACATCGTTGATCAGCGGTTTTCCCAGCGAAGCGTACTCCTCCATTGTGAGGTACAGCGACAGCCTGGGGTTGTGGGATTTGGGGAATATCCCGGTCTGCTGAAGGCCACTCATCACCTTGAAGGCCATATCAGAGACGTATTCCTCATCCGAAGAAGGCGACTGCCCCCTTATCACGGGAGGTTCAATAGTGGTCATGTCAAGCCTCACTCCGAGTTTCCCCTCGGTCTCAAACGAGGTTATGGACACGACCTTGACGAGTGACAAGACAAAGTCGTCAACCGGACTGACACTTATTAATGCTTACCCAAGATCGAACACAATCATGGATCTGGGTTGGCTTGTGAGCTACTTCCTGACGCCGGGCTCCGGGTTGATCATGACTCTCATCCAAGTGGGGCTCGGTCTGGTCCTCGGCATTTTCATAAAACGTCTGATCCTACCAGCGGTGGGGGTTTTCTTGGTGCTGCTCTCGGCCTACCTGATCGGAGCGCTGACCTTGCCAACAAACGTGTTGTCGGAAGTCCAGTCTCTTCTCGGAGATGCGTTGGGAAGGCTAGTTTCGGCTTTGATCCTCTTGTCCCCGTTCGCTGTGGGGTTCCTGTTCGGCGCGGCCATAGGGGTAGTGTTCCTCTAATGGCAAATCCGATGGTCTCAGAGTTGAATGTCTGACAGATCTGCCTTGAATTCTCATAAACTGGGTCAAGTCCTTTTCGCTTGGAAGCAGGATCCCGCTGCGATGAACATTGTGGACAAGGTACTGCAGCTCAGCGACAGGTCCGGATCCAGCAGGACCGTTTCTGGACTCGAAGCGGTCCCATTGCGGTGGAATGGAAGCGAGTTCATGCTCGTATACTTGGAGGATAGCCCCCTCTATGCTCAGAGGCGTCTGGCAACTATGAGACCCAGTTCCGCAACGTTTATGTCAACGCACAGGAGCGAGGCCGGGATCCCTTGCCTCACCGTTCATTGCACGGGGAACATCGGCGAAGCCAAGTACGGAGGTGATCCCCGCGAAGTGTCCGTGGCGCCAGCGGCGATGATGCGGGAAGCGCTAGTGGAGCTGAAGCGCCAGGTCGATTCCTCGGGCATCGCGTACCCGGTTTCATACGAGGTGACACACCACGGACCAACCGTTGACTTTCCTGTCATGTTCCTTGAGATCGGAAGCTCGGAGAGTCACTGGAACGATCAAACGGCTGGCATGGCCGTGGCTAAGGCAGCCCTGTCGTCCCTAAAGTACAATGACTCCAGTGCAGATGTCTACATTGGTCTCGGCGGACCGCACTACGCGCCCCTTTTCACGGCACGAGCCCTAGAGAAAGGCATCTACTTCGGTCACATGGTCTCGTGGCACCATCTGCCCAACTTGGACCAAGAGATGCTGGTCACGATAGCCAAGAAGAACATCGGGGCCCTGAAAGGCGCAATGCTTGATTGGAAAGGCCTGAGGGAGGACAAGAAAAGGGTGGCATCATTGCTGGACCAGATGAACATTCGATACGTGAGGGCCTAGCCAGGATCTGGCGAGTAACTGGATTTCTCAACATTAATATCCGGTGAGTCCTGTCCGTCCCAGTTCTTGACTCCGCCCGCCGTGAAGTCCAAGTCCGGCATCTCAAGAGAGGACGAGGCAGTGCTGTCACTCTTGACCGACCAAGTGAGGGATTCAGTCCTCAAGAGGGGTATGCTCCCACTAACAGAGGTACAGGAGCGTGGGATCCCAGTGGTTCTGAGCGGTCGAAACGCTCTGCTGATCTCACCAACTGGCACAGGTAAGACCGAGGCCGTGCTCATACCTATCTTTCATCTGATGAAGGTGTCAGAGAACAAGAAAACTGGCTTCAGGGTCCTGTACATAACTCCCCTGAAAGCGCTCAACAGGGATCTGCTTGAAAGGATATCTTGGTGGTCAACTGATCTCGACATCAGCGTCGGCATAAGGCACGGGGACAGTTCTAAGGCGGAGAGAGCCCAGCAATCAATGCAGCCGCCGAACATCATAGTGACCACTCCAGAGACATTCCAGATACTGCTCGTGGGCAGAAGGCTCTCCTCTCACCTCAAGGCGGTAGACTGGGTGATCATAGATGAAGTACATGAGCTGGCCGAGGAGAAAAGGGGGGCCCAGCTCGTTCTCGGTCTTGAGAGGCTCAGGGAGATCAAAGGGTCTGACTTCCAGATCATAGGCCTGTCTGCTACGGTCGGAGACCCCAAACTGCTCGGGAGCTTTCTGGTCGGGAGAGATAGAGAGGTCAGCATCGTCGAGGCTGCACCCGAGAAATGGATTGAGATAGATGTCTCGTTCCCGAGGCCGACGCAGGAAGATTACGAACGGTCGCGCGAGACACTTGAGCATCCCACTGTCCTCGCGAGGCTGAAGTACATCAAGGAACAGATCGAACAGCACGACTCTACGCTGCTTTTCACAAACACTAGGGCTACGGCAGAATCCCTGTCGAACAAGTTCATGCTATACGAGACGAAGCTGCCACTGGCAATACATCACGGTTCACTGGGCACGACAACCAGGCTGATGGCAGAGCGAGGTCTCAAAGGAGGAACGCTCAAGGGAGTGGTTGCCACATCGAGCTTGGAGCTGGGCATAGACATCGGGCAAGTGGACTTCGTCGTGCAGTATGGATCGCCGAGGCAATCTACTCACCTCATACAGAGAGTAGGACGGAGTGGTCACGGGGTGGGAGAGGTGTCAAGAGGTGTGATAGTGGCCATGGATGAGGAGGATCTAATGGAATCGGTCGTCCTGCGGAACAGGGCTCTCAGAAAGGACTTGGAGGCCGTTGATCTGTCCTCTAAGCCCTTCGACGTTCTGGCGCACCAGATAGTCGGATATCTACTCACTAGGGGCAGGTCTCACATAGAGGATCTGATCGATCTAGTCAGCAGGGCGACCATATACAAGGACCTAACGCTCGAGGAACTGGGCTCCGTCCTCGACTTTCTGCGGAGCAAGTATCCGTCCATCCTGCGCTATGACCCCCCCAGTGGGATCGTCGTCAGGGGCCGTGGGACAGCAACGTACGAGTTCTACTACGACCACTTGTCCACGATCCCGGAGGTCCGACAGTACCGCGTGATAGACTCCAACACGAAGGACATCGTCGGAATACTGGACGAGGAGTTTGTGGCCGAGAAGGGGATCCAAGGGACGAAGTTCATCATGGCTGGGCGCGTCTGGGTGATAGAAGCCATAGAAGAAGGAGATGTCAGGGTCATGCCCTCGGATGACCCCACGGGAGCCGTCCCGTTCTGGGCTGGGGAAGAGATACCTGTCAAGTTCGCAGCAGCGAGAGAGCTCGGCACACTCAGAAGGGAGATCACAGAGATGCTATCTCGTGGAATGTCCGGAGCGGAGATTGCTGAGTACCTGGGTGACCGAATGCATCTGGAACCCAGACTGATGGAGGAAATGCTGTCCAACATGCGGGACTCAGTCGAGGAGAAGTACCCGGTGGCCACAGACAAGAGCGTTGTGATGGAGTGTTGGGGTGAGAAGCTGATATTCCACGCCTGCAACGGAGATCAAGTCAACTCTGCACTCGCGAAGATAGTCGGTTCGCTTCTGTCGGAGAGAGATCATATGGTGAGCACAAGCAGGGATCCGTACAGGATCATCGTTGACCAACACGTGGATCCGGGCGCGCTCTTGAGCAAACTCAAGTCCTTGGAGGCCAGTCAGACGGAGGAACTCCTTCTCTCAGGAATAGAATCAGTGGGCATGTTCAAGAGGAGGATTATTCACGTGGGGAGGAGGTTCGGTGTGATCGAGCGGCAGGCCGACCTCACCTCGGTCCAAGTGGACAAATTGGCCTCGATGTTGAAGGGCACACCTGTGTTCGAGGAGGCGAAGAAGGAACTCATGCAGAAGGACTACGACGCTGAGAAACTGAAGGTTTTCCTGTCAGAGCTGAGGAGTGGGAGCTTGACCGTCGAGGTCATCGAAGGAAGAGAACTACCATCCCCGTTGTCACGCGCCGCGCTCAGGAGAACTGAGACGCACGTTGATCTTTTCCCTCCGGATAGGGTCGACAAGATACTCCTGAGGTACGCGCTTGCACGGCTCCGAAGTGGCATACTGACCTTGATCTGCACTGAGAACTTGGACTACTTCGAAACGCTTCGCGTCGCGGACATGACTTTCCCACTGAAGTGCCCATCTTGTGGTTCCGGTTACGTGGGGGTCGTACCGGACGAGGATGCGGCAAGGTCCGTGAAATACAGGTCGAAGTCCCGGAAAAGCCAAAGAGTTCTTGAGAGAGCGAGGAGGACGGCCCTGCTGCTCTACAGACACAGGGAACGAGCAGCAATGGCTCTGGTCGCTAGGAGGGTGCCACTCAAAGACATAGAGTCGATCCTTGAGTCCTCAAAGGCGGATGAGGAGTTCACAAAAGCGGTAGTCGACGCAGAACGGAGACTGTCGTTCAGAAGCTACTGAGAGTGGCTAGGCGCCAAAGACATACCTTAGCAGCGATCGCGTGTCGACCTCAACCTTCGTCCTCCAGCCCAGCATGAGCGAATCCCCCTCCTCCTCCAAGTATCCCCACTTGACATACTTGGAGATGAAATTCCGCACTTTCCACTTCGGGAATTTCTGTCTCAGAGTTTCCTCGATTTCAGACCTTGCTGCCTTGTCCCCTCTTGAACCTATCGTCGCAAGGCAAATCGTCAAACCGGCCAGCTCGTCGATGCTCCAGCCGGATGTCTTCGCATCTGAGACTTTCAGAGGGTCAGTCAACACCAAGACGAACCTGGCCGTGCTGAGCGTGTCTTCTGGGGTGTCCAAAGAGAGTTCCGCTCCGTCGTCTCCGACCGCCTTGATGGTTACACCAAGAGGCTCGATCTGCGACCTCAGCATCTTCAGCACTCTCGAGTAGCCTGAACCGAGGGAGCGCTTCAACTCCCAGCCCTTGACTCCGGGTATCCTATGTGACTTGAAGAACAGAAGCTGTGCTGCCCGTCGGATCTTCGCAGGTAACCCGGATGGCTCCATGTCAACTCACTATCGTGACTATGCTCTCGGCTCCCGCCGGCTGTTCCTTTGAGGCCCCCTCCCTCGCCACGATCCAAAACCTCCTCTTGAGAGGTTCCTTCTCAACCGCCGCGTACCCATAGGATAGCATGAAGCTGATAAGCACGGCCCTTCGCAGTCTTTCGTTCAGGCTCCCCTCGCCCAGCAGTTCCTCATACAGCAGCCTTCCCCCTCTGTTCCGGAGTTCGTCGTGTAACTCCGACATTCCCTCTGAGATGAGCTCATCGTAAGTGACCCCAAGGGATTCCAAGCTCTCGCCCAGCAACGGTTCTGTCTTCTCAGCACCGATACTGTAGTCCTTCAGGTTGTTCCAGTACTCGTAGGACCTCCTCATCATCTCGAGACTCAGCACGTCGCGACCGGTGCTGGGCTTCCAAGACTGCAGGAAAACTTCGGCCAGTCTTTCCGTCGAGGACCCCATCACGGCCAGCCTGATCAGGAACGGATCGACGTAAAGTATGGACGACTTGTCCTTCAGGAATTTGCTCTGGCTGTACACCAGTATCGCGAGGTTGTACAGCGCTTCCACGTCAAGCTCTATGTGCTTGAACTGTAGGCTCTTCTTAATCAGTTGCCTCAACTTGGACAGGCGAGGTTCCAGTTGGACGACGAGCGGATCCGACCCGCTCCTCATGATCGAGGATACCTCGGTTATCAGATCCTTGAGTTCCTTCTCCACCTGTCTTTCAGACGTTCTCGACAATACTGATCACCGAAGTTCCACTCACCTTCTGCACGACTATGCCGACTGCCTTGGTGATCGTCTTCGGGACTTGGCCTGGGGTGACCACCAAGTACGATGCTTCGGGGTTGCTGCTCGCCTCCTGCTCGACGAGCTTGAAGAAGGTCTCCCTGTTCCGGGGATCCATGTGTATGTCGAACTCGTCCAGTGCCCTCAGAGGGGACTGTATCAGAGACTGCAGAGAGAGCATGAACGCTATTATCGAGGAACTCCTCTCGCCTCCACTCTGAGTGAAGGAGTTCAGCTCTACGAGCCTGCTTCCCCCGAAGCTGACCATGATCTGAACCCCCGCTTGGTCCATGTCCTCCTGACCCATGAAACGAACCTCTCCGTCTGCTCCGATGCCCCTCATCTTCTCCTTGAAGGAATCACTGAGTTGATCCACCAACTTCGCCACCTCTCTCCTCCAAAGCGTTAGCGTCTCATCGATCTCGCCAAGCACGGACTCCTTGTTCTTCTTGACGGAAAGCGACTTCTGCTCTATGTCGTCGTACGTCTTCCTGTAGCTCTCGTAGATCTGTTCTGCGTTTTCTACAACCGAACCCAGGGTGGCCAAGCCGATTTGCATGCCCTCGAGTTCCTTGACGATCTCCTCGCGGTTCTTGATTCGGCTGGGCTTCGGACCCAGCTCAGAAGCCTTCCTGAGGGCCTCTTCACAGGCGTTCTGTGCGATTCTCATGCTCGCCCCCACTCTGTGACCGAGCCTCGTCAGCAGAGAGAGGTTTCTCTTCAGAATGGCTTCTCTAACCCTTGCTTCAGCGTAGCTCTCCACGGTCCGAGTCAACTCCTGCCCCAAACCGGCCCTTTCACCTTCGCCTGCTTGGGTGACGGGAGCGACCAACTTCTCAACCTTGCCTTGGAACTGCGCCAGCAGGTCTGCGATGCGCTTCGTCGCTTCTTCGATTCTTGAGTTGTACTTCACGAGTCTTTCATTGATCTGAGTGTTTTTCTCCGTCAGTTGCTCGAGCTCTTGAGAGAGGCCTGCGTGTTCGGACCAAGCTTGTTCGATCTGCAGCTCGGTCATCCTCAGCCTCAGTGAGTCCCTCTTTTTCAGTTTCTCGACCTCTCCGTGCCAAGTGTCGAGCGTGGCCTGCGCTTCGGACAGAAGTGAGGAGAGTTGCTTCTCTTCGCTCGCAACCTCTGTCAGTTTCTCCCTCGCTTCCCTTATCCTGTCCCTGAAATGAGTCAGGCCGACGGCCTTCTCCATAGTCTGCAGCATGGTCTGAGGGGTCAGGGCTGCTATCTCCTCCACCATGTACTGGTGCATTATGATGAACATGTTGTCCGGGTCTATGCCTAACCTGCTCAGGACGTCGTAGATCTCCAGCTTCGTGGCTTGTCTGAAGTTCATCTGATGCCAGTACTCGCCGTCATCCCTGAGGTAGCGCGTGATTACCAGTTCGTCGGTTCTGACCTCCGGTATCGGTCGAGAACCGTTCTGGGCCTTGTTGTCGAAAACGAGCGTTATCCTCGCGATGTCTTCCCCCCACCTTATGAGGTCGCTCAGCTTCCTGCCTCGCTCCGTGTGAGCTTGGCCTAGCCCAACCGAGAGGCCTAGAAGGATGGAAGACTTACCCGCTCCGTTCGGACCCAAGACGAGATTGAGGCCGGGCGAGATCGGTATCCTAGCATACTTGTACGTCATCAGATTCTCGAGTATGAGTTCTCTTAGCAGTAGTTTGCTTTGTCGTAACTGCCCAACCGGCCTCTCAGCTATCACAGTCGGTCTCACCTTTTGAACTTCGTTAAAAACCTATCCCAAGCATTGTCAGCATTACGATTAATATAACTGGCTATCCTAAGGTGAGGTGACGATGGTAATAGCTGGCAAGGTGTTCAGAGTCGTTGAGCAGGTGTCGATAGAGACTATCGCAGAGAAACTAAACGGTTACAGGAACGAGCAGACCATTGAGGGGTCTGACCTGTCCCTACTGACCGAGATAAGGGACTTGAGCGCTGGCAAGGATGAACTGTCCGGGATCATATCAAGAGACGTCCCCGTGAGGCTGCGCCAGAGGGAGGAATTGGAGGTCACATTCAAGACAGTCGACACGCCGTTCTTGTTCAAGCAGAGGAAACCCGACATGTTGCTGCTGGTGGCGGAAAGGAAGCCCGTCGCAAACGCAATCGCGAACCTGTTCTCGTCCACACTTTTCCTCTCCTTGGGAGGAGTTCTGAACGCTGAGATCACTCCGAAGACACTGGAATCATACCACAGAAGAAACCCGGAGGGGACAAAGGTGATGTTCTTCGACGGGCTTGAGATCCCCAACTTGGACAAGATATCGTTGTATGGCCCCTCGATCTCCGATACATCACTGTATCCGACCTATGTGTCCCAAGGGAACATCTGGTACGTGGTCGTGACCTCAAGGAAGTACGGTTACATAGTGGGAGTGACGAGAGATGCGGTGGTGACGGTCTTCAACAGGATGAGCGTTGAAGACTTCATCGAGTTCGTGAAAGATGAATTCTTCGAGTTGATTGGGACCACAAGAGAATCGCCGGGCGACTAGTGGCTGCGTGACGCCACGTATTCTGAGATGGAGCTGAACGTATCGTCTTCCATCCAACCGAATCGGTGAAGCTCATCGGCAACTTCCATGAGGGTCGCTACGCACGCGAAGCGGACGTTCTTCTTGCCGAGAAGATCGGAACCTCCTTCCTGTTTGTCCAAGAACACGCAGTACCCGTGGAATACACCTCCTTCCTCCTTGACCACCTTGGCCATTTCCAGTGCCTTCTTTCCGGTGGCGATGACATCGTCAACTACCAGTATCTTGTCCCCGGGAAACATGGTGCCGAGGATCGGTCCGTACTTGTCCTCCGCGGGTGTCCTGCGCAGTACGACCAAAGGCTTGTCCAGGAATTGGGAGGCAAGCGTAGCGATGGGCAGACCGCTGTGGTCCGAGCCGCCGATTCTGTTGTAGTCCTCTCCGAACTCCTCTTTGATGACTGTGCAGAGTTCCTTGGTAGCCGTAGCAAGCATAGTAGGATCTTGCCAAAGCTTGTTCAGGTCGAAGTAGATAGGGGCGGGCTGCCCCATGTTGTTGGTGAAGAAGCCCAGCTGCAGTGCTTCTGTCTGAGCGATTGCCTTGGCAAGTACCTTCACTCTATCCATATATCTGCATCTCCCCTGGATAGATAATCTTCACCTGCGTTTTGTCGCAGATCCTCTTGACACTGGTCTTGAACTTCTGAACGTCAGTGCCGTGGAAAGGAACTACAACGTCGGACTGGATCAGTCCGGCAACCTGTGCTCCACTGACCGGTGACACTCCCGGATCCAAGCCTATGGGGACGAACGCGATGTCGGGTTCTTGCTCTGACACGACTTTCATGTCCTCATTGGGGAGGCTGTCGCTGGCGTGGTATATCCTCAGACCGTTGTCCAAGACCACCATGTAGGTCAGCGGTGTCTTGGCAGTGGTATGATTGCTCCTGAACGCTGATATCGTTACCATGTCCACTGATAATTCGTCACCCGGATTCATTACCTTGATCGTGTCCTTGTTGATGAGTCTCCTGAGAAGGACCGCCGATGTTTGGTCTGCGATGATAGGAGGAAGGTCCTCAGGAGGTGTCACGCCGTACGGTTTCTGCTGAACTGCTCCAGCCAAGTCGTTCTTCAGTGCCTTATGCAAAGAGAAAATGAAGTTCTCGTCGAGATGGTGTGAATGCTCATGCGTCACGAGTATGATGTCGGGTCTGAAGTTGTCGGGAAGAGCAGAACGGGTTGTGTCGATGAGTATGTTGTACATAGGGGATCTTATGATGAGGCCGGAGCGATCGTTCGTCCTCATGACCGCTGTCTGTGACTTGCCCAGACCGATTTCGGCCATGTCAGAGATGTTCAATTTCAGCACTTTGATTATCGCTCGACTTCATGCTTAAAAGACTTCCTCCCATTCCTCGCTCGCTAGTTGACCGAGGTCCACATGCCATATGGTCCCACTCGCATCTTCCTCACCGTGGAGCCCGAGGAACTCTTGTGCGTCAGGGATACGGAGACCAGTACATGGATCACGAACTGTCCCGCTGAGAAACGAGTCCATCTCCCTGAGTCACTTCACCGAGTAGCGGTTCGAATCGACTTCAGATTAGCGCTGGATCAACTGACTTTGAGCAACGCTATGAAGATGTTGAAGGGCGAGCTGCCGGAGAATTGCGCCATGAACGTGCAAGTCATGTCGCCCAAGTCAGCTCAGAAGTACTTCCAACAACCGGCCCTACGAGAGCCTTCTCCACCTCAAGATCAGTCTGCATCTGATGCTCTCGTGGTCGTGCTGTCGAAAACCACGTGCCACCCTTTCATAGACTTACTGAGCGGACTGGGTCAGATCGCCTACCCGACTGGAGGCCATGGGCTCTTGGAGTCGATTGATCACTATCTCCTAGGTGAGGAAGAGAAGGCCGTCACCCTGTTGCTGGATCCATTGAAAGGAGTCGAGTCGAACATCGTGTTGGCCCTCATCGATGGGAGCAAGAAGGACGCGAGCACCTTGGCTCACTACTATGCGGGACAGATTGGGGAGATGTACTCGTACCATCGCGGGTCTAGTCGAAATGACATGCCGGATGATGCTACCGCCTTGATAGGTGGCCTCGGTGGAGAGCCAACTGACTCCGTTCCCTCCGTTGGAATTCCCTACATGCTGTCCGCTCTGTCCAGTTCGCGGTTTGAGGTCGCAGGCTTCGTCGGGATGTGGAACCAACCCCTTGTAGACCTTCCTCTGTTCGCCTCTGCCAGCCTACCTCAGCATGAGCTCGTAAGCAGAATCGAGAGGAGGTTTGATTGGCATGACATCGTGCTCTACATGATACGGCAGGTCAAGTCAGACGAGAGGACTAGGCTGGTGACCTCAATGCCCCCGGCCTTGGTATCCAAGATTCTGAAATGGAGAGTTCTGAACACCGGCTCCGATCTGCTGAGATCCTTGAGGCGATCAGTGGAAGGTGACTTTAGGCTGGCCATGGCCAGAGACCTATCCATGTCGTTCGCGCCCAGAAAGTCAGAACACGGAGAAACAAAGGAGGAAGACTAGGAGCGTAACGCCCAATTTGACCTTGGTCGACAGGCTCAGACCACTGACATCGTCAAGCGGCCCCGGGTGATCTCTGAATCCCCACGTGAGCGCTGCGAAAAGGGCCATGAACCAGAATCCAGCCAGCAGCAGCCCAATGATTGAGGCAATGGTGAGCAGCTTGTGTCCCTGCTGACCTAGGGCTCCTCTGGCCGCGTGTCCTCCGTCGAGCTGCCCAGCCGGGAAGAGGTTAAGGAATGTCATTGCGAAACCCAGCCAGACGGGAGTGGCCAACGCCCCCATGAAAAGCGCTCCGTCTCCCTTGCGTAGGACCATAGCGAGCAGCTGGAGCGCTGGCTGCATCTCAGCAAGTGGCACCCCTGTTTGTTCACTTATCTGCAACGCCTTGTCGATAGGCACCTGAACCCCCGTTGCGATGGCCACCGCCCCGAGCGCGACCGCTGCGACAAAGCCAAGCAGTGGACCTGAGATACCTATGTTGATCAGTTCGTCTCTGTTCTTCGGTATGTCTTTCTGGAGTATGACTGCTCCAAACGTCGGGTAGACACCCGGAATGCCGGGTATGAAGTACGGACCACTGGTCTGAACTCCGGAATCCATCGAGGTCAACTTGTGCCCCAGCTCATGGACACCCAGCACAAGTAAGAACCCTATGACATAAGTAGCCAGACTGGCGAAGAACGAGGTTTCCACTCCGGCCGCTGACTCAATTTCTCGGATTAGCGGGAACCTGAGGACGAAATCCAACCCGATGGTCACAGCCGTGACCAGCAGAGAACCAAAGACCCAGAACAGGTTTTCCTTTGATTGACCATGTGTCCCGGATCTGACCACTGACAGTACCACGTCATCACCTCTTCTCCTCAGCACCGGCAGAAAGCCGACGTCTTTCATCTTGTCGAACAGAGACAGGAACTTCTGCTTCGTGTCGACTGGTGCCACATAGAAGTTCGTTGAGTATAGAGTCTCCTCCATACTCAACACTTGGAAGCCCGCCTCTCTCACGGCATCGAGGATTCCGGACTGCATCCGGTGGCGGCCGCAAGTTGTTGGATATAAGCTAATCAGAATCTATTCTGTCTCAGTGGAAGATGTCAACTCTCTTTCATATGCCCACTGTGTTTGTCCGGCAAATCTCTAATAACCACCAGCCATCAGCGATGACACCATCTGAACATGGAGACTTCAAAGGGCTCTCTCGTGACGAGGAAGGCACGTACGAGTGATCTCCCAGAGGTAATCGAGACAAACCGTCAGGAACTGCCGGAGAACTACAGCCCCGACTTCTTCAAGGACATGCTTGAAGAACACGGCGACTTCTTCTTCGTCGGGGAAGACCGGGGGAAGATCGTCGGGTATGTCATGTGTAGAAAAGAGACCAACTTCTCTCCGTTCGGAGAGTACTTCTCTCTATCGCCTCGCGGTCACGTGGTGAGCTTGGCAGTCAGATCAACGCACCGAAGAATGGACATCGGCAGGTCGCTCATGCAAACAGTTCACGAGGCCATGAAGAACGCGGGAATCAGGGAATCCTACTTGGAGGTCAGGACGGACAACGCTCCTGCCATTGCATTGTACAAGAGTATGGGTTATGACATCAGGAAAACCATCAGGGGCTATTACATGGACGGCACCGACGCTCACATAATGGCCCTCCAGCTCTAGCCCATCGCAATCTTTCCTTGCATGGCTGACTACATTGAGAACAAGAAAGATCGGAAGGACCGACTAGTTCGCTTTCCAATCTGTCCTAGCCGATCCGAGCTCTTGATTCTGTCGCTCCTATGCTGATTTCTGCAGAGTTATCTCGATGGTGGATACGTTTCGGTCTCTGAAGCCCTCCTCTCTGGCGGGCATCACTTCGGTTCCGATCTTGATCTCCTTTATGACCAAGGCGTCCTTCAGGAACCTGTGCTTCAGGATCTCGACCGAG